>NZ_JBUPVZ010000013.1:0-122434 GCF_055486375.1 Bacillus sp. 11C
CGCCATCGTAGAACGCACTGTCAAAGAATACATTTATTATTATAACAATATTCGAATTCAAACGAAACTAAACAGCCGATCACCGATAAACTATCGGCAATTGGCTGTTTGAAAGGTGTTTTGATCCCTGTCTCAAAAACGGGGGTCAGTCCCACCGTTCGCGGCTTTTCATTACCATCGCTTAATAAAATTTTGGGTGTAATATTTCCGGTCTACTCCGACACCTAGATGCGTATAATCGGAATTTAGAAGCGCTTTTCGATGGCCTTCACTATTAAGCCAGCCTTCTACAGCGGCCGGACCGTCCACATAATTGTATGCGATGTTTTCTCCCGCTTGCTGAAAGTCAACATCCCCTTCTTCTAAGCGGTCTTTCAGCGTCCCGTATTTTTTAGAAACATGGGAGAAATAGTTATTGTCCTTCATATCCTTGCTATGTCCAAAAGCTACTTCCGCCGTCGGCTGGTCCCACTCAAGCTTCGCAAGTCCATACTTGACACGTATGACATTCGTCAAATCAAATATTTGCTTTTCGCTCGTCGTTTGGATCTTTTCCCACTTATCATCTGAAACATCTTTGGATTTCATTAATTCACCGCGGTACACAACCTCATAAGGTCTTTGCTTTACAAAGGCTTGCGCATCAAACGCCCTGATGCTGGATAGCTTCCCCTCAAATTTGTCCATATACAGCTGGACATACATCTTTCCTACCTTCACAGTCGGTCTGGTATTGATATCCTCTTCAGAAAACTCAAATCGATAGGAATTTCCTTTATACTCTACATTCACAAACGGCGCCACCTGGGTCGTCTTGAATACTTCTCCGGTTGATTCGCCAATTTTGAAAGGCTTTGCGTTAATATCATTCCCAGCTGCAAATAATGTGACCACTTTATTATTTAATACTCCGATTTGGATATATTGGTCCTTTCCTTGATTGTAAACCCACCAATCGTAATCATATGCGGAAGGGTCAATGCGTTCAGGTTTCCCAAGCTTTTTTGTTACATCATCGGCGGACTTGCCCATAAAGGACAATAACCCTGAAGTCGGCATATGTATTCGTTTGCCGCTTTGCGCTTCCTCGTTAGACACTTGAGGCTCGCTGTCATTGGATTTTTTTTCAGGAACAGATCCGTATTGAATAAACAGAACATAAGTTCCGCAGATAATCAAGAGGATAACCAGTGCTCTCAATATATTTTTCAATCTATCACCCCCGTGCGATCACGTGTCTTGCCTTACATCTCATTACAATACAGCCTATTTAACATGTCAAAGATTTATGTGTTAATGAAAAAAGCCTTCTTCTCTGTCATCACCCTCGGAAATATCCGATAAGGCGCTGCCGGCACGTTCATTCGTTTGCTCAGATAAAGAAAGATCACCAAGCGTGACGATTCCAGTCAGCTTTTTGTTTTTTGTAACGGGTATCCTTCTGAGCTGATGTGATGCCATCAAATGAAGAACCTCATCGACTGAAGCATCTTCCTCCACACTGACAGGTTTTTCGGTCATCGCGTCAGTGATTTTTTGCGAATTCGGTTTTTTTATAGCGATACCTCTTAACACGAGATCCCGGTCGGTCACGATGCCAACGAGGGTTTCTCCATCCTCATCTACTACCGGAACCGCACCTATATTCGCGTCCTTCATCTTTACTGCAGCTTCATATACATTATCTAATACCGTGCAATATTGCAAGTCGGCTGTCATCAGATCTTTTATTTTTGTCATCTGTATAGCCCTCCTTTAGTCTAGTGCTATTTTCGTCAAAATTTATTTTTTGCATACTTTCAAAAGAAGAAGATTCATTGAAAGTTTAACGCTTTCATACTATGATTGTCAGGAAAGGTAATTTTTATAAGGAGGGGTCAGTGTTGAAGTTTACTGAAAGCGGGCTTGAAGGAGTAAAGGCTGAGCTCAGCTGGCTAGACGACTTGATGGAAAGCAAAGGTCTCATCAGAGCGGGTCAATGGGATTACGAAAGAGTCACCTATGACAGAAAGTTTTCGACGATTGAGGGTACGTTTTACCTGCGGATACCAGGCATTGCGGCTAAGGGCGATGTTGGAAGCGGCCGCGCCGTGATTCAATTAATGCCCCCTCTCTTAGGCAAGCATTACTACCCGCACGGAGTAGAATATGGAGAAACGGAAGAGTTTCCCGTACAGGTTGTAACAAAAAGCAAGGCACTGATTCAGGACATATCCGACATGTTAAAAACAGTTCAAATGTAATGAAAAGGAACAGCATCTTCTGCTGTTCCTGTCAGATTGGTTGACAAAATGCAAAACGGTTTTGATTTTAGCATTTTGTCATCTTTTCAGCGTGATTGAAAACCTTTGAAGTCTAGGAAAGGCGAGCATTGGAGCGGAGCGAATGTTTTCATTCGTGAGCGCCAACGCGCAGACTTGACAACGAATGCGAGGGTTTGTCGACACGCTGAAAAGGTACAGCATCTTCTGCTGTACCTTTTATGATATCGTCTGTTGAATATACGGCGGTTCCTCCTGCCCGTCCTTTTCTCTTTCTTTCTTCACCCATTGAAAAAAAACAAGCGCCAAAAAAGTGCCGTACACAATTTCCTGGATGATTTTCATCATGACTGCTCCGAGCTGCTGATCCTCCAACAAAGGCAGTGTATTGAACATCTCCGGTCCTGTTAATGGGACCTGCCCCATCATATCCGCAGGCACACAAAGCTTCATTGCCTCAGCCCATGCAGACGGGTCTGTATAGGTCGCGTATAACGGCGCGCCGCTGAACATGATCAGCGCGCAAGCAGGCGTGAGCAGCATACCGTCCGCCATAATATATCCCAGCTTCATCAAGCCGCTGAGCTGCCGGAGACGCTCTACCTTATGAACAAGCGGCCACCACATCAAAAACGCCAGTACAAAGATGAGCCAAGTCATTAATGTATGATAAAACGGATCCGTTTTGACAGTATCAAATATAAGCGGAACATGATATAACGAAAAAATGCCGTTAAACAAAAGCAAAGCAATTAAAGGTGTCGAAAAGAATGAAAAAACCGGTTTAATGGCGGGCTTGAAAATGATTTTTTCCCAAAGCCATGCAGGAATTCCCGCAATCAATAGCGGCGGGACGACCAAATACAGGACAGCCATCTGAATCATATGCGCGCTGAACATAATATGTCCGAGCAGGTCAACCGGGCTTCCCTCAGCTGCATATAAAAACAGCATCGCCGACAGAAAGCACACCATCTCTTTACCTGTTATCCGTTCAGGCTTTGAAGACATTCGCCAGTAAAAATAGAGATAAAGCACCGTAATACCCAACAGGATACAAAAAAGATAAGGGCTCCACATCGCGCGAAACCCAAACACGTCTAACTGATTCATTTCTTCACCTCCGGCAGCTGTTCAAATTACCACCATATAATTGTGACAAACGCAAGCACCGTAATAAACGCGACAAACATGCCTGAATACAAAAACAGTGCCGGCGCCTCATGCCCTTTTTGATTCATATGCATGAAATAATACAGTTGGAAGATGACTTGAATTGCAGCAAGCAGAATAATGAAAGGAATCGTAAACCAGCTGGCGACACCGTCCGTTGCCACAGTCAGAAAGGCAACAATCGTTAGTCCAATCATTAAGCCAAAAGACAGAACCTGATATTTCATCTCCTGAGCATGCTTCTTTTTCTTAAATTCAAGATCGCTGTTGATATGCCCCCTGCTTTTTTTACCGACCATGTTTATCCCACCATCCCCATTAAATATACAACGGTAAAGATAAAGACCCACACGACATCAATAAAGTGCCAATAAAGACTGGCAACATAAAACTTAGGCGCCGTATACAGATTCAGTCCCCTTTTGGCATTGCGTATCATCAGCGTGCTGATCCACATAAGCCCAAATGCCACGTGGGCGCCGTGTGTACCGACGAGCGTGTAAAACGCGGAACCGAGTGCAGAGCTTGTGATAGTAAAGCCAAACTCATGGGTGTAATGCTTAAACTCATAAATCTCCAATGCTAAAAAGCCCGCCCCCAATAAGATCGTAATCCCCAGCCATAGCTGCATTTTGCCGAAGGAAAAGTTCTTCATGTGGTACATCGCATACACACTCGTTAAACTGCTTGTTAATAAAAGCATTGTGGCGATAAACACAAGCGTCACATCAAACATTTCCGTCGTAGGCGGGTCACCGGCGTTTGAATTCCGGAGTGCGAGAAACGTTGCGAAGAGAGACGCGAACAGAACTGTCTCTCCTCCAAGGAAAAGCCAAAAGCCTAAAAATTTATTTTTCCCTTCCAGTGTTACTTTTTCGGGAGAAGCTGGAAAGGTTTCTGCGGTGAATTTTTCTTCGATTTGCATTATGCCTTCACCCCTTTATCATCGTTCGGCAGTTCTTCTTTATGAATATGATAGCCGTGATCATCAATGACTGAGCGAAGCAGCATCGTAATAAATGTGATACCGAGTCCGATAAAGATCACCGGCAGGCCCCAAGCGTGATCGGTTCTGTACATCAGCCCGAACGCTGCGACAAAGAGGCCGAAAGAAATAATGAGCGGCAGGATTGAGCCGTTCGGCATATGAATATCATCAACCGGTTCAGCCGGCGTCATTGAGCTGTGTCCTGCCTGCTTCTCAATCCAAAGCGGATCAAGCCCTCTGACAAAAGGAAGCTGTTTAAAATTATACTCAGGCGGCGGTGAAGAAACAGTCCATTCAAGCGTACGTCCGTCCTGCCATGGATCGGCTCCGACATATTCTCCTTTTACCGATGTCCAGATGACATTGACCAGCAGAAGAATAACTGCAGCCGCCATAAAAAACGCCCCGATTGTACTGATCAAGTTGCCGGTTTCAAGACCCTGGCCTGGTAAGAACGTATAAACCCGGCGCGGCATACCCATTAAACCGACAAAATGCTGAATGAAAAACGTAAGGTGAAAGCCGATAAAAAACAATACAAATGAAATTTTCCCCATCGTCTCATGCAGAATTTTACCAAACATTTTCGGCCACCAGAAATGAACACCGGCTAAAAGGCCGAATACCACGCCGCCAATAATGACATAGTGGAAATGCGCCACCACAAAATACGTATCATGGAACTGATAATCAGCAGCAGCCGCTGCCAGCATGACTCCCGTCACACCGCCGAGCACGAAGGACGGTATAAATGAGACGGCATACAGCATAGCGGTCGTATACTTTACATTTCCTCCCCAAATCGTCAAAAGCCAGTTGAAAATTTTAATCCCGGTCGGAATCGCGATAGCCATTGTGGCAACCGCAAAAATCGCATTTGCAATCGGTCCGAGACCTGTTGTAAACATGTGATGGACCCAAACCATAAAACCTAGAAAGCCAATGAGCACGATGGCAAAAACCATTGATGAATACCCAAACAAACGCTTTCTGGCGAACACAGGGATGACCTCTGAAAAAATACCGAATGCAGGCAAAATCAGGATATAAACCTCCGGGTGGCCAAAGATCCAAAATAAATGCTCCCAAATGACCGTATTCCCGCCAAGCTCTGGATTAAAGAAATTGGTGCCGAACAGCCGATCCAGCATCATCAGAGCCAATCCGGCCGTAAGCGGCGGAAAGGCAAACAAAATCAATGCCGAAGCCACAAATGTCGTCCATGTAAACAAAGGCAGCCTCATGTACGTCATGCCGGGCGCCCTCATGTTGATAATCGTGGCCAAAAAGTTAATCCCGGCTATCAGCGTCCCGAGCCCCGATATTTGCAGTCCGAGGACGAAAAAGTCTATGCCGTGCCCTTCAGAATGAAGCGAAAGTGAGGCGTATGACGTCCAGCCCGCATCTGGCGCTCCGCCCAAAAACCAGCTTAGATTTAAGAAGATGCCCCCGAAAAAGAAGAGCCAAAAACCGAGTGAGTTTAAAAATGGAAACGAAACGTCACGAGCCCCAATCTGCAAAGGCACGACCGCATTCATCAAGGCAAATAAAAGCGGCATCGCAGCCAGAAAGATCATCGTCGTCCCGTGCATTGTCATGACTTCATTGTACGCTTGAGCACTGAGAAAAGCATTTTCCGGCTTTGCAAGCTGAATTCTGATAAACATCGCTTCAATTCCGCCGACAAGAAAGAAGAATCCCCCGGCGATTAAGTAAAGAACCGCGATTTTTTTATGGTCCACCGTCGTCAAATAATCCCAAAGTATAGATCCGCGCGTCCGCTTTTCTGTAAGCGTGTTCAACATATGCGACCTCCCCTAATATCTCCCTTTCTTTCCTACTTGCTTTCCGTTTTTAAGCCTTTTAAGTATTCATAAAGCGCATCTGTTTCACTGTCTGAGAGCTTCGGATATGTTCCAGTCATTTTGTTCCCCGGTTTTATGCTCTCAGGATCCTTCAGCCAATCCTTCACATTTTCTTCGTTAGCGTCTTTCACCCCTGCCACTTTTGCCCTTTCACCGAAGGTCGCTAAGTTGGGGGCCGTTCTTGCTGCTTCTGCCCGCTTATCATTCGGCTCGACTGCATGGCAGCTCAGGCAGTTCTTCTCTTTAAAGAGTTCTTCGCCCTGCTTAGCCAAATCACTCTCTGCTGAAGACTTATAGTTTTTCATTTCTTTTGTCCAGCCCTGAAATTCTTTTGCAGACATCGTCTTTACCTTAAAATCCATCAGCGCGTGTGAAGGGCCGCAAAGCTCTGCACACTTTCCAAAAAACATATCTCCTGCCTCTTTGCTTCGTTTTGAATCAAATGTCAGGAAAAACTTATTTTCATTATCCGTATTCGTATCAAGTTTTCCTCCAACTGAAGGAATCCAGAAGGAATGTTTTACATCTGAGGCTTTTAAATTAAAATACACACGCTGGTCTGTCGGCACAATCAGCTCCTGACTTGTGATAATCCCGTAATCAGGGTATTCAAACTCCCACCAATATAAATTTGCCCGGACATTGACTACAAGAGCATCCTCAGCTTTGCGGCTTTTCTTATCCATTGGTGATGTATCTGCTAGCTCTAGCGTATATAGCACGACAGGGATCACAAGAATAATGAGCAGCAAAATCGGGATCACGGTCCATGTGATTTCTAAAAATTTGTTCCCCTCTACCTGTTTCGGTATCGTATTCTCACCGACCCGTGATCTTCTGAATCTCACAATCACATAAAAGAAGATAACAGATACTACTGCAACAACAACCACCATAATCAATGTACTGAGCACTGTCAGGTCATACTGTTTATCAGCCACCTCGCCAGCAGGCTTGAGCGTGGATAAAAAAGGTTTTCCACATCCGCTTAATAGAAGCGGCACTAAGGCTAATAATGAAATAAGACGCCAATGCTTTACCATTTCACCCAACCCCTTTTCTGGTCAATACAAAGGCGGAGAGCAGATCGAAATTCGTCGCAATCCAGCCTATCACCAATAAAGCACTTACATTTCCACTTCTCTTAAAATATGATTTTTTTGACTCAAAATGCCATCTATGTATAAAAGTAAAGCCGCCTGATTAAACAAAAGGTCAAGGCGGCATTTACTAGTTGTCATCGATTATTTTGAAGCGATAAAACAAGCAATGTATCTATTTTTTAAAAAAGAGTCAAGACAACCATGGCAACGAAATAGATTGTCATGTAATTGAGCGAGTAAATGAACATCTGCGTTGCCCACTTCATGATATTTTTGGTGCGGAGGCCCATCAAGCCGAGAATCAGCCAGCCGATATTTAACAGCAAGCCGAGAATGACAATCGGCAGGCCCAAGCTTCCAAGGAAAAACGGAAGCGGCATCAAGCACGCAACCCACAAAATAATTTGTCTTTTTGTCACTTCAAATCCGTATACGACAGGAAGCATCGGAATATTTGCAGCTCTGTAATCCTCAGTTTTCTTAATAGCCAATGCTAAAAAATGAGGGATCTGCCAAATAAATAAAATCATGAATAATACCCATGCCACGACACCGATATGCCCTTCCACTGCCGTCCATCCAATAAGCGGCGGAACAGCACCGGAAACACTTCCTACTACTGTGTTAATCGTATAGCGGCGTTTCGTCCACATTGTGTACAATACAACATACGTAAAGACTCCGATAAAACCGATAACAGCAGCCATGACAGTTGTCATCAGCAGCATGATCAATCCTAAAGCAACCAGCAAAATTCCGGACCATAACGCCTGATTCGGCTGAATTTTACCCGTAACCGTCGGTCTTACTTTCGTGCGCTCCATCAGATGATCGATATCCCGGTCATACCAGTTATTGATCGCGCAAGAGCCCGCAATAATCAGAGATGACCCGATTAATGTAAGAAGAACGGTGTTTATATTGCCTAAAAAACTCAAACCGGAAATATGCAGTGCAAGCCACATTCCAGTAAAAGTCGTGATGAGATTGGAATTGACGATCCCTATTTTAATAAGGGACAGAAAATCTTTCCATGCCGTTGTTTCTTCAATTTGTCCGTCTATAGCTGTGTCATTTATGATTCTGGAGTTAGCCATAACGTAAACCTCCCTTACAAACCTAACGCAGGACAATAAAAAACCTGCAACTCTATCATACAAGATAACATCTTGTAAAAAAACATCCTATTAAATATTAAACGACAAACAGGAATTTATTTGTGAACTTTTTATGAATTTTACCAAAGATAAAGGCAATCGCGAAATCGGCAGTGCGTTTACCTTATTTCTATCAGACCCGGCATGAATAATCAAGTGTACATTTTCCGGAAGCCGCCATTCTATTATATTTTTGTGAACAAAAGGCTCTAAGAATTGCCTCTAAACACATATTCGCTTACACTTGGAACGTATATAAAATCGCAGCAGTATGTTAAGAAGGTGAATATTAAATGAATAAAGCATTAAAAGCTCTCGGTGTTCTGACAACATTTGTCATGCTTATTGTTTTAATCGGGGGAGCCCTCGTTACAAAAACAGGTTCCGGCCAAGGATGCGGCAGACAGTGGCCGCTGTGTCACGGCCGTTTTTTCCCTGAAATGAATCCGGCTTCAATTATTGAATGGAGCCACAGATTCGCAAGCGGGATCTCTATTATCCTTGTGTTAAGCCTTGCGTTTTGGTCATGGAGAAAAATCACGCCGATTTTCCGTGAAACAACGTTTCTCGCGATCATGTCTATTATCTTTTTATTTCTCCAGGCACTGCTTGGCGCATTGGCTGTCGTATTCGGTTCAAACGCGCTGATTATGGCGCTTCACTTCGGCATCTCATTGATATCTTTTGCTTCAGTGCTTATTTTGACGTTGCTTATATTTGAAGCTGACAAATCAGTTAGAAAACTGGTTAAACCGCTTAAAATCGGAAAAAGAATGCAATTTCACATGATAGGAATATTAATATATACCTATATCGTTGTGTATACAGGCGCATATGTAAGACATACAGAATCAAGCCTGGCATGTCCTGATGTGCCGCTGTGCAGTCCGCTGAACAATGGACTTCCGACTCAATTCCCTGAATGGGTGCAAATGGGCCACAGAACAGCAGCATTGCTCTTGTTTGTATGGATTATTGTGGCCGCTGTTCATGCTATTACTTCCTATAAAGATCAAAAGCAGATCTTTTGGGGCTGGATCTCATGTCTTATTTTTATTACATTACAGGCACTGTCCGGTATTATGATCGTGTATACTGAACTGGCTCTGGGCTTTGCTCTTGCCCACTCGTTCTTTATTGCCTGCCTGTTTGGCGTTCTATGCTATTTCATATTATTGATTGCACGGTTCCGTTATGAATCCAGACAATCATAAAGATTTCAGACCAAAGCTTCCAGTGCTTTGGTCTTTTTTATGTCATATTTTTTGCCGTTTCATATGCATGCACCCAGTGTCTTTTGCTGGACTGCACAAGATGTTTCAGCACCCGTTCGCCCTGATTTGATAACGACTGATTTCTAATCATCTGTGTCGAACATAAAAAATGAGGATCGATCTCGATCATTTTCGGCTTTTCAGCCTTTGACCATGATCTAAAATATGGCGTAAACACCTTATACATACTGCCATCTTGTTTCACAATGTCATCCGCACCGTGAATATGTGCATCTGTCCACTGCGAAGGATAAATCCCGTTTTTTCTTAAAAACGCTGATACTTCATGATCCCGCTGCGCTCCGTATCCTGCGTCATCCTGATTATAAAAAATCGCATCAATTTCATATGCATCCATCAGCCATCGAAACATATGTATCGCTTCAAGATAAAAGATGTGCAGATAGAGTCCCTTTTGTCGCGCTTCATGTGTAAAAACAGATAGTGTCTTAAAAAAATATTCTGGCTCATATCATACTTCATATCTACAAAGTGAGGATCGATCTGAAAGATCGGAAGCAGACCAGCCTGTTTTTGTTTTGAATAGGAAATAGCTTTTCACAGTGCTGTATTGTCTTCAAGCCTTAAATCTCTTCTAAACCACACAATGACAACTTTCATTTGTTTCACTCCGCTTTTTTCTAAAAAACAAGAGTGTATATCAAATGATATACACTCCGGTTTATTATGCTTTTTCAATTTCGATAAGCAGATCTCCCGTTTGGATCGGCTCGCCATTTTTCACATGAACCTGCTTGATTGTTCCTGAGAAAGGCGCCTGAACCGTTGTTTCCATTTTCATCGCTTCATTGATCATCAAGTGATCACCTTTGTTGACTTTTGCACCTGCCTCAGTCAATACCTTAATAACCGTTCCAGGCATGGAGGCTGCGATGTGGGTTGGGTTTGTCCGGTCCGCTTTCAGCTTTTCCTGAACGGAAGACTTAATGCTTTCATCTTTAATGACAACTTCACGCGGCTGCCCGTTCAGTTCGAAATAAAGGACACGAGTGGCATCAGGCTGAGGCTCGCCGATTGAAATCAGCTTAACGATCAGCGTTTTTCCGCGCTCAATTTCCACTTCTATTTCTTCACCCAATGTCATGCCATAGAAGAATGTCGGTGTATCTAATACCGAAATGTCTCCATAGCTTTCTGCCGTTTTCACATAATCAGAGAAGACTTTAGGATAAAGGGCATACGCAATAGTATCTTGATCTGAAATCTCCAAGTTATGCTGCTCTTTAAATTCCTGTTTGATCGCTTCAAATGATACCGGCTCAAGCAGTTCTCCAGGTCTGACCGTAATTGGCTCCTGTCCTTTTAAGATCAGCTTTTGGAGTTTTTGCGGGAATCCACCATGAGGCTGGCCGATATTTCCTTTGAATAGCTCAACAACTGAATCAGGGAAATCCAATGATTCGCCTTTTTCGTACACGTCCTTTTCAGTCAAGTTGTTTTGTACCATGTAGAGCGCCATATCTCCGACGACTTTTGAGGAAGGCGTGACCTTCACGACATCGCCGAACATATCGTTGACGCGTCTGTACATTTCTTTGACTTCATTCCAGCGGTCACCCAGGCCTACTCCCTTGGCCTGCTGCTGCAGATTGCTGTATTGGCCTCCAGGCATTTCGTGTTCATAAATTTCAGTATGCGGTGACTTCATTCCGCTTTCAAATTCGCTATAGTATTTACGCACTGACTCCCAATATTGGGACAGCATTTCAACACCTTGGACATTCATTTCCGGGCGGCGGGCGTTGCCTTCCATCGCATGATAAAATCCGCTCGCACTAGGCTGAGACGTTAACCCCGCCATTGCGCTGACCGCCACGTCTATGATATCAACGCCTGCTTCAACAGCTTTTGCATACATATAAATACCGTTTCCGCTCGTATCATGCGTATGCAGGTGAACCGGAATGTCGATCGTCTCTTTCAATGCAGAAACGAGTTCATATGCAGCCTGCGGTTTTAACAGCCCTGCCATATCTTTAATTCCGAGAATATGGGCTCCGGCAGCCTCAAGCTCCTTCGCCATCGACGTATAATAAGCAAGATCATATTTCGTGCGATTCTTGTCAAGGATATCACCTGTGTAACAAATCGCAGCTTCTGCCACTTTGCCGGTATCCCGAACAGCATCAATGGCTAATGTCATCCCTTTTACCCAGTTTAAGCTGTCGAATATACGGAACACGTCAATACCGGATTGAGCGGATTGTTTCACAAATTCTTTAATCACATTGTCCGGATAATTCGTATAGCCGACTGCGTTTGATGAACGAAGCAGCATCTGGAATAAGGTATTCGGCACTTCCTTTCGAAGGTCCTCCAAACGCTTCCACGGATCTTCTTTGAGGAATCGGTAGGCTACATCGAAGGTCGCGCCTCCCCACATTTCCATGCTGAATAGCTCAGGCCATAAAGCAGCCGTCGGATTCGCGATTTTTTTCAAATCATGTGATCTGAATCTTGTTGCCAATAAGGATTGGTGTGCATCCCTGAATGTTGTATCAGTTAAAAGGACAGATTTCTGTTCCTTCACCCATTTCGCAAGACCTTCAGCACCTTTTTCATCAAGGATTTGCTTTGTTCCTCTTGCAGGCTCCAGATCAGCGTCGGCTTTTACGTGTATCGGCTTGTCAAACGCCGGTTTTTCTTTTTTCCCGATTCCAGGGAACCCGTTCACTGTCACATTGCCGATGTACGTGAGCATTTTCGTGCCGCGGTCTTTCTGTTTAGGGAAAATAAATAGCTCAGGTGTTGTATCAATGAAGGACGTATCATATTGTCCTGTCAGGAATTTATCATGTTTTGCAACGTTCTCAAGGAACGGAATATTTGTTTTAATGCCTCTGATTCTAAACTCCTGAAGGTTTCGGACCATTTTGGCCGCCGCCTGTTCAAATGTTAAAGCCCAAGTTGAAAGCTTAACGAGAAGTGAATCGTAATACGGGGTAATCACGGCGCCTTGGAAGCTGTTGCCGGTGTCTAGCCGGACACCAAAGCCGCCGCCAGAGCGGTAAGCCATAATTTTTCCTGTATCGGGCATGAAATCATTCTGCGGATCTTCAGTCGTTACCCGTGACTGAATTGCATAACCGATTGTAGAAATGTCCTTTTGCTGTGGAATATTTACTTTTTTGCTGTGAAGACTGTGTCCCTGGGCAACAAGGATCTGTGTTTGGACAATATCGACACCGGTAATCATTTCTGTAATTGTATGTTCAACTTGAACGCGCGGGTTTACTTCAATGAAATAGAACTCGTTGTTCGCGACAAGGAACTCAACCGTACCTGCGTTTATATAATCCACATTTTTGGCAAGCGCAACTGCCGCTTCGCAAATTCGATCTCTCAATTCAGGTGACAGCGAGACACTCGGCGCTACTTCGATTACTTTTTGATGGCGTCTTTGAACAGAACAATCCCTTTCAAAAAGATGAACCACGTTGCCCTGCTTGTCCCCAATGACTTGAACTTCAATGTGCTTAGGGTTTTCAATCAGTTTCTCTACATATACTTCGTCATTGCCAAAGGCTGCTTTTGCCTCTGATTTTGCACGATCATATGCTTCTTTTACTTCACTTTCACTTCTGACAATTCTCATGCCGCGTCCGCCGCCGCCAAGAGAAGCTTTAATAATCATCGGATAACCGTGCTTTTGTCCGAATTGTTCGACGGCTTCAAGCGTTTCTGCAGGACCATCGCTTCCCGGGATTACAGGAATTCCGGCTTTTTCTGCCTGTTCACGCGCTTTCACCTTATCACCAAACATATTTAAATGTTCAGAAGTAGGACCGATGAACACAATGCCTTCTTCTTCACAGCGTTTGGCGAAATGTATATTCTCAGATAAGAAACCGTATCCCGGATGGATTGCATCCACTTTGTTTCTTTTCGCAATATCAATGATCCCCTCAATATCCAGGTAAGCATCAATCGGTTTTTTTCCTTCGCCAACCAGGTACGCTTCATCTGCTTTATAACGATGATAGGAACCGGAATCTTCTTTTGAATAGACCGCAACTGTACGAATATTTAATTCTGTACAAGCACGGAATATACGGATTGCAATTTCTCCCCTGTTTGCTACTAACACTTTTTGTATAGATTGCTGTGACAAACTTTTTCCCCCTTACCCGAAATGGAATATAATCTATCATAAAGGAATATCCTTCCCATGTACACACTTGTTTTTTACAGATAAACAGTTTTTTCAAGCTGTTTCTTCTTCATTCCCTTTGACGCCACGGGCTCTTTCTTTTTCTTATTCTCTGAATATTTCACAAACATACTGATATTGGCTAATATTCCCATACTCGCCAACAGCAGCACTAAAGAAGACCCCCCGTAGCTGATAAACGGCAGCGTAACTCCTGTAATGGGAATTAATCCGCTGACACCGCCAAGGTTAACAAACGATTGGATGGCGATCATGCTTGAAATACCGATCGCTAGAAGACTTCCAAACGGGTCCTCGCATTTTCTGGCTATATAAAAGCCTTTTATGACGATAAACCCTAATAGAATAATCACAAACAATACCCCAAAAATACCAAGTTCTTCGGCAATGACAGCCATAATAAAGTCAGTATGCGATTCAGGAAGATAACCGTATTTTTGAATACTTTCACCTAGTCCCATACCGAAAATACCGCCTGATCCGATTGCATAATAGGAATTAATCACTTGCAGGCCAGATGAATCCGCATATTTAAACGGATCTTCAAGGCTCTCAAAACGATCTAAACGCTTTTCTGACAGGATCTTGTCCTTATTTAAATAAATAATCGGGCTGACCAGGAGTAAAACAATACCGCCCAGCAAAACAAGCCTTGCCAGAGTCTTTCCGCTGAAACCGGAACACAAAATCACGCATGCCGCAATTAATCCGATAATCGCAGCTGTACCGAAGTCAGGCTGCATAGCAATCAACCCGCAAAGAATGATTGTCATCACCACTGGAGGCGCAACCCCCGTTAACAGATGATCAATATAGCTTTGTTTTTTGGCGTATACGGCTGCAAGGTACAATATGACCACTAGCTTGACAAATTCGCCCGGCTGCATGCTCAATCCGCCAATTTTAAACCAGCTTTGCGCGTTTCCGGCAACATGTCCGAATACGAACAGCGAAATGAGCGCAAAAACAGAAACAAGCAGCATTCCCTTCTGAAACTTTTGGTGAGCCAATGCCTTGTAAGGAAACAAAGCCATGAGTATAAAAAGAGCGCCACCCGCAATTAAAGCAAACAGCTGCCGCATGAAGAAAAAATTACTGCTTACGTTATAACGAGAAACAGCCGTAATCATGCTTGAGCTGTATACCATCACTAAACCGAATCCGCATAATAAAATAATTGCGAATATCAGTGAGTAATCATAAGATTTCAGCATTTTTTTTAACATAACATCCTCTTCCCTGCTTCCAACTTCCATTATCTATGGTTTTTATGTATTGATCTTTTTTATTTTACTACAATTTATCAAACAAGATGAAGAATCTCTATACGATTCGGAAGGAATGTGTAAAAAAAGACCGTCTCCGAGAAGGTGGGAGAAAATGTGCGGTTATAAAAAAACCCAAACTGTTAACAAGTTTGAGTTTTATCATTTATTTACCTGTAAACGCGTCATGCAAAGCAGACAATTCGCGCTCCAATGTGTATAAAAGGTCTTTACCGTCTTTTTCATCAACCAATCCCAGGCGGACAGCAAAATCGATTTCCCTCGAAAGCCCGAACATTTGAGTATCTAATACCTCTTCATATAGAGGACATTGAGGCATCGTTAAGTTATCCATTTGTACTCGGATCAGCTTCAAAATCTTCTCAGCGTCAACTTTTAAGAGCTCAAAAGCTTTTTGCCGATGGTCAACTATCATCTCTGAAGCCAAAAGTATCCCTCCGTTCCCCAGGCGAGTACCTAATTCTTCTATTTATCATAAAGGGTATCAGCAGAAAATGCAAGAGGATTTAAGCAGATGACATAAATTAAAAAATACTCAGTTTGTACATTTCAGACATGATTTCCAAAAGCTTCACACCCGCAATGCTGTTCCCTTTTTCGTCCAATGCCGGGCCAAAAATACCAATCCCGAAATCGTATGGCGAAATGCCCATAATCCCTCCGGATACGCCGCTTTTCGCAGGAATTCCGACCTTAATTGCAAATTCGCCGCTTGCATTGTACATTCCGCACGTCACCATAAATGTTTTGCAAATTCTCGCAACATCTTTTGAGATAACTTGCTCCCCAGTCTCGGGGTGTCTGCCGTTCAGCGCAAATACAGATCCGATTTTCGCCAAGTCCAGACTGTTCATTTCAATCGCACATTGCTTCGTGTATAAATCCATTACCGCTTCTACATCATCTTCAAAAATCCTGTACTGTTTCATATAATAACACATTGCCCGATTAATCATCGACGTGCTGTATTCGGATTCAGCCACTTCCCGGCAGTATGTAATCTGTTGGTTGTTTGTCAGCTTTCTGATAAAAGAAAGTAAATAATCAAGTCTCTCTTTTACCGTTTTCCCTTTAATCAAGCTGGTCACTACCAACGCACCAGCATTGATCATAGGGTTTAACGGCTTGCTCGGATTCACTGTTTCAAGCTTGATAATTGAATTAAACGGATCACCAGTCGGCTCCTGTCCGACATAGCTGAAGACCTTATCCTTGCCGTATTCCATTAACACCAAAGCAAGCGAGAGCACTTTCGATATACTTTGAAGCGTAAATGTTTTTTCCACGTCACCCGCTGACAGACAAGTAGTATTGGAATAATAAATCGCCACTGACAGATCGTGTTGATCAGCTTTTGCCAAGGCAGGTATATAACTGGCTACCTCCCCCTTGTCCGTCATCTTTTTCGCTTCGTTCACTAAGGTTTCAAGCTCGTCATTATGCCGGCATACCATGCAACCACCCTCGCTCCCTGAGCATTTCAATACACATAATTTGTACACAAAGTGACAATTCATGCGAAAACTTTTATAATTTTGGGAGAAGGGGGTCATAACCATGAGTGTTATACAAGTAAAAGGCAATGTTACATATCCGATCACCATCGATCCGAGCGTATGGATTTTTGATGATCGCAAATTTTCGTTTGAACGCAAAGGGGGCAGTCAAGACATACATTTACAATCAGTCGGGGATGAATCCGCTCTTGACCCTGAACGCGTGATCAGAGAGGGCCGGATTGCACCGCCGACATTAAAGACGGAAAAACAATACGAGAAGCAAAAACTGATGAACGGCAGTTTTGCCATGAAACTTGGGACTGTCCTGAAAAATGCTGAGCCTCTCAGCTCCGCGACACAATGCGTATTTGTCACAAGTTCGAAAAAGACCGCCGTTCCTCTGGAAACCGCACTGAACAGTATTGTCCATTTCAGTGAGGCAGGCAAGCCAATCCAAGAAGGCGGCCCCGTTCATATTTATTTTGAAGATCCAGTTGATCACGATCAGCCGATCACCGATATAATAGAAATTGAAATCATGTAACATTACAGCAAGTCAGCGGCAAGCTGGGCGAGACCTGATCTTTCACCTTTTAACAGCTTCACGCTGCCTGAGATGGGTTGTCCTTTAAACCGCTCAACCACGTAGGCTAAACCATTGTTCAGACTGTCTAAATATGGGTGATCAATTTGTTCTGGATCGCCCATTAAGACAATTTTACTGCCCTCACCGACTCTCGTCAGCAGCGTTTTCACCTCATGCCTGGTCAAATTTTGAGCCTCATCAATAATAATAAATTGATCCGGAATGCTTCTCCCCCTGATATAAGTCAGCGCTTCCACCTGAATTGAGCCAATACCCGCCAGAATGGCCTCAAGCTCCCCCGGTTTTTTCGCATTAAACAGAAACTCCAAGTTGTCAAAAATCGGCTGCATCCAAGGCTTTAGCTTTTCCTCTTTTTCGCCGGGCAAATATCCAATATCCTTGCCAACAGGAACAATCGGCCTTGCGACGATCAATTTTTTATATATTCCCAAGTCTTCTGTCTGTAATAGCCCCGCCGCCAATGCTAAAAGCGTTTTGCCGGTTCCTGCTTTTCCGATTAGGGTGACGAGCGGAATATCTTCACGCAGCAAAAGCTCTAATGCCATTGTCTGCTGTACATTTTTCGGCCTGATTCCCCATACATGTTCATCGTCAAAAACAAGCCTTTTTAAGACCGTGCCTGTTTTATCCGCCATTCCGACGGCTGAAGAGGATCCTCCCAGCTCATCTTTCATTAATGCGAATTGATTCGGATAAAATGTGTGCTGTTTCATTTCATTTACTGTAATTTGATTTTTCCCATAAAAAGAGCTGAACAGCTGCTGGCTGATATATAAATCCTTATAGCCGTTGTACATTTCATCATTGTCCACAACCCGGTCATTTAAGAAATCTTCAGCATGCAGTCCGATCGCGTCCGCTTTCACTCTGACCAATACATCCTTGCTGACGAGAATAACCGGCCTGCCATCTTCCTTCGTTTCTTCCTCGAGGCTTAAATTTTTCGCAACAGCCAATATACGATTATCGTTCGTTTTTTCAATAAAGATCTCTTGCAGCTGGTGAAACGAACGATGATTCAGTTCAATTCTCAGTGTACCGCCGGTGTCGAGCGGGACCTGCTCATGCAGCCTTCCCTTTTGCCTTAAAGCATCGATCAGCTTAGATACGTGCCTTGCATTCCTCCCAACTTCGTCCATATACCTTTTTTTCGAATCAACTTCTTCTAATACAACAGCAGGGATGACAACCTCATTTTCTTCAAAAGAAAATATCGCGTTAGGATCCTGTAATAACACATTCGTATCTAACACATAAATTTTACTCAAGTCTCAGCCTCCTGATATAAAGGTCAAAGTTCTTCCTGCTTCTCTTACGATAAAAAAGGTGAATGCCTGCTAAAATATATGTTTTTGTGAATAAAGATAGAAGGTTAATTCAACAATAAAATTAATGAATGCATTTCAAGGAGGGAACCCGCAAGTGCGAATTCTTTTCATTATGATACAGCTGACGCTTATCCTGTCCGCATGTGCCTACCAACAAGGAAACCAGGATCAGAATGTTGAAAAAGAATCAACAAGGCAGCAGGAAACCAAACCGATTCACGTAAAGGACACAACTCAGGAGACAAAAGACAATGGGACAAGAGCGGATATTGCGAAGCATCTTGTCAGCGTTGCTGAAAAAATCCCCGATGTTAAGGATGCAACAGCCGTTGTGCTGGGAGGTTATGCCGTTGTAGGGATTGATGTCGATGATACTTTGGACAGAAGCAAAGTGGAAACCATTAAATATTCTGTAGCACAGGCTCTGAAAGATGATCGACACGGTGCAAACGCAGTTGTCATTGCTGACCCGGATACGGTCAGCCGCCTGAATGAAATGAGCAGAGAAATCAGTGAAGGCCGGCCGGTGACAGGCATATTAGATGAATTGGCTGCAATTGTCGGCCGAGTGCTTCCGGAAGTGCCTAACGATGTGATTGACGATGAAGATGAGCCGCAAACAAAGCAGCAAAATGACCAATTAAACAGAAAGCAGCAGCAGGAATTGGAACAGGAGCAAAACGATCAATCTGATCATCATATGAAAAAATAATAATCATGAAAAAGCTATAGCCTCGCGCTTTAGCTTTTTCTTACTTTGGACAGCTTCTGATCCGTGCTATAATACATGTTAGTGAAAGAGGTGATATGATGAGGGTCCAATGTTCTATTTGCGATAAAATTGAAACAATTGATGATGATACCCTGATCGCGAAACGGCTTCGAAACCGCCCGATCCATACATATATGTGCCAGGAATGCCACGATCGGATTACCCAAAAAACAGAAGAACGGCTGAAAACGGGAAAATTCGCATTTCACCCGGGACAGCAGAAGAAAGAAAAAGTCAAAAAATAAAGCGGCAGCTTTACCATACAGAACAAAAAGACTCAGCTTCTCAGCTGAGTCTTTAAGCGTGTCGACAAACCCTCGCATTCGTTTTCAGGCCTGTGCGTCGGTGCTCACGAATTCCAACATTCGCTGTGCTCCGATGCTCGTCCTTTCTAGACTTCAAGGGTTTTCAATCACGCTGAATAGATGACAAAATAAAAAGACTCAGCTCTTCAGCTGAGTCTTTTATGATTTTGCAGACTGTCCTTTTTTCGACTGATACAGCCGAATTTTGTAAAAGATTAAAATCAGCGCAGCGACGACCAATCCCTCTGCCACAGGCAAAAACACTCCTAAAAAGGTTAAAACAGTGCAGCCCAAAGCCAGAAATACATACACCACTGCTGATTTTAATACCGGAAGCCGTTTAGCAAATCCAAGCTTAAATACAATAACGGCCAAAACAAAAATCGTGCCGTACAGCAGCCACATGCCTGCCGCAGGCTGCCGGTCTACTTGATATAGAGCGGCGAAGAACGACAGGCGTTCGCTTACGTCATTCAAAAAGATTCCCTCCCCTGTAAACGTACGGGTTCTATCTTTTCAAATTCTGCAAGAGATTAAGACAATCCTGCTGTTTTTTTCTTTTTAGCCGCTTTTTCACGTTCGTTTTTATTGAGGATTTTCTTTCTTAAACGGATGGATTCAGGCGTTACTTCACAGTATTCATCTTCGTTTAAGTACTCTAGAGACTCCTCAAGAGACATGATGCGCGCTTTTTTAATTGTAGTTGTCTGATCCTTTGTCGCAGAGCGGACGTTCGTCTGCTGTTTCATTTTGCTGACGTTAACAACAAGGTCGTTGTCACGGTTATGCTCTCCAACAATCATTCCTTCGTATACTTCAGTACCTGGCTCAACGAAGATGACACCGCGGTCTTCAATTCCTTGAATACCATAAGATGTCGCTTTTCCGTTTTCCATTGACACAAGTACTCCTTGACGGCGGCCGCCGACTTGGCCCGCCTGCATCGGCTGGTAGCTGTCAAACGTATGGTTGAGAATACCAAAGCCGCGTGTTAATGATAAGAACTCTGTGGAGTATCCGATCAGTCCGCGGGAAGGAACTGTAAAGATAAGACGGACTTGGCCGTTACCATTGTTGATCATGTCAATCATTTCGCCTTTGCGGGCACCCATTGACTCCATGACAGAGCCTGTATGCTCTTCAGGAACATCGATTTGCACACGCTCAACAGGCTCACAGCGTACACCGTCGATTTCTTTGATGATAACTTCAGGTTTTGAAACTTGAAGCTCATAACCTTCACGGCGCATATTTTCAATTAAAATTGACAAGTGAAGCTCACCGCGTCCGGAAACAACCCAAGCATCAGGAGAAGCTGTTGGCTCAACACGCAAGCTCACATCCGTCTGAAGCTGTGAATGAAGACGCTCTTCAATTTTGCGGGCCGTTACATATTTACCTTCACGACCTGCAAACGGACTGTTATTCACGACAAATGTCATTTGAAGTGTCGGTTCATCAATGCGAAGCACTGGAAGCGGATCTTGATGGTCTACAGGACAGACCGTTTCACCAACATTAATATCTTCCATGCCGGAAACCGCAACGAGGTCTCCCGCTTTTGCTTCTTCAATTTCCACCCGCTTTAAACCTTGGAAACCGAAAATTTTTGTTACACGGAATGACTTAGCCGTTCCGTCAAGCTTCATAAGAGAAACCTGCTGACCGACTTTCATCGTACCGCGGAATACGCGTCCGATTCCGATACGGCCTACATAATCATTGTAGTCAAGAAGGGCAACTTGGAACTGAAGCGGCTCTTCTGCATTTTCAACAGGTGCCGGAACATGCTTAATAATGGTTTCATATAAAGATTCCATGTTTTCATCCTGCTGTTTCGGATCAAGACTCGCTGTACCATTAATCGCTGAAGCATATACCACTGGGAATTCAAGCTGCTGTTCATTGGCATCAAGCTCAATGAACAGATCAAGAACCTCATCGATTACTTCCTCAGGACGAGCAAAGTCACGGTCAATTTTGTTGACAACAACAACCGGGTTCAGGTTTTGCTCAAGGGCTTTTTTCAGAACAAAACGAGTTTGAGGCATACAGCCTTCATATGCGTCAACGACAAGCAGTACGCCGTCAACCATTTTCATAATCCGTTCTACCTCTCCCCCAAAGTCTGCGTGTCCAGGGGTATCCAAAATATTGATGCGTGTATCTTTATAGTTAATCGCTGTATTTTTCGCCAAAATTGTAATGCCGCGTTCGCGTTCAAGATCATTAGAGTCCATTGCGCGTTCAGCAACCTGTTCGTTGGCACGGAACGTACCAGCTTGATGTAAAAGCTGATCAACTAGAGTCGTTTTTCCATGGTCAACGTGGGCAATAATCGCGATGTTGCGAAGATCGTTTCGAAGTTTCACTTTTTCATCTCCTAAAAAAATTAGATAACTTTCATATTATACCACACTTCCTCTTTAAAAGCGTCACGTTTTTCAGTAAACTTACTATAAGACGTAAAAGGGGATGGAAAATATGAAAAAAAAGAATTGGCTTTTCCTATTATTTGCATTTGCAGCAGTTTTCAGCATTATGCTGATCGGCGTCTTTATCGCTGAAAAAAGCGCCATAGGCATTGCAGGGAGCATTGTACTTGTTTGCGCCGTTATGGGCGGCGGATTTACATTAAAAAAGAAAATGCGCGAGCAGGGCTTGCTTGATTAAAAGCATTGCCCCGCAGGAGATATTATAATCAAAAAACACCGCAAAGAAAGCAGTGTTTCAAATTGTTGACAAAATGCTAAAATGGTTTTCATTTTAGCATTTTGTATCTTTTCAGTGTGATTGAAATCCCTTGAAGTCTAGGAAGGGCGTGCATCGGAGCACAGCGAATGTTCGAATTCGTGAGCACCGGCGCGCAGCCTTGACAACAAATGCGAGAGTTTGTCGACATGCTGAAACACTGCAAAAAGCGGTTTTTTTCATTTTATTAAGCCTTATCTCCCCTGTTTCTTAGTCTGGAAGATGTAAAACAGCATTCATACATAGACAAACGTTCTCATGATGACACATGTGACCGGCAAAAAATAGTCCGGCAACATATACATAAAAGACCATAGAGCCTATTTCTCTTCCTCCAATCTCTCCCTATAATGGGATTCGTAGCACAATTCATAAAAGGGAGAGAAGAAACATGAAGAAAACATTTGTAAAAAAAGCTATGCTAACAACTGCCGCAATGACCTCAGCTGCTCTATTAACGTTCGGCCCTGATGCAGCCAGCGCAAAAACATTGGTTGATAACACAGCTGGCCATGTTCAGCATCAGACAATCACTAACGAAGATCTCAATACATTCATTGATATATTAAATGAATGTATATATGAACAAGACGGTGTGTATTATTTTGACAGTGAAAAAGCTGTCGAGTTAGGAATGACAAAAGAAGAGGCTCAAGTAATCGCAACATTATGGGAGTCGACTTCAGAATTTTTCAATGTTGTTTCACAATGTGTGTATGCTGAAGATGGAAATTACAAATTTGATACAGAAAAAGCAATTGAACTTGGCTTCACAGATAAAGAAGCACTCGCACTTGAACAATTTTTCTCCGCTGTTTCCTTAAAGATTCACATTCTTCAAGCAGCAATTGTATTACAAGACGGTGTGTACAGCTATGATAAAGATGCAGCCATACAAGCAGGGGCGACACCTTCGCAAGCTGATGTTTACGGCAAACTCTTCAGTGCTCTGCCACAAGAACAGCTTGCCGCAATCTACGATATGATCCATCCTGAAGCTTAATCTAAAAAAGCGCTTGCCGCAGTCGGACAAGCGCTTTCTTTATATGAGCAGTTTGATGATCAGCATCACGGCTACCGCCGCTCCGAACCAGCAGGCAGCTTTAACGATCAGCAAACCATAGTACCTCTGTTTAAACCGCATTTCTTCTTCCGGCAGAAAAGCCTCCTCAACAGCCTGTCCGCCCTCCAATTCAAAAGGCTCAGCCATCATGTCATACATCTCTCTGCAGCTGCTGCAGGTCTTTAAATGTTCTTCAATGACGTGTTCCGTTTCACTTTTACAATCACCTTCAAGATACAGAGGAAGCAGGTCTCTTACTAGAAAGCAGGTCATATCCGCTCCTCCTCTCTTCTTTTCGCCATGTTTTTCTTTAGCTCTAATCTGGCCCGGTGCAGTGTGGTTTTCACCTTTGAAAGACTCCATCCTAATATCTCAGCGATTTCTTCATAAGAAAGCTCTTGGAATTCTCTTAAAATCAAAACGGATTGATGCTGATCTTTTAACAGCAGGATCTCCTGCCGCAACGTTTCGCTTTTTACCGTCCGTGACAGATACTGTTCAGGCTGCTCATAAGTTGTTTGCGTTAATCCTTCATTTTTGCTGATATCAGTCAATTGGTATTTGACATCCCTGCGGTACCAATTGACAAAGGTATGATGTGCAATGGTGTAAAGCCACGTTCTGATGGAAGAATGCCCTCTAAACGAAGCCAGGCCGTTAAGAGCTTTTACAAACGTGTCCTGCGCTAAGTCCTTGGCTGTTTCAAGATGATGAGTCCTTCTGAATAAATAATTTAAAATTTCTCGGTAATACTGTCGATACAAGTCCTCAATAGAATCCCTATGCTTCATTAGAAATAAAACCACACCGTCATCCAAATAGCCAATAAAATGAAACAGATATACATGGCAGACAGGTATACTTTCATATGTCTGATTTGGCTCTCTTCTTCAGCACCCGGGCTTCTTTTTGAACAAGATTCACTCTTTAAGCCTTCCGCATTCTTTTGAAATAACGGCTCTTGCTGTCTCATCCATTCCATTGATTCATCCTCTAGCTCTCCTTCTTTATATAGGTCATATAAATCTAAAAATACAGACGCTTTTTCTTTATGATTCATATAGGCTTTCCACCTCTTGTGTGTCTCCATCCACCACATAAGCATCATGGCGGTTTGAGCCAAACGGCTGAATAATGATCAGCCATGCATAATGGCGTTCATTCCCTCTTTGAACGATAATTGGACGCATACGTTTTTTGTAAATGACATCCTGGTATGCAGAAGCTACTTTTTCATAAGCCAATTTTCCATCACGATACGTATATGGAAATGCCCTATCGGGTGTATCGCTGTACACATAAGCGTTTAGCTGACCTTGATCTTCAAAAAGCTCATATGTTTTAGAAGAATCAGTATACATCACCATGTCACTCTGCCTGCTTTTTTTCTTCATTTCTGATACATCAGCATCGAAGACCGATAATATCTGCCGCTGCAGCTTGTTGTTTGTCAGTGAAATATTCTTTTTCATTGGAAGCGAAAGACTATGTAAACAACCAGATTCACTCTCGAATTCCAAAACAATTCCATCTCTCGTTTCAACGCGCACCAAGCTTCCAAGCAGGCTGTTGCTTTCAATATCAGTGATCTGATAAGGCTGTTTCGGTATGTTTAAAGCTGTAAACACTTCCTTCACTTTGTCTTGTATGTCTTGTTCTGTTACATGAACATGCAGAAGAGAATCAAGCTGATAAATTGAAGGGTCTTCACTAAAGCCCATTAGTGTTTCCTTTTCCCAATAAAATACCGTTCCATCATCTTCATGATCTTTTTTATGAAGTTGATTTTTCAGATATATACGAACGACTATCTGGCCGTCTTCTTTAGATACCGTTGTTTCGATGTGATCTTTATTTAACACACGGCCGTGTCGCTCAAGGAAAGCGATGGACTTCTGCATGTATTCCCGATCCGTCAGCGTTTTCCCCCGCGGCTTTTTCAAGTACTGATAATTATTAATCAGCTGTGATACTTCATCCACTTCAGCCTCATAGCTCAAGTTTTCAAATGAATAGAAATAATGCACATCCATCTTTGTATCATGTAAATACAATGTCTCATCCGTAGGAAAAAATGACTTAATAATTTGTTCCGCTTTTTCAGATGAAATGTGCTCTCCTACAAAATTGAATGAGTCATGAACATTTGCCGGCTTTGATACAGCGAAAGCAGCCGTTGCTACGTTATATATCGGATTTAAGAGAAAGACAAAAAACAGAATGACAGCCATCGGCAGCCACTTATTCACACGCGCATAAACCTTGCCTGACTTTTGGAACAGATGATAGCTCATCAAAAATCCCGCCATTGCTAAATAAATCGTATATGGCATTACTGCACCATAATCTATGGAGATTTGATTGGGATATGGCATAAGCAGCAGGACGAGCAGTCCGATAATCAGCGTATAAAATAAACCTAGTAAAATCTTATTTGTTCTCCAATACAGCTTAAAAAACAGTACATTCAACACAATAGGAAGAATGATGATGAAAAACAGGAACACGAATTCAATTGGTTCGATCCCATCAGGATATTCATTCCAATACGAAAAGAAACTGAATATCATTTGTACGATCGGCAAACTGACAACGGCGAGATCGAACGTATAAAACATACCTTTTCCGCCATGATCACAAGGCATCAGCATATAGTGAAAAGCCATCAGTAGCACATACCCGTATAACAAAAAATGCACCAGCGGCAGCAGTTCATTGCCGTCCTCTCTTAAGTAAGCGCTGGTAAAGTTTGTTGCTTGCACCTGATGAATGAGTTCAACAGACACCCCGGCCAGTAACACAATCCGCAATAAGACACCTGCCAAGAACATGGTGCGGTACCGGTTTATCTTGGGATGGTGCACCAAAACATATAAGCCCGCCAAAACTAAAATTGCCCATTGAATCAGCAAGGTGCTTTGTCTGCTTAATATAAAATAACGTTCGAAATGCAATACATAATGACTGAATAAATCCAACACGAACAACAATCCTTTACTTCTTATTAAGGCCTCATTCGGTTAGACAGCCGGCTTGTCCAAAAGTTTCAATAAGAAACAAATATTTCTTTTCTTCCCCATAACTCTTGCAATGAGCCATCACATGACACTTGACTCATCTGGATATTATTCAGCAAAAATAAACACAGGACATTTCTATCAATTTTGTCTAGTTATGTTAGTTTTTGTTGAGTATTCCAAAATGCTAGTTTAATATAACGATATAAAGATTTTTCAGTATTTTCAAAAAAGGGGGATTTATTGTGGGTTTAGGTAAGAAATTGTCTGTTGCTGTCGCTGCTTCGTTTATGAGTTTGTCAATCAGCCTTCCTGGTGTTCAGGCTGCTGAAAATCATCAACTTAAAGAGAATCAAACTAACTTCCTCTCCAAAAACGCAATAGCTCAATCAGAGCTCTCTGCACCAAATGACAAGGCTGTCAAACAGTTTTTGAAAAAGAACAGCAACATTTTTAAAGGTGACCCTGCCAAAAGGCTGAAGCTTGTCGAAAGTACTACTGATGCCCTTGGGTACAAGCACTTTCGATATGCGCCTGTAGTTAACGGAGTGCCTATTAAAGATTCACAGGTGATCGTTCACGTTGATAAATCCGATAATGTCTATGCGGTCAATGGTGAATTACACAATCAATCTGCTGCAAAAACAGAAAACAACCAAAAAGTCTCTTCTGAAAAAGCACTGGCACTCGCTTTCAAAGCCATCAGCAAATCACCAGACGCTGTTTCTAACGGAACAGCCAAAAATAGTAATAAAGCCGAGTTAAAAGCGATAGAAACAAAGGATGGCAGCTATCGTCTTGCTTACGACGTGACGATTCGCTATATCGAGCCTGAACCTGCAAACTGGGAAGTCTTAATAGATGCCGAAACAGGCAGCATATTAAAACAGCAAAATAAAGTGGAACATGCTGCTGCCACTGGAAGCGGAACAACTCTAAAGGGCGCAACTGTTCCTTTGAACATCTCTTATGAAAGCGGAAAATACGTTCTAAGAGATGTTTCAAAACCAACAGGCACGCAAATCATCACATATGACTTACAAAACAGACAGAGCCGCCTTCCAGGTACGCTTGTCTCAAGCACAACTAAAACATTTACATCTTCATCACAGCGGGCAGCCGTTGACGCCCACTATAACCTCGGTAAAGTGTACGATTATTTTTATTCAAACTTTAAACGAAACAGCTATGATAACAAAGGCAGTAAAATCGTTTCTTCCGTTCACTACGGCACTCGGTATAACAATGCTGCATGGACAGGCGATCAAATGATTTACGGCGACGGCGACGGATCATTCTTCTCTCCGCTTTCCGGCTCATTAGATGTGACAGCACATGAAATGACACATGGCGTCACTCAAGAAACGGCCAACTTGATTTATGAAAATCAGCCGGGGGCATTAAACGAATCATTCTCTGACGTATTCGGTTATTTTACAGATACAGAAGACTGGGACATTGGTGAAGACATTACAGTCAGCCAGCCTGCTCTCCGCAGCCTGTCCAATCCGACAAAATACGATCAGCCAGACAATTACGCCGACTACCAAAACCTTCCAAACACAGAAGAAGGCGATTATGGCGGCGTACACACAAACAGCGGAATTCCAAATAAAGCCGCTTACAATACCATTACAAAACTAGGTGTATCTAAATCACAGCAGATCTATTACCGTGCGTTAACAACGTATCTTACACCTTCTTCAACGTTCAAAGATGCCAAAGCAGCTCTCATCCAGTCTGCACGTGATCTTTACGGCTCAACTGATGCCGCAAAAGTTGAAGCAGCCTGGAATGCTGTTGGATTGTAATGTTAGGAAAAGCCTGAGAGATCTCAGGCTTTTTTTTCGTTACATGTATTGATTTCCTTTTCTGTTGTAAGCATAATCATTACAACGAAAGGATGATACCATGAGAATCAGCACCCGCTTCACGATAGCCGTACATATGTTGTCTCTATTAAATGTGCGGACGGACCACCTCACCTCAGAACAAATGGCTGACAGCGTAAATACCAATCCAGTCAAAATACTACTCTTACATTAAATTTGTTGGTGCGCCGCGATCCAATGGATGCGTTGTTAGACAAAAAAGGCAACCAAGAAACCTACCCTTTAATTATTTATTTACAAGGATGTGGCCGGCTGGGGCTGGACAAAACAGGATACATACGCCTTTTTGCCTCAGCTTGCTGAATTTGCAAAAGAGGGGTACACCGTCGCAAGTGTGCAGTACAGAGGAAGCGGCGATGCAGTCTTCCCCGCTCAGCTGCAGGATGTAAAAACAGCAGTACGTATTTAAAAGCCAACGCTTCAGCATACAATATTGATCCGCAGAACATCGGGGTTTGGGGAAATTCTTCCGGCGGACACTTGGCTCTCCTGCTCGGATTAACTGAAGGATTAAAAGACTTCGATGGAAACCGGGAATATGCACATGTATCGAGTCAAGTGCAGGCCATTGTAGATTGGTTTGGGCCGACAGACTTACTGACAATAAGCCGATATCCGTCTATTTTTGACCATGACTCCCCTCATTCTTCTGAATCCAAGCTTATTGGCGGGGCAATTCAGGAACATAAGGAAAAAGCCAGAACAGCCAGCCCTATTGAATATGTACATCGCGAGGCGCCGCCAATTCTTATTATGCACGGGGATCAGGATGACGTCGTTCCGTATGAGCAAAGCGCTGAATTTTATCACGCACAAAAAAAAGCAGGCCACGATGCCATTATGTATAAAATAAAGGAGGCCGGACATATCGGTTTTACCCAGCATCATACTCTTAACATTGTAAAAGATTTTTTTAACTGCTATCTAAAGAATGAACGTAAGCATATGAAATAAAGGAAGTTCATACGACTGAATATAGAGCAAAAACATTGACAAAAAATTTTATTTATGCTATAATTTAATATTAATATATTTTTATGTATACTAAGATTCTCCTGGCCAGGGGAATCTTATTTTTTTATGGGAGGATCATTTCATGAGGAAAAATCAGTCCAGCTTAACGTCTTTGATTTCAGCTTTTGCCCGTGCGTATCACAGCCGATATGACACGCCTCTCATTTTTGATGATTTTATTGCAAAAGATCTTATTAACGAAAAAGAGTTTTCCGACATCAGCGAGAATATGATTCAAGGAATCACGTTTTTCAACAAAGAGATTGCTAAACGCCTGCAAAATGATCCCGAAGAAATATTAAAATGGGTTACGCAAGTCCAGCTGTCACCCACGCCCTTAGCACGTGCTTCGTATTGCGAAAAAGTCTTACACAACGAATTAATGCTTGGAGCAAAACAGTATGTCATTCTTGGGGCCGGGCTGGATACTTTCTGTTTTCGGCATCCTGAATTGGAAAACAGCTTAGAAGTTTTCGAGGTTGATCATCCGGCTACACAGCAATTCAAAAAAAATAAGCTGAAGGATGCAAAGCTGACCATCCCGGAGCACCTTCACTTTGTTCCTATGGATTTTACCAAAACGTTTTCCTATCAGCCTCTTATAGATGAAGGATTTGAAAACACAAAAACATTCTTCAGCCTTCTGGGAGTGTCTTATTATTTAACACGAGAAGAAAATGCAAGCTTGATCAGCCATTTATTTTCTCATGTCCCCTCAGGGAGTTCTATCGTTTTTGATTATGCCGACGAAACACTCTTTACTGCAAAAGGAACATCAAATCGAGTTGAACATATGGTGAAGATGGCTGCTGCAAGCGGAGAACCGATGAAATCGTGTTTTACTTATCAAGAAATTGAACATCTGTTAGAGTCAGCAGGTTTACTCATCTATGAACATCTATCACCCGACGACATTCATGACCTTTTCTTTGGCAATCGAACAGACGAGTTGTCAGCGTTTGAAACGATTCATTATATTCATGCGGTTAAAAAATAACGTTTCTTTTATCACAGATTCGCCTCTCATTTTTGGGAGGCTTTTTATGGTTAACAGCTTACAAAAAATAAGCTGCCGTTATCATACGGCAGCTTCCGCTAAAGGCTTCACCAGGATCATAAATGATTTGCCTCTATCATCTTTCTCCATTTTCAGCTGTTCAAACCCGCATTGACTCAAAAACAATATCCATTCGCTGCGATCAATAGGAACTGCCGCAAACATCGCTTTATGTTTGGCTCTGAGCGATCTGCTGATCCGTTCAATGATCATCCTCGCATGCCCCTTTTTTTCTTCATCCGGGTCTACAAGCACCGTTCCCAGCCACGGCTTTCCGTTGGAAGGCGCCCATTCGAGATGATAACTGAGGGCAACAGGCCGACCGTCTTTTTCCCATACAAGCCAGGATCCGTTGTACATGGAGTAGGAGATCATATAGCTTTCAGCATCTTTCTCCCCAAATTCCTCCTCTTTCCATACAGGATGAGCCTCCGCGAGCGTTTCTAACAAGCTGAGGTCGTCCTGTTCAAATAACCTACTTTTCAGCACGAAGGTACTCTTCAAATACCGTTTTATGTATAGATGGTTTTCCGGCCAAAACACTGTGATTTTCTAAAAAGGTAAACGGCTCACCCTCAATGGTCGAATAAATGCCTCCCACTTCATTTAACAGTACACAGCCGGCCGCGTAATCCCATGGCGCAAGCCGCATCGTGATGTAAGCATCTATTCTTCCTGCCGCGACATTCGCCAGCTCTAAAGCAGCAGAACCGTAGGAACGTGTGCCTCTGACTCTTTTCACAAGGGGCGCTAACACACTTGGATCAATTCTTCTGTTTTCCGTTATCCATGTCGCATTAATGCCAAGAATGGCTTCTTCAATGACGGTTTCTTTCAAAGGAGCCAGCTTCGTTTCATTCATATAAGCTCCTCTGCCGCTAAATGCGTGATAAAGTTCATCATGCACCACATCATAAATTAATCCGATTTTCCCTTCTCCGTTTTCAAAAATTCCGATTGAAATCGCAAAATTTCTTTGCTGGTGAACAAAATTCATCGTCCCGTCAATCGGGTCGATAATCCAGACGACTCCCTCCAATGAGTGGAGTTTGTCTCCTTGCCCTTCTTCGCCAAGTATGCGGTGTCCCGGAAACGTTTCTTGAATGCGGTCAATAAAAAACTTTTCCGTTTCTTTGTCAATATTGGTGACTAAATCATTCGGATTTGATTTTGTTTCAATTGTCAGGATTTCATGCATGGAGTGTTTAATTCTCGCGCCTGCTTCCCTTACCCATTTTTTTGCAATTTCATCAATTTCCGTCCAATTTGTCATTCTTGTGTACCCTCTCTTCTATGTAGACCTTTATTTTATAGGATACTGATAACGGTGGTGAAAAAGCAAGGAAAATGAAAAATATCCCTTCTCATGTAAAAACGAACCATTCATGCGGTTCGTTTTCACTATCGCTTTTTACCCGTTAAGACGAATCCATTCTTTTCTGAGTCGCTCAAGTTTGTTTTTGCTTTGTTCAATTTGTTCTTCATTTTCTTTTTGAATTGCTTCATACAGGGTTGCCAATTCATAATCTACCTCTAGTCTCCAGACAGCTACACGATTGTTTTTCTCTTCCTTAAAACCCTCTTTCACAACTTGCCTCATTGTCTTTCGCCCCTTCCAGAGATCATTTGTTTGTAAAAAAGCATCCCATTTTGCCATTCAACAATGATTACTTCTTATATCGTATGATTGTTCTATTTACGCGTAACATGATTCTGAAAATTGTGTGTTTACCTATTGGTTTATTACCACATTTCCCCTTTCTTCAAACGCGTTCAATCTTTTTGACGCTCGTATGAACTGTGATAAAATATGTTTACTTGCATGAAGGAGGAAAATCATGACACAAATGCGTTTTACAGAAGAAGACTTTAACACATTTACAATAGAAGGCTTAGACGCGCGCATGGAGGTATTAAAAGAGACGGTCCGTCCGAAGCTTACAGCTCTAGGCGAACATTTTGCCCCGACTTTATCAGCTTTAACCGGGGATGAAATGTTTCCGCATGTGGCAAAGCACGCAAGAAGATCCGTCAATCCCCCTGCTGACAGCTGGGTGGCGTTCGCAAACAGCAAAAGAGGCTATAAAAAACTGCCGCATTTTCAGATTGGTTTATGGGAAAGCCACGTATTTGTGTGGTTCGCGATTATTTATGAATCCCCTATCAAAGAAGAATACGGCAAATGGCTTGAAGCGAATCAGGAAACCATAACAAAGAATATCCCAGACAGCTTCGTTTGGTCCGCAGATCACACAAAACCCGGAGTACATAAGCAGTCTGAAATGGATAAGGAACAGCTGAAGACGCTGTTTGAGCGTTTGCAGACTGTAAAGAAAGCCGAGCTGTTATGCGGCATTCAGCTTCAAAAAGAAGAAGTGCTGAATATGAATAACCAGGAATTCCTTCAGCGTATCGACGATGCTTTTCAGCAGCTTGCTTTCTTGTACCGCTTCACCCAAAAGGTATCACAATCATAAACAAGAGCCGGGGCAGGAATTGCCTCCGGCTCTTTCTTACATCTTAATCTTCGCCTGATCAGATTCTCTCGCCTGTTTGACCGTGCGATAAGGAGAGTATGTACTTTGTTCTTCAAACTCGCCGCATAGCGTTTTTTCCTCGGCCTTCCCCGGTACAATTTCTTTAAAACGGCGGTAAGCTTTAAGAAGCTCTTCGCGATCTGCGCCTTTTTCATATGCAAGCTCAACCTGCTGGAAAAACGCAATCACATCCACTGCTTCTTCAGTTGTCCAATCTTCATTCATTGGGTATTGATATTCCATTTTCTTCACTCCTTATAGATTTGCTCCCCTTAAGAGAAAGCATCTTCATTTGATCATAAATTGTTCTTTACATTCTTTCAAGTTCATAATATAATTCATTTGTTTTACGTCTAATAAACGGTTGAGAAACTGATTTTAATACACACTATTATGCAGAGGTATGATTACAAAGGTGGGAAAACAATTGTCGCAACATGAAACACCCTTATATACAGGACTGAAAAAGCACGCAAGCAGACAGCCTGTTCAATTTCACATTCCCGGCCATAAAAAAGGGGCAGGAATGGATCCAGAATTCAGACAATTTATCGGTGAAAACGCGTTAAGCATAGATTTAATCAATATTGAACCATTAGATGACCTGCACGCGCCTAAAGGCATCATCAAGCAGGCACAAGATCTGGCGGCTGAAGCATTTGGCGCGGATCACACATTTTTTTCTGTTCAAGGAACAAGCGGCGCCATTATGACAATGGTGATGGCTGTATGCGGACCTGGAGATAAAATTATTATTCCAAGAAATGTGCACAAATCAATCATGACAGCTATTGTATTTTCCGGAGCAATTCCAATCTTTATTCATCCGGAAATTGACAATGAATTAGGCATCTCCCACGGCATTACGCTTGAATCTGCTAAACGGGCGCTTACCGAGCATCCAGATGCAAAAGGGCTTCTTGTTATCAATCCAACTTATTTCGGTGTTGCAGCCGACTTAAAAAGCATTGTTGAACTCGCTCATTCGTTTGATGTGCCCGTTCTAGTTGATGAAGCACACGGGGTCCACATTCATTTTCACGACGAATTGCCGCTTTCAGCCATGCAGGCAGGAGCGGACATAGCAGCTACAAGTGTACACAAGCTGGGGGGATCACTGACGCAGAGCTCTATTTTAAATATGAGAGAGGGTCTTGTTTCCAAAGACAGAGTGCAATCCATCCTGAGTATGCTGACAACAACGTCTACATCTTACTTACTTCTCGCCTCTCTGGATGTTGCCAGAAAACGTCTTGCGACAGAAGGCCATCAGCTTGCTGAGGAGACACTGAAGCTTGCCAACCAGACGAGAGAACGCCTCAATCACATTGAAGGCATTTATTGTGTCGGTTCTGAGATTCTTGGTTCGAAAGCAGCTTACAGTTATGACCCGACAAAATTGATTATCTCTGTTAAAAGTCTTGGACTCACAGGTCATGATGTTGAAAAATGGCTTCGTGAATCCTTTAATATTGAAGTGGAGCTTTCTGATCTGTACAATATTTTGTGTATTTTCACCCCTGGTGACAGCCAAAATGATGCAGACCGGCTTGCAGAGGCTTTAACAGAGATTGCACATCATATGTCAGAAAAAGATATAACGCACCAGCAAACTGAAGTACTGCTTCCGGAAATTCCTTTATTGGCAATGACTCCGCGTGATGCTTTCTACGCAAATACGGAGGTCATCCCATTAAAAGAAGCATCCGGACGGATTATCGCTGAATTTGTCATGGTATATCCTCCTGGTATTCCAATCTTCATTCCAGGTGAGATTATTACAGAAGACAACATCAGCTACATTTTTAAGAACCTTGACGCAGGTCTACCGGTTCAAGGACCTGAAGATTCGACATTAAACATGATCCGGGTCATTAAAGAGCAAAAAGCGATTCAATAAATAAAAAGCATGCGGGCTCAGCCGCATGCTTTTTATTACTCTTCATCAACAGGACATTGACATTGTCCGCAGCATGATCCGTATAATGTTGTCACTTTCTCATCTTCAAAGTAATGAATGGCTTCGTTGCAATCTTGGCAAACAATCGTTCCCATCTCTTATTCCCCATTTCTTTGAATTTTGAAAACGCTTAATTTATCTTGTTGCTATTATATTAATATGTCACATTTAAAATGTCAACCGTAAACTGTATGACACATTTAATTTTCATTTCGTTATATATAGTGTTTTTTTATTTTTCACCATACAATATCTTCTTCACGAAACAGCTTTAATCGATACATATGCAAAAATACATCCCGTGATTTCATGTTTTCTTGAACTTTTATGAACGAACGCAGCAATAAATTCTGTATACCCCCAGAATGGCATTTTAAACGATTGATATACTATGTAATCTCACTTTAAAAACGGTTTCAATTATATAACAATTAGGTAACAAGGAGCAGATTCAGCCGCTTCTCATGATAAACTAAAGCTAGTTTACTATTGTTTATACAGAGGAGAAGATAGATGCGATATCGCGCGGTATTCCCCATACTGATAATAGTATTTGCTTTATCGGGCTGTACGCTTTCCACCATCAATCCGATAAAAAAAAGCCGGATTGACAACATTCATCATACACAAATTTTGTTTTTTTCTGATGAAAACCAAATTGATGAGGAAGCGCCATATTACGATGCACTGCTTGATTTAGAAAAAGATTATCCTGAGCAAATAGATAAAATGAAGGTTTATGATAACAAAGAAGGCTGGGAAGATGAGATTGAAACCGTCCCTACCCTTATGGTTGTTGATCAGCGCCATGTCGTTGTAAAAATCGAGGGATGTGTGAAAAAGAAAGAAGACATCATTAAACCATTGCAGCATGTGCTGTCAAAATAAATAAAACAGCCCCGCATTGAGCGAGGGCTGTTTTTGGTATGAGCATTATTTTACGATGTGAATCGGACTTCCGATTGCCACTTCAGCTGCTTCCATTGTGATTTCGCCCAATGTTGGGTGAGCGTGAATTGTCATCGCGATATCTTCAGCAGTCATGCCGCCTTCGATCGCTAAGCTTAATTCAGAAATCATATCAGAAGCACTTGCACCGGCGATTTGTGCACCGATTACAAGACCGTCCTCTTTACGAGTGATCAGCTTCATGAAGCCGTCTGTTTCGTTAAGAGAAAGGGCACGGCCGTTTGCTCCAAATGGGAATTTAGCAGCAACAATATCAAGGCCTTCTTCTTTCGCCTGTGCTTCAGTGTAACCAACTGATGCAAGTTCAGGCTCAGAGAAGACAACCGCAGGAATACCAAGGTAATCGATTTCTGCAGGCTCTCCAGCGATAGCTTCTGCTGCGATTTTACCTTCGTAAGATGCTTTGTGAGCAAGCGGCGGTCCTTCGATGATGTCGCCGATTGCATAAATGTTAGGTACGTTAGTGCGGCACTGTTTGTCAGTTTTCACGACACCGCGGTCCGTCATTTCAATACCGACTTGCTCAAGACCAAGCTCATCAGTGTTTGGACGGCGTCCTACTGTGATCAGTACGTAATCAGCATCAACAGTTTTTTCTTCGCCTTTTACTTCAAAAGTAACTGTTACGCCGTCTGGTTTTTCTTCAACGCCTTTTGCCATCGCATTTGTATGGATTTCAACGTTGCCTTTTTTCTTCAGTCTGCGTGTAACAAGAGAACTCATTTGTTTTTCGAAGCCAGGAAGAACTTCATCTCCGCCTTCAAGAATAACAAGCTCAGTGCCGAAGTTAGCATACGCAGTTCCGAGCTCAGTGCCGATGTATCCGCCGCCGATCACAACGAGCTTTTTAGGAATTTCTTTAAGAGCCAAAGCGCCTGTTGAATTTAGGACACGCTCAGTATATTTGAAGTTTGGCAATTCGATAGGACGAGAACCAGTTGCAATGATTGCGTTTTTGAACGTGTATGTTTGAGCAGAGTTCTCATCCATGACACGAACTGAATTGCTGTCTACAAAGTAAGCTTCGCCTTTTACAACATCTACTTTGTTACCTTTAAGAAGACCTGCAACACCGCCAGTAAGCTTGTTTACAACAGAAGCTTTCCATTCTTGAACTTTTGTGAAATCAACTGATACGTTCTCAGCAGTAATTCCCATGTCGTCAGAATGCTTTGCATTCTCATAACGGTGGCCTGCATTGATCAGCGCTTTTGAAGGGATACATCCAACGTTCAGACAAACGCCTCCAAGAGTGGCTTTTTCAACGACTGTTACTTTTTGTCCAAGCTGTGCAGCGCGGATGGCAGCTACATAGCCGCCAGGTCCCGCACCGATTACAAGAGTATCTGTTTCAATAGGGAAATCTCCTACTACCATAACATTACGCCTCCATTAAAATTAATTGTGGATCGTTCAGTAAACGCTTGATGTGATTTAATGCATTTTGCGCAGTTGCTCCGTCGATCATACGGTGGTCGAAGCTGAGAGAAAGAGCTAAGACTGGAGCTGCTACGATTTCGCCATCACGAACAATCGCTTTTTCTGCAATGCGTCCGATACCAAGAATCGCAACTTCTGGATGGTTGATAACCGGAGTGAACCATTGTCCGCCGGCAGAACCGATGTTTGTAATTGTGCAAGATGCGCCTTTCATTTCAGCTGGAGCAAGCTTGCCTTCACGAGCTTTTGTTGCAAGGCCATTGATTTCATCAGAAATTTCAAAGACAGATTTACGATCTGCATTTTTCACGACCGGTACAAGCAAGCCTTTTTCAGTATCAGCAGCGATACCGATGTTGAAGTAATGTTTTTGGACTACTTCTTCTGTTTTATCGTCAATTGACGTGTTTAAAACAGGGAATTTTTTCAGTGCAGATGTCAGAGCTTTTACAACGTAAGGCAAGAAAGTCAGCTTGATTCCTTGATCAGCAGCAACCTGTTTGAACTGTTTACGATGTGCAACAAGGTTTGTTACGTCCACTTCATCCATTAACGTTACGTGAGGAGCAGTGTGTTTAGAGTTAACCATCGCTTTTGCAATTGCTTTACGGATACCGCTCATTTTTTCGCGTGTTTCTGGGAATTCGCCCTCTGGAGCTGGTGCAGCAGCCGGTTTAGCAGCTGTATCTTGCGGTGCAGCTGTTTCTTGCGGTGCAGCAGCTTCTTGCGCTCCTCCGTTTACAAAGCTGTCGATATCTTCTTTCACAACACGTCCGTTATTGCCTGAGCCAGTTACTTTACGGATGTCTACGCCTTTTTCACGAGCATATTTACGAACAGAAGGCATAGCGATGACGCGTTTGTTCGGGTCAACTTCAGCTTGATCCTGCTGTCCTGCGCCAGTTGCTTTTGCAGGCTCTTGAGCTTGCTCTTCTTTCGCAACGTCTTGTCCAGCTTCTGCAGTTGATTGAACTTGTGCTTCAGTTTTCGCATCGTCTGACTCTTCGCTGCCTTTAAATTGAAGGTCTTCGTAACCAGGTGCATCAAACGTAATGATCGTTTGTCCAACAGTTGCAACCGTTCCCTCTTCAACTTTTAATTCTAATACTTTTCCTTTAACAGGTGAAGGAATTTCTACTACTGCTTTATCATTTTGCACTTCAGCCAGTACATCATCTTCGTCTACCTCATCGTTAGGCTTGACAAACCATTTTACGATTTCGCCTTCGTGGATACCTTCCCCGATATCTGGAAGTTTAAATTCAAATGCCACAGTTTTCGACCTCCTAGTTTGATTAAGCAATTTTAACGTTTACATCGTATGCATTGAAAACAGATATATAATAGAGGGAAAACGTTCATCTTCCCCCTCGATTATGCAGTTTGATTAAAATTCAAGTACTTTTCTTGCTGTTTCAAGAACGTCTTTATGGTTTGGAAGCCATACGCTTTCCGCTTGTGAGAAAGGAAATACTGTATCAGGCGCAGCCACACGAAGTACAGGTGCTTCCAAGCTCAAAATCGCGCGGTCATTAATTTCTGCTACTACGTTTGCACCAACACCGGCTTGTTTTTGTGCCTCTTGTACAACGATCGCGCGTCCTGTTTTTTCTACAGATGCGATGATTGTATCGATATCAAGCGGGCTTACAGTGCGAAGGTCGACAACTTCAGCAGAAATGCCGTCTTTTTCAAGCTCCTCGGCAGCTTTTAATGATTCGTGAACCATTGCGCCGTAAGTGATGATTGAAAGGTCAGTACCTTCACGTTTCACGTCAGCTTTGCCAATTTCAATTGTGTATTCTTCTTCAGGAACATCCTGACGGAAAGAACGGTAAAGCTTCATATGCTCTAAGAAAACAACAGGATCATTGTCTCTGATCGCAGAAATTAAAAGTCCTTTAGCATCATAAGGAGTTGATGGAATAACAACTTTGATACCAGGCTGCTGTGCAACAAGACCTTCTAAGCTGTCAGCGTGAAGCTCAGGAGTATGAACACCGCCGCCGAACGGAGAACGAATGGTTACAGGTGACGTCCAGCGACCGCCAGAACGGTAGCGCATACGAGCCATTTGGCCTGAAACAGAATCCATTACTTCGAAAACAAATCCGAAGAATTGGATTTCCATTACCGGACGGAAGTCGTTTAAGCCTAAACCAAGGGCAAGACCACCGATACCAGATTCAGCAAGTGGCGTGTCAAATACACGGTCTTCACCGAATTCTTTTTGCAATCCTTCTGTCGCACGGAATACGCCGCCGTTTACACCAACGTCTTCTCCGAAAACTAAGACATTTTCGTCATTTTTCAGTTCTGTGCGTAACGCATCCGTGATTGCTTGAATCATTGTCATTTGCGCCATGGCTTACTTCGACTCCTTCTGTGTATAAATTTCAAATTGCTCCTCAAGGTTGTGAGGCATTTTTTCGTACATGATTTTCATTAAGTCAGTTACTTTTTGTTTAGGCTCAGTATCAGCTTTTTTGATCGCTTGCTTAATTTCTTCTTTCGCATCCTCAATCACTTTTGCTTCTTCTTCTTCAGACCATAAGCCTTTGTTTTCAAGGAACGCACGGAAGCGTACAAGCGGATCTTTTTGTTCCCACTCGTTTTCGATTTCTTTTGTGCGATATTTAGTCGGATCGTCACCAGCCATTGTATGCGGGCCGTAACGGAATGTAAGTGTTTCAATCAGCGTCGGGCCTTCACCGTTGATTGCGCGCTCGCGTGCTTCAGCAGTTGCAGCGTATACAGCAAGCGGATCCATTCCGTCTACTTGTACGCCGACAATTCCGGCAGCTACAGCTTTTTGTGCGATTGTTTCAGCCGCAGATTGCTTTTCAACCGGAGTTGAAATCGCGTAACGGTTGTTTTGCACAACGAAGATTGCAGGTGCTTTATAAGCGCCGGCAAAGTTAATTCCTTCGTAGAAGTCCCCTTGTGAAGCTCCGCCGTCACCAGTGTAAGTGATTGCGACAGCTTTCTTACCGCGTTTTTTCAAACCAAGCGCAACACCGGCAGTTTGAATGTACTGAGCACCGATAATGATTTGTGGTGAAAGGGCATTCACATCATCAGGCATTTGGTTTCCTCTGAAATGTCCGCGAGAGAAAAGAAATGCTTGATATAATGGAAGGCCGTGCCAAATTAACTGAGGCACATCACGGTATCCAGGAAGAACAAAGTCTTCTTTTTCAAGCGCGAAATGCGTTGCAATTTGAGAAGCTTCTTGACCCGCAGTAGGAGCGTAAAATCCGAGACGTCCTTGACGGTTTAGTGAGATAGAGCGCTGATCAAGCACACGCGTAAATACCATGCGGCGCATTAGCTCTTTTAATTGATCATCTGTTAAATCAGGCATCGCCGCTTCATTCACGACTTCTCCCTTTTCATTTAAAATTTGGAACGTTTCGAACTGCTTTTTAATGGCATCAAATTGCTTTTTACTATCGACAATAGCTTTTTTCGTTTTTGCAGCCATACTAAGTCACCTCTTCCTTTCTTTTAAACAGTCATTAGACGTGCATTCCTTTTATACATACAAACTTAGGGTACCCTAAAGTATTATCAGTAAGTCGTATATATTTTAGCCGATCCCCAGTTTGCCGAAACCTTTTATGTAGGATAGTTACACTCTGCTTTGAACTGTATTATTTCGAAGTTGTAAAAAACTAATACAACACCGCTTAACATGGATTAGTTTACACCAAATAAAGAAGAACCGTCAATCGTTTTCATCGCTGATTTTCAATAATTGTATTCGCTTTACATTTCCAATAAAAAAACAGATGCCGACTGCACTCAAAACTGTACTAGTATACACTGACACACTGTACTACAATAGAAATGAAAATTTTGAACAAAATCAGCGTCGTGTTTATTTTAAAAAAAGAGCTGGACAAAATTCAGCTCTTTTTCACGTGATAGCCTGCGGCATCATATAGATCTTCCCGGGCTTTATTATATTTTTCTGTTTGTTCATTAAATTCTCCGCTATATTTAAGGACCTTTTCATAAGAAGCATTGACTTTATCGATCTGCTGGTCAAGATCATCTCGTGTCAAATTTTTATCTTTCAACTGCATATACAGCTTTTTATCAAGCTGAAGCGCTTTATCATATTCTTCATACATGGAGTCATATGATGAATATCTTTTCTCCATCTGGCTTGTTGCGGCATTAGCCTTTTCTTTTATGTGTTTATCCATAATATGTTCAGCAGACGTTTTTGCTTCTTCAAATTCCGATTCTGATTTTTTGATGCTATCATTTTCAACCTTCAGATGTTCTTCACGCTTGCTGATATTTCCAAGCGCCTCGTTCGATAAAGCAACAATTTTTTTATAATCATCCATATTGAGCTGCATGACATCATCATAAAGCTGATTTTCTTTCGCTTCTAATTCTTCGAGCGTTTTCTGTTCTTCTAGAAACGGCTTTTCCGATTCCGCGGCTTTTTCTAATGAATGATGAAGTGAATCAACCGGGTCTTGTCCCATACATCCTGTTAATATCAGTGTCATCACACAAAAAGCACCGATTTTCATCCCGGACCGCCGTTTTATTGCGTCTTTCACGTTAAATCCCCCAATCTTGACAATTCCTACTATAGAATTCACTGGGTCATTTGGCAATAGCTGTCCTGTATGAGGAAGCTCTAAAATTAAATCAAAAAAGTGAAAAATCAGGACAGATGACCATACAACTTTATTGTTTTTACATAGGTTATAGTAGACGCTATGCCTACTAATAAAAGGCTCTGGCGTAATTTAAAGAGGAGGTTTTGTAATATGTATGGATATGGTTACGGCGGAGGCTGCTGCGGTTATGGTGGTTACGGATATGGCGGAGCAGGATATGGCCGCACATTTGCGTTAATCGTTGTTTTATTCATTCTGTTAATCATTGTCGGAGCTGCTTATTTAGGCGGAGGCTGTTGCTAATTACACAGCATGAACTTGACCAGCCAAGATGGCTGGTCATTTGTTTCATTGCACCTTTGTGAAGAAATCCGATATAATTTACATATTAAGCTTTAGGAGTGAAGTTTCTTGATTACTATGGAAAACATCGTACGTGACGGCCATCCAGCCCTAAGAGAGACAGCCGAACCTGTCGAGCTGCCTCCGGGTGATACAGAAAAACAGCAGCTGGCCGACATGATCGAATTTGTTAAGAACAGCCAAAATCCCGAATTAGCCGAAAAATACAAGCTGCGTCCAGGCGTAGGTCTCGCAGCTCCTCAAATTAATATTAATAAACGCATGATCGCCGTTCATGCGGAAGATGTTTCCGGAACGTTATACAGCTATGCTTTATTTAATCCTAGGATCGTCAGCCATTCTGTCGAAAAAAGCTACTTAACTAGCGGCGAGGGCTGCCTGTCTGTTGATGAAGCGATTCCAGGCTATGTTCCCCGCCATGCTCGCATCAGAGTAAAAGGAACAACCCTTGAAGGCGAAAACATTGATATTCGTTTAAAAGGATTTCCGGCTATTGTGTTTCAGCATGAGATCGATCATTTGAACGGCGTGATGTTCTATGATTATATTGATAAAGAAAATCCTTTCAAAGAACCTGAAAATGCAATCGCGATTGAACGCTAAAAATAAAAACGGCTGGCACAGTGCCAGCCGTTTCTTTATTTTAAAAGGTCCAATTCTTTGACAGCGTACGCAATTCCATCCTCGTCTACCGGCTTTGTTACAAAATCCGCGATTTCTTTCAATTCAGGAACAGCATTTCCCATAGCTACGCCTGTCCCGACATACTCAATCATTTGCAGATCGTTTAATCCGTCGCCGAAAGCATATGTATCGCTGATAGCAAAAGGAAGACGCTCGATGACTTTTTTAATCCCTTCCGCCTTCGAACCTCCATGAGGAAGAACATCAGTCGAAAGCTCATGCCAGCGAACTAGATCAAATTCAGGAAAAGCGGCATAAACCTTTTCTTCTTCATCCTGGCAAAATAGAAGAAGCTGGAAAATTTCTTTTCCTTCATAGAAAAGGTCATCGGTTTCTGGATAATCGGTTTTAAGACTGCCGATTCCCTCCATAACATGAGGATGATCCGCAACAGTCGCTTTCATCGTGTCCTCAGCCATAAACACGACAGGATGCTTGTCCTTTCCCGCCTGCTTTAATAATCGGCTGATTGCCTCTTCTGGCAGTGGATTTTTATAAATTACTTGATTTTCAAAGACAACATACTGCCCATTATAGGAAATAAACGAGTGTATGCCCAGCTCCTCTAAAATCGGCTTAACTAAAAACGGAGACCGCCCGCTGGCAATAAACACATGATGCCCTTGGCGCTGCAGCTCCGCCACCGTTTCCCTCGTACTTTCCGGTATATTTTTGTCATGATCATATATCGTACCGTCAATATCAAAGAAAATTAATTTTGAATCCATTATAACTTCCCCTTTATCGTCTTGATCTGCAATTCCCACCCTCATCATACAAAAAGATTGCCATTCAGCAAACTATTTCGTTCAAAACTCATATTAAATTCCATTAATAACCACGAGAAGTCTTCCATAATCTCCGTATACTATTTGTATAAAAGCACTCTGGACAAGTTATGATGAAAGGAGGAACTAACAAATGCTGCGCAAATTAAGAAAGAAACTCAGAAGACAATGGAACGGAATGCTCCGCAAGAAAGCAATTGCCTGACAAGGGATCTTTCGCTTTTCGAGGGGGCCTTATTTTTCTCAAGGCTTTCCTTATATTCCGTTTTCGAATATAATAGAATAAGCGAGTCTAACATACGGCATTTAAGGAGAGATTTGGATGATTTATAAGGTATTTTATCAAGAAAAGGCTGACGAAGTACCTGTTCGGGAAAAGACAGATTCACTTTATATTGAAGGCGTATCTGAGCGTGACGTCAGAACAAAGCTGAAAGAGAAGAAATTTAATATTGAGTTTATTACACCTGTTAATGGTGCATTTTTAGAATATGAACAACAAAGCGAAAATTTTAAAGTATTGGAGTTATGAGCGGTATGAAATTTGTAAAAAATGATCAGACTGCTGTTTTCGCCCTCGGAGGATTGGGCGAAATCGGTAAAAATACGTACGCAGTACAATTTCAGGATGAGATTGTGCTAATTGATGCGGGGATCAAGTTTCCCGAGGACGAACTGCTCGGCATTGACTACGTTATCCCTGATTACACGTATTTAGTCAAAAATGAAGATAAAATTAAAGGGCTTTTTATCACCCACGGCCATGAAGACCATATCGGCGGTATTCCGTACCTGCTCAGACAAGTGAATATTCCTGTTTATGGCGGTAAACTCGCGATCGGCTTACTTCGGAATAAACTTGAAGAGCATGGATTATTACGACAGACGAAACTGAACATTATCGGTGAGGATGATATCGTAAAATTCCGTAAAACGGCTGTGTCATTCTTCAGAACAACACATAGTATTCCGGATTCCTACGGTATAGTTGTAAAAACGCCGCCCGGAAACATTGTACATACTGGAGATTTTAAATTCGATTTTACTCCAGTCGGTGAGCCGGCAAACTTAACGAAAATGGCCGAAATCGGCAAAGAAGGCGTTCTGTGCCTCCTATCAGACAGCACAAACAGTGAAAACCCGGAGTTCACCATGTCTGAGCGCCGTGTCGGAGAAAGCATTCATGACATTTTCCGCAAGGTGGACGGCCGAGTTATTTTCGCTACATTTGCGTCGAATATTCACCGCTTGCAGCAGGTGATTGAGGCTGCTGTATTAAATGGGAGAAAAGTTGCCGTATTTGGACGCAGTATGGAATCGGCTATCGAAATCGGACAAACGCTCGGTTATATTAGCTGTCCTAAAAATACATTTATTGAGCATAACGAAATCAATCGTTTGCCTGCCAATAAAGTAACGATATTATGTACCGGAAGCCAAGGGGAACCGATGGCAGCTTTATCAAGAATTGCAAACGGCACACACCGCCAGATTTCGATTATTCCTGGGGATACAGTCGTATTTTCTTCATCCCCTATCCCAGGAAACACAATCAGCGTGAGCCGTACAATCAATCAGCTGTACCGTGCTGGGGCTGAGGTTATTCACGGGCCTCTTAATGATATCCATACATCCGGTCACGGCGGGCAGGAAGAACAGAAGCTGATGCTTCGTTTAATCAAGCCTAAATTCTTCATGCCGATTCACGGTGAGTACAGAATGCAAAAAATGCATGTCAAGCTTGCAACTGATTGCGGCATCCCTGAAGAAAATTGCTTTATCATGGATAATGGTGAGGTATTGGCGCTTAAGGGCGATGAAGCTTCAGTTGCCGGTAAAATCCCGTCCGGTTCAGTATACATTGACGGAAGCGGTATCGGTGATATTGGCAATATCGTACTTCGTGACCGCAGAATTCTTTCTGAGGAAGGGCTTGTCATTGTGGTTGTCAGCATTGACATGGAGGACTTTAAGGTTTCAGCGGGACCTGATTTGATTTCCAGAGGGTTTGTTTACATGAGAGAATCTGGCGACTTGATCAATGACGCTCAAGAGCTCATTTCAAACCACTTACAAAAAGTGATGGAACGAAAAACGACTCAATGGTCTGAAATCAAAAACGAGATTACAGATACGCTTGCGCCGTTCTTATACGAAAAAACGAAACGCCGTCCGATGATCCTTCCGATCATTATGGAGGTTTAAAAAAAGATGCACTCCAAAGTGAGTGCATCTTTTTTATTGCAGTGTTATGTGCTGAAATGACTTTACATCAAATAATCCTGTTGTCGTCATTTTAATGTCAGGAATGACGGGCAAAGCTAAAAACGACAGCGTCAAAAATGGATTAAACCCGCCTGTGAAACCGACTGACGACAATTTATCATGCAGCGTCAGCAAGCTTTGATTCACCTGCTCCGCAGATTGGTCTGATAGTAACCCCGCAATCGGCAGCGGTACTGAATGAAGCTCTTCTCCATTTTTTATAATCGTTAATCCTCCGCCAATTTCCTGCAGCTTATTAACTGCAGCCGCAATGTCGGCATCATTTGTCCCCACGGCAATAATATTATGGGAATCGTGCGCAATGCTTGTGGCAATCGCTCCGCTCTTGAATTCAAATCCTTTCACAACACCAAGACCGGTTTCTTTTAACCCTTTATGCCGCTCAACAACTGCAATCTTTAACAAATCGAGCTCAGTGTCAGGCTCAAAAACATGGGCATCAGGAGGCGTCACACGCACCAACCGTGTTTCAAGCTCATTAGGAATGATTTGAATCACATGGATTTGCTGCTTTGAATCGATTGGCATATTTAAATTCTGTTTGTTAAGAGGAGCAGCAAGCTTAACAGAATCCAGCAGTGCCGGTTCTGGTGCGGGAGCTGAAGCGCTATCTTGATAGACTGCTTCGCCTCCTTCAGCAACAGTCTGCCCATTTACCATTGTCTTTGTGACAGTGACGTTTCCCAGATCAGAAACAAAGAGCAAATCAGCATCAAAACCCGGAGCAATCGCTCCCTTTGTATCTAATCCGTAGCATTCAGCTGCATTGAGGCTCCCTAATTGATAGGCTAAAAACGGGTCAAGTCCGGCTTGAATCGCCATTTTCACCTGATGATTCACACTTCCCTCTGACAATAAATCATCCACATGCTTATCATCCGTACAGAAGAAGAAACGGCGTGCGTTCTTTTCATTCACCGCCGGGAGCACATTGAGAGTGTTTTTTGCGACTGATCCTTCACGCATCATGACATACATTCCTCTTCTAATACGATCAAGCGCTTCTTCCTTCGTCGTTACTTCATGATCATTTAAGACAAATGCGGTTCTATAAATGTTAATGAGGTCTGTTGATAAACCCGCTAAATGACCGTCAATCCGCTTTCCTGCAATACGGGCATCGAGCAGTTTCTGAATCATATCTTCTTCAGCCTGCTGAACCGATACATAATCCATGACTTCAGCAAGCCCTAATACTTCTTTCTCTTCGTAAAAAGGTTTTAAATCGGCAGCTTTAAGTACGGCGCCTGATCGTTCAAAGCTTGCGGCAGGTACACTGGAGGGAAGCATAAAATGGATATTCAGCGGTGTTTGCCGAGCCTGTTCAATCATAAATGCAATCCCTTTTTCACCAGACACATTCGCGATCTCATGCGGATCGGTAACAACTGTTGTCACACCATGCGGCAATACCGCTTTAGCGAACTCAATCGGTGTAACCATTGATGACTCAATATGTACATGTCCATCAATAAAACCCGGAACAATCATTTGTCCCTCTGCATCAATGTTATTTTCGCCTTCATACTCGCCGAGGCCTACAATGACTCCGTCCGTAATCGCAATATCTTCATATATCCACTCTTGATTAAATACGTCCATGATTTTTCCGTTCTTAATGACGATATCAGCTTTTTGTCTTCGGGCTGAAGCATTCAGCCTATTAACCAGAACTTCTTTATTCAAATAGGCCCCTCCTCTTTTTTATTATATGGTACAACATGCTATCGGAACGCCTGTGCTTAGTCAATAAAATTTTAAGAAATTGCCGCTCATTTCATTAAAGTTGTTATATTCTGATAATATGAAAAACCGCCCTTTGGGGACGGCTTGTCTTACTGCTATTTTGTATAAAGAACTCTTTTTTCAAAACGGGAAATGTCTGTAACAGAACCAATAACGATGAGGATATCTTCTCGATGGATGACTTCGGTCGCAAGCGGCGACACGATGACTTCCTTGCCTCTTTTAATGGCTACAATGTTAATCCCGTATTTCGCACGGATATCTAAATCAAGAAGCGTATTTCCGGCCAGGCGGCTGTTGGCTACGATTTCAACTAGACTATGCTCTTCAGACAGTTCCAAATAATCAAGTACGTTGTTGGACACGATGTTATGCGCAATTCGTTTTGCCATATCGCGTTCCGGGTGGACGATGTGGTCCGCACCGATTTTAGAAAGCACTTTTTCGTGATAATCGTTCTGTGCCTTCACTGTAATGGTATGAACGCCCAGTTCTTTCAGAATGAGAGTCGTTAAAATACTCGCCTGGATATTTTCACCGATTGCTACAATAACATGGTCAAAATTTCGCAGACCTAAGTTTTTCAGGACAGATTCGTCTGTTGAATCACCGATAACGGCGTGAGATGCGATCTTGGCATACTCGTTGACTTTATCCTCATCGATATCCATCGCCATAACCTCGACGCCTTCCTCGCTTAATGCTTTGCAAATACTGCCACCAAAACGGCCCAGTCCAATTACCGCAAATTCTTTTTTCATAGTGGTGCTCCTTTACCTAACATCATATTGAACAAATTTTATCATATTCTTTTGTAACAGTGTTAATTTCGTTATCCTTTTGGCAACGAATTCATATGCCGCTTGAGCTTTTCAGCAAACCCCGGTGATAAATACATCTCCGCTCCCCGTTCAATTTCTATCTGATAGTGCTGAGGCGGAGCGGTTTCCGCTTCTTTTTGGAGGACGAGAAAGGTTAAGCAATCTGTGTAGCGCCTTCCGCCTGCTTCAACGTCTACAAATGCAGGCCGATACGTAAGAGATGCAACGCCCTCCCTTTTATATAGATAGGTGAGAGCGGAAAAAGGGATGCGATACAAAACGCCTTCTGTTGTTCCTCCGTCTTCCATCATATCCGCTCTTGAGCCGTCTTCCCTTTTTAGCGAGAAGCGGGTTGTGTACCCTTTTAAAACAGCTCCTCCCACTAGATCTTGAAAATAGTGATCGACTCCCGCCTTTTGAAAGCGGGCATTGTCCATGCAGGACCCATAGGCAAAATAATAAACAGGATTTTGCGATTTGCTGATCATCTGATGCGCTTTCCAGTCACCGCTGCTTATTTTCGGAAAGCCGGCACACACGTCTTTGTTCATAAAATAAACAAGCGCTTTTTTGATTCCGGCATCCGTTTCTACAAGCGCCGTTTGTTTTTCATAGCCTTGATAAAATTGATCGAGCTTATGTATACACCATTCATCTGCTTCATATAACTCGCCGCATATATAACCTTCATCTTCAAAAACAGCTGCGGGCCCCTCATTTGCAGCAAACAGACATCCCTTCGTTCTGGCCTGCTCATTGATACATGCCGATTGTGCAAGCAGATGATGATTCTTTTCATGTTTTCTCAAAGTCCCGTATACAAAGAGAAGCGAGTTCATCTTATTTTCCCCCTCTCAGCTGTCTGATTTGAAAGGCAAAACAACTTGAAAGACACTGCCTTTTCCAGCTTCACTTTCGATTTTCAATTCTCCGTCATGTTCCTTCAGGATTCTTAAACAAATGGCAAGTCCAAGTCCGGTGCCCTTTTCCTTTGTTGAATAAAAAGGTTTGCCAATCTGCTTAAGCTTTTCCTGCGGCATGCCGTTTCCTTCATCTTTGACGCTTATCACGGCGTGAGAGGCTGTCTTAGCAGTCGAAATGGTAACGATACCGCCTTTTGGCATTGCCTCAATCCCATTTTTAATGATATTGATAAAGACCTGCTTCAGCTGATTCTCATCCCCGTTAATGATACAGCTATCTGTCTCTTCGAAATTTTTTTCTATGACGATATTGGACAGAATAGCATTGGTATCAAGCAATGTCGTGACTTGTGTCAGGATCTCATTGAGCTGATGCATTTTAAATGTGACCGCCTGCGGTTTTGCAAGCAGCAACAGCTCGCCGAGCACCAAATCGATTCTTTTAATCTCTGAAAAGATGATGTCAAAATAGCCCTTTCTGTCGGGATATTGTGTTTTCATAATCTGAAGGAAACCGCTGACAGAGGTTAAAGGATTTCTGACTTCATGTGCAATACCGGCGGCAAGTTCACTTGTGATTGACAGCTTCTGTGATTCTCTGGCCAACCGTTCATTAATCTCAATGAGCTCATCTTCAGCCTCTTTCCGCTCAGTGATATCTGACATTGTTCCCAAGCTGCCTGTAAATTGGTCATCCCGATCGTAATAAAGTTTATAATGAACTTCTCCCCAAAAAATCGTGCCGTTCTTTGTCACGTATTTTGCAGTAAACATGCCAGAAGACGCTTGGTTTTGGATTTGGGTGTTGATGTGGTCGGCTACGTGCTTTTCTTTTATGAAGTAATCATTATACATCGTTCCCATACATTCATTGATTGAAAAGCCGGTTATGGATGCCCACGCTTGGTTTAAATATGTAATTTCTCCTTTTGCATTCGTTTGAAATACGATCTCCTGCAAATTATCCATGATGCGGTTTTTTTCTTCAGAAAGCTGTTTATACTTCCATTCATTATCCTTCATTGTCTTAACCAGCTGCTGTTTCTCATCAATATAATAAGCCAGCATCCAGACACTTGCTAATGTGACTGCAGTATACACAATATCAACAGGCCAATTAATCGGGTTTTTGCCTATAAAATAAAATAAATAATCCCAAAACATAATAAAAATCATTGCCAAGATGATGGAAATGATACGTGCTTGATATTTTCTCATATGACCACCTGCCGCTTGTGTTTCTCTATTTATTGTACCATTCTTCGACAAATAATTGAGTAAAATATGTAAAGTATCCCAAATCATTCATCACCTGAGGCAAAAAAGGCGGAGATTGTATCTCTCCGCCTTTTTCAACATCATATTATTCTTTTAGAGCGGCTTGAATTTCTTCGAGAAGCAGCTGTGCACCCTCAGGGCTTAACGTAATTTTACCGTTGCCGTATTCAGTATTTTCTGAAGTGATTTCTCCGGTCATTAAACAAACGCCATGAGGTTTATACTTTTTCAAGATAATTTTATCTCCGTCAACAAAAAACTCAATGCTGTCTTTTATAGCAATATCCAGTGCCCGTCTTAATTCTATCGGCATGACAATGCGCCCTAATTCATCTACTTTTCTCACAACACCTATTGATTTCATAAAAAACCCTTCTTCCTTTAAATGTTTCTTTTCTCATGTAATGTTTAAGGATGCACCTCAATATATCGTAGACGTATGAAACTAAGAAAAAGTTTCCCGCTTTCTATAAGAATCACAAGATATTTTTACCATAAAACCGAAAAATGTATTACTTCTGTTACACAGTTCCGTGATTTTTTACAAAAACATTTCTTTCCCGACGAACACCCCCAAAAATCGCTTCATTTCTTAGAAACTTTAAATGTAGAATCATATAAAATCAGGATAGAGATTGGGTGAATAACATGTTTCAATCAACTGAAATCGGGATTGACTTAGGAACAGCTAATATACTTGTTTACAGCAAAAATAAAGGGATTATTTTAAATGAACCATCTGTTGTCGCAGTGGATACAACGACTAAAGCAGTGCTTGCAATCGGGGCTGACGCGAAAAACATGATCGGCAAAACGCCGGGAAAAATTGTCGCTGTCAGACCAATGAAAGATGGCGTTATCGCAGACTATGATATGACAACCGATTTGCTAAAGCACATTATGAAAAAAGCCGGAAAAAGCATCGGCATGTCGTTCAGAAAACCGAACGTAGTCGTTTGCACACCGTCAGGCTCAACAGCAGTAGAACGCCGCGCCATCAGTGATGCGGTGAAAAATTGCGGCGCGAAAAACGTCCATTTAATTGAAGAGCCAGTAGCGGCCGCCATCGGAGCGGATTTACCTGTCGATGAGCCGGTTGCCAATGTGGTGGTAGATATCGGCGGAGGAACAACAGAAGTCGCCATCATCTCCTTCGGCGGTGTTGTTTCCTGCCACTCTATCAGAATCGGCGGAGACCAGCTTGATGAAGATATCGTTTCCTTCGTCCGAAAAAAATACAATTTGCTGATTGGCGAACGGACAGCTGAGCAGGTAAAAATGGAAATTGGACATGCACTGATTGAGCATGTGCCGGAAGCAATGGAAATTCGGGGACGCGACCTCGTAACAGGCCTTCCAAAAACTATTATGCTTCAATCTAATGAAATTCAAGACGCAATGCGTGAATCTCTCCTCCATATTCTTGAAGCCATCAGAGCTACACTTGAGGACTGCCCGCCTGAATTGAGCGGAGATATTGTTGACCGCGGCGTTATTTTAACAGGCGGCGGCGCGCTTCTTAACGGGATTAAAGAATGGCTCACAGAAGAGATTGTAGTGCCTGTACACGTGGCGCAAAATCCGCTTGAATCTGTGGCAATCGGCACAGGCCGTTCTTTAGAAGTGATCGATAAGCTTCAAAAGGCGATTAAATAGTCTTTTCCTTCAAAAAATCTCACACGCAGCAAATTTCTTGCTTCTTTTTTCCTCACTCCCTTCATATTGTGGGAAATGGAGAAACTTTAAGGAGGAAACAGATGCTAAGAGATTTAGGAAGAAGAGTAGCGATCGCAGCCATTTTAAGCGGAATCATTCTTGGAGGCATGAGCATTTCTTTGGCCAACATGCCCCATTCACCTGGAGGCGGCACTGTAAAACTGAATCATCCGTAATATCGAAAGACCCAAGACATGTTGTTTTGGGTTTTTCACTTTAGCCTCCTTTCTTTCCTTTATAGGATCATATTTGATATGATGAGAAAAAAGCTCGAGGAGGAATGATTCATGGATTCATTTTCACAGAAATTAAATACATATGCGCAGCTGGCGGTAGAGGTCGGCGTAAACGTCCAAAAAGGCCAGTATGTAGTCGTAAATGCTTCAACAGACGTACGGGATTTTGTCCGCTTAATTGTGAAACATGCATATGAAAAAGGTGCCAAAAATGTCACGGTGAATTGGCAGGATGACGAAGTCGCCAAATTAAAATATGAACTCGCGCCTTTTGAAGCATTTGAAGAATACCCTGAATGTGAAGCAAAAGGCAGAGAAGAGCTTGCTAAAAAAGGAGCCGCTTTCATCTCTGTTGTGTCGTCAAACCCAGATTTACTAAAAGGTGCAGATTCCAAACGGATCGCTGCATTCCAAAAAGCAGCAGGCAAGGCATTACATACATACAGACAATATATTCAATCGGACAAAGTCAGCTGGACTGTCGTAGGTGCGGCATCAGCGGGCTGGGCCCAAAAAGTCTTTCCTGGCAAATCAGAAGAGGAAGCGACTCAGCTTCTGTGGGAAGAAATTTTTAAAGCGACGCGCGTAAACGAAGACAATCCGGTTCAAGCGTGGATCAAGCATGATCAAAATCTTCATGAAAAAGTTGACCATTTGAACGAGAGACATTACACTGCTTTACACTATCTAGCAGAAGGAACTGATTTAACCATTAAGCTGCCTAGAAAGCATGTTTGGGCTGGTGCGGGAAGCGTGAGTGAAAGCGGCCATGAGTTTATGGCCAATATGCCGACAGAAGAAGTATTCACGCTGCCGCAAAAAGATGGGGTCGACGGAGTCGTATCGAGCACAAAACCGCTAAGCTACGGCGGAAATATTATTGAAAACTTCACCCTCACATTTGAAAATGGCCGTATAGTCGACATTAAAGCCGAAAAAGGAGAGGACATTTTAAAAGAACTAGTGGAAACAGATGAGGGTTCTCACTATTTAGGTGAAGTGGCACTTGTTCCTTACGATTCGCCTATATCACAATCAAATATTCTTTTCTATAACACATTGTTTGATGAAAACGCGTCAAACCATTTGGCGATCGGCAGCGCATACGCCTTTAACATTGAAGGCGGAAAGCAGATGTCTCGTGAGGAACTTGTCAAAGAAGGCTTAAATGAAAGCATTACACACGTGGACTTTATGATTGGTTCTCCGGATATGAATATTGACGGCATTACGGCAGACGGAAAAAGAGAGCCTATCTTCAGAAATGGGAATTGGGCTTTTTAAATAAACAAAAGGAGGCTTTTCGCCTCCTTTTTATTTTTCTGCTTCATACATTTGCAGATTGGCATACACCGTTTCTAATATGGGTGCTGCAAGAGATAAACGCTTTGCTTTTTCAAGCAAAAAGCCGTGCAGGTGGTTACCTTCAGTCGTTTGTCCGTTTTCCATATCCCGAAGCATAGAGGATTTCATATGGTAAGACATGCTTGTCATCGTACGGAAGCTCTCTTCCTCAAGATCCGGATCAGCCGGAACACCCTCTTTTCGCAAAATAGCGCCAATTTCCCCAATAAGGATTTGGGCCGTGTGACGTCCGCCTTCTGTTTCGAGGATTGGGCCAAGCGGTCTTTGAAATAACGTTGTGATCCCTGCTTGCGCCGCAATAAACAGATACTTTTTCCAAATGTCCTTCTCGATATGCCCGCTGATAATGACTTCTGCCTTCACGCCTGAAAACGCCTCTTCAAGTGCTGTTATTCGTTCCGTACGCTCACCGTTCCACTCTCCGAATACAAAACGATGCGATGCGCTCGTATGATAAATTTCTCCCTTGTTGTCTAAGGCACTTTCTATAAAACACAAACCGCCCAGCACCTGTTCTTTTGAAAATGCCGTAAACAGCTGCTCATAATGGCGATACCCGTTTAAGAAAGGGATAATGACAGATTCACGATTGATAAACGGTTTGACATCATCTATCACTTGCTCAAGTGAATAGGCTTTAGAAGCAATGATAACGACGTCAAACTGCCCTGTTTCTCCGGCACTGATTAATGCGGGCTGAAATGATACATCCCCTTTTTCACTATGGATGACAAGCCCGGTTTCTTTAAGCCGCTCAGCTCTTTTTTGGCGTACGAGAAATGTCACATCATTGCCTTTCTCTGCAAGCCGTCCGCCAATATACCCGCCTACTCCTCCTGCTCCGACAACCAAAAATTTCATGTTGTATCTCCTTTCAACTCTATGTATCAAAAAAAGCAGAGGAATCTCTGCTTTTTTTGATTACGCGTATAGTTCAGTCAGTTTTTTCTGCACATCAGCATTTTCAAGGAACTCATCATAGCTCATTTGCTTATCGACGATGCCTTTAGGTGTAATTTCAATAATTCTGTTGGCAATGGTCTGTACAAACTGATGGTCATGAGATGTAAACAGCATAGCGCCTTTAAAGCTGATCAAGCCGTTATTGAGCGCTGTAATGGATTCTAAGTCTAAATGGTTGGTCGGCTCATCCAAAATTAAAATATTGGCGCCGGAAAGCATCGCTTTAGACAGCATACAGCGAACCTTTTCTCCCCCAGATAGTACGTTTGATTTTTTGTGGACTTCTTCTCCTGAGAACAGCATCCGTCCTAAGAAACCGCGTAAAAAGCTCTCACTTTGGTCATGAGGAGAATATTGGCGAAGCCAGTCTACAAGATTTAGATCACTGCCTTCGAAATATTCGCTGTTGTCTTTTGGAAAATACGCTTGAGATGTCGTTACGCCCCATTTAAACGTTCCGCTATCAGCTTCCATTTCCCCGGAAATGATTTTAAACAGCGTGGTAACAGCCAGTTCGTTGCGGCCAGTGAAAGCAATTTTATCTTCTCTATTCATAATAAAGCTGACGTTGTCAAGCACCTTTACGCCATCGATTGTTTTCGTTAAGCCTTCCACCTGAAGAACATCATTTCCGATTTCCCGTTCTGGTGTAAAGTTAACGTAAGGATAGCGGCGGGAAGACGGTTTAATATCATCGAGCGTAATTTTTTCGAGAAGTTTCTTTCTTGATGTTGCCTGCTTAGATTTAGACGCGTTGGCGCTGAATCTAGCGACAAACTCTTGAAGCTGTTTAATTTGCTCTTCTTTTTTCTTGTTCGCTTCTTGAGAAAGCTTTAACGCCAGCTGGCTTGATTCATACCAGAAATCATAGTTTCCGACATAGATTTGGATCTTATTAAAATCAAGGTCAGCAATGTGCGTACACACTTTATTTAAGAAGTGACGGTCATGGGATACCACAATAACTGTGTTTTCAAAGTTAATCAGAAACTCTTCCAGCCACTGAATTGCCTGAAGGTCCAAGTGGTTCGTCGGCTCATCGAGCAGCAGAACATCCGGCTTGCCGAATAATGCCTGTGCCAAGAGAACTTTTACTTTCTCTGAACCGCCAAGGTCTTCCATCTTCTTCGTATGAAGATCTTCTGAGATACCAAGGCCTTTTAAAAGAATCGCAGCTTCACTTTCGGCTTCCCATCCGTTCAGCTCTGCAAATTCACCTTCGAGCTCTGCCGCACGAATTCCATCCTCATCTGAGAAATCAGGCTTCATGTAAATAGCGTCTTTCTCCTGCATGACTTCATACAGGCGTTTGTGGCCCATAATGACCACTTTCAGCACTTCATACTCTTCGTACTCAAAATGGTTCTGCTTCAAGATGGCAAGACGCTCTCCAGGACTCATATGGACATCGCCTGTCTGAGGATCGATTTCGCCAGATAGCACTTTCAGAAACGTTGATTTACCGGCACCATTTGCACCAATTAACCCATAGCAGTTGCCTGGGGTAAATTTAATATTGACATCTTCAAATAACTTGCGATCCGCAAACCGCAAGCTTACATTATTTACAGCAATCATTTATTATCCTCCATCATGTCTATCATCAATAAAAGTATACCATGAATGCTGGGCAAGAGAAATGATTCCCTGATAAATCGGAGAGAAAACACTTATACACTCAATGCTGCCAGCTATGTTACAATAAAGCAGAGAGGATACATCCAGCCGGGAAAATTACACACTCTCATGGAGGAACACGTTGAAGCTTTTAACACTTACTGAATACTGCTTATTGATCTTTTTTACGGGCTTTTACCTTGCCGTAACAGGCTTTACCGCTAAAGATATCGGCTTATATATTGGCATAGCCCTCATTTACATATTTTCACATATTTTTTCTAAACGACTTTTAGAAAAGCGTGGCAAAGAAAACAAACAGGTTCATCTTTTCTTCAGCGTGCTGGCCATTATCGGTTCAGTGTTTATCACGGTATTATGCATTGCATTAGTCGCTTCTTTTTCAAATTAAAAAACGCCTGCTGTCCCAAGGCCAGCAAGGCGTTTTTATTTTGTTTGACGCATTTCGTTAAACGGGAAAAAGACAAACTTCGATGTGCCGACAATCCGGTCTTCGGCAATCAGTCCGAGCCCGTTTCGGCTGTCCATTGAATTCAGCCGGTTATCTCCCATGACAAAATATTTGCCTTTGGGAACCTTAACCGGTCCAAAATCGCCAGTCAGACTCACACCAAGTTTTTCTGCTTCTTTTTTGTTTTTAGACAAGTAAGGCTCAGCTGCTTTTTTTCCGTTTATATAAAGCGTGTCATCCTTCATTTGAACGGTTTCTCCAGGCTTTCCGATCAATCTTTTTACGTAATGGATTTTCGACGTCTCACCGTTGATAATAACGATATCTCCGCGCTCCAGCTCGCCGATATAGTTGACTGTTTTATTCACAAACAGCCTTTCGCCGTCATGTAATGTGGGATCCATAGATGAACCTTCGACTAAATAAGGTTCAAACAAAAAGTGACGGATCAAGAGAGCCAGCAGGACAGCGATGACAATCGCTTTTCCCCATTCCAAATACGTATTGGTTTTTTTCTTCGCCGTTTTTTCAGTTTTCGTGTTTTTTTCCTCGGTCAAAGTGTTTCCTCCTAGACGGTTGCTGTGTCAGTTGTTTCCCTTCTTTTACTTTATCATAAATGATAATAAAATACATAACTTAACCGCGCTCCCGCCAGCAGGATAAAGAAAAAGCGCCCTTTCGAATGAAGGACGCTTTTTTCTTATTTCTCTGTAACAGGTTTTTTAAGAATACCGAGGATAATTGCCATCACGACAGCACCGATCACGATACTTAATAGGTAAAGCAGCGGATGGTTTGTAATGAAGGCTACGAATACTCCTCCGTGAGGTGCCGGAAGCGTTACACGGAAGAATTCAGTTAATCCTCCGGCAACAGCTGCACCAGCGACAGCAGCTGGAATCACGCGAAGCGGATCAGCCGCAGCAAACGGGATCGCTCCCTCTGTTACGAAAGCAGCCCCCATGAAGTAGCATGTAATACCAGCTTCACGGTCACGCTGAGTGAATTTGTTTCTGAAAATGGTTGTTGCAAGTGCGATACCAAGCGGAGGAACCATACCGCCGGCCATGATCGCTGCGTGAGGCGCATAATTGCCTGCATCGATCATCGCGATACCGAACGTAAAGGCTGCTTTATTAAGCGGACCGCCCATATCGATCGCCATCATACCGCCCAAAATAATACCCATTAATACAAGGTTGCCAGTCCCAAGGCTTTCAAGCCAATTTGTTAAGAAATCCATAAATGCCGCTACCGGTGTATTCACAACGAAACGCATGATAATACCAGTTAAGAAAATACCAAACAGCGGATAGATTAACACTGGTTTCAGTCCGTCAAGTGACTGAGGAATAAAGACGAATGCTTTTTTCAAAAGAACAACGATATAACCAGCCAGGAATCCGGCAATTAATCCGCCTAAGAATCCAGCATTTGCTTGAGTTGCCATAAATCCGCCGATCATACCAGGCGCAAAACCAGGACGGTCTGCAATACTCATTGCAATGAAACCGGCAAGAACAGCCACAATTAATCCTAATGCATTGTCACCGCCGATAAACTTAAGAGCGGCAGCGAACGTGTTGTAAGTAGGATCATCCGGATTGGAAGAATTAATACCCCAGAAGAATGAAATCGCAACGAGGATACCACCGCCGACTACGAACGGAAGCATGTTGCTGACACCGCTCATCAGATGCTTATAAAACATGCTTCCGATGCTGCCGCCAGACTTGCCTCTCGCTTCATCTTCATCGTTTGAAGCTGAAGAACCGCCGCCGCTGCCTTGGTAAACCGGCGCGTCTTGATTTTTCGCTTTTTCGATAAGCTCTTGCGGGCGTCTGATACCAGCTGTAACAGGTACTTGAAGCACGCGCTTACCTTTAAATCGTTCCATTTCAACCTGCTTGTCCGCTGCGACAATGATGGCAGGTGCATCTTCAATTTCTTGGGCAGTCAGCTTGTGCTTAATACCGCTTGAACCATTTGTTTCGACCTTAATTTCCACACCAAGCTCTTTCGCTTTTTCTTTAAGGGCATCCGCAGCCATGAATGTGTGTGCAATACCTGTCGGACATGCAGTAACCGCTAGGATTTTCCCTTTTCCGGCAGGTGCAGGTGCCGCTTCTTCTTCTTCTTCCTCTTCGTCATCATCTTTATCGTGCTGATTAATAATGTCGATAATAGCATCTTCTGACTCAGCTTCAAGGAGCTGCTTGCGAATTTCTTCACGCATTAACAGCGTTGAAAGTCTTGACAATGCTTCAAGGTGAGTGTTGTTTGCGCCTTCAGTCGCCGCTATCATGAACACCAAATGAGCCGGCTGGCCGTCTAATGATTCATAATCGACACCGTCTTTTGAACGCCCGAACGCGATCGCCGGGTTGATAACGCTTGCTGTTTTCGCATGCGGGATAGCGATTCCTTCACCAATTCCCGTCGAGCTTTGGCTCTCGCGATTTAAAATGGCTTCTTTGTAGGCTTGTCGGTCATTTAATTTTCCAGCTTTATCAAGAACAGTGACCATTTCGTCAATAACATTTTCTTTTTCTTTGCTCTCAATATTAAGCTTTATTGTATGCTTCGTTAAAAGCTCAGTTATTTTCACTTTTATTTCCTCCTCTATAGACGTGTGACCTTAACTTCAGGAAGAAGCTGCTGGACAAATTCTTCTGTTCCAAGTTCTTCAGAGAACGCGGTAGCACTGCCTGATGTAACACCTAAACGGAATGCTTCTTCAAGCGGCAGCTGTTTGGAAATACCGGCAAGAAAACCTGCAACGACGGAATCTCCCGCTCCGACTGAGTTGACCAATTTCCCCTTTGGCACGTTTGCAAAATAAACAGCTTCCTTCGTAAATAGAAGCGCTCCGTCTCCGGCCATGGATACGATTACATGTTCAGCCCCTTGTTCTACAAGCTTTTTCCCATAAGGAACAGCTTCTTCAACAGATGTAATTGTTGTGCCGAACATTTCTCCAAGCTCATGATGGTTTGGCTTCATCAAAAACGGTTTCATTTCTGTTGCTTTCATAAGCGCCTCGCCTGAGATATCCAGAACAACTCGCGCGTTCTGCTGTGTGCAGGCCTCTGCGATTTTTTCGTAAGTGTCGTGGGGCAGTGAAGATGGAATGCTTCCTGCAAGGACGACGATATCTCCTTCTTGTAAAGACTGGAACTGTTCTAAAAAGGTTTTGAAATCTTCATCTGAAATTGTCGGTCCCTGACCGTTAATTTCAGTTTCATCACCCGTTTTCAGCTTTACATTGATACGGGTATCTTCTTTCACTTCAGAAAAGGCTGTTTCCAGGTTTTCTTCCCGCAAAAATGTTTTGATATATTCTCCGGTAAATCCGCCGACGAATCCGAGCGCTTTAGACGGTACATGGTGTCTTTTCAGCAGTCTCGATACGTTGATGCCCTTGCCCCCTGGATACTTTGTATCGTATGAGGAACGGTTCAGGCCTCCTACAGTAAAATCTTCAACGTGAACAATATAATCGACAGATGGATTAAGTGTTACAGTGTAAATCATGGTTTCACTACCTTTACGACAGTTTTTTCTTGGTAATTATCGAATGTAAGCTCTTCAGCGCCAGTCGTAATGATTGTTGCGTCGCCTATTCCGGCGAATGCCGAAAAAGAAATTTCTCCGAATTTCGAAGGGTCTGCTAAGACATAAGCGTGTTTTGCCTGTTTGACAGCTTTCTGTTTTAAAAGAGCCTCATCAGGGTCCGGCGTTGTGAATCCAGCCTCTGTATGGACACCGTTTGTCCCCAGAAAACTCTTGTCGAATCTGTACTGATCCATGGCAATCAGTGAAGCGCCTCCAATAATCGCGCCCGTTCTGTGCTTTACGTATCCTCCAAGCAGGTAAAAAGAAATTTCTTTCCTTATTAATGCATCGACATGCATCACCCCGTTTGTGACTACGACAATATCTTTGCTTTTATCCATAAAATCAATCATGTGCAAAGTCGTCGTGCCTGCATCAAGGTAAATGCAATCTCCTTCTTCTAAAAGAGAAACTGCTTTTTCAGCAATTTTCAATTTATCGTGAAGGTTTTTGGATGATTTTTCAAGCATATCGGGTTCAAGTCTGATATCGGAAAGCTTGGCTGCTCCCCCATGAACACGCTTTAAAAAACCGCGTTCTTCAAGTGTTGATAAATCTCTTCTGATAGTTGATTCAGAAGCGTTTGTAAGATTTATAAGCTCTTGAATTTTTACCACATCATGCTTTTCGATTTGATCAATAATCAATTGATGCCGTTCAGGAGTTAGCATGCTTCACCTCCTAATGAAAACGTATTCATTTTGAATACAATTTCATTGTAAACGCTTTTTTCAATTTAGGCAACTAGAATCATTCAAATTCATTCAATAACTATCAAAATCTTTCACGTTTATCCATATTAACGTATGTCTATAGGGTTTGTAAACTGTAAATTCGACAAAAATAAGGACAATTGTACGACATTTTCTTCTTATTTTAATGAAAAAAGTCTTTTATATTCATAGTAGAAAAACGAAACATAAAAAAACCTCATGCATGTTGCATGAGGCTACTCGTAACGCAGCGCTTCAATCGGATCAAGCTTTGCGGCTTTATTTGCGGGAAGCATGCCAAAAATAACGCCAATGAGCATACTGAACAGCACGCCCCCGCCTACAACCTGCCAGGATATGAGTGATGGCCAGCCCGCAATGGCAGAAACAAGAGAGGCCCCTCCATATCCGATTCCAATTCCAATCAGTCCTCCGATCAGCGTCAATACGACTGATTCAATTAAAAACTGAGTCAGAATCTGTCCTCTCGTCGCACCGAGTGATTTTCTGATTCCGATTTCCCGCGTCCGTTCTGTGACTGATACGAGCATAATATTCATGACACCGATTCCGCCGACCAAAAGAGAGATGCCTGCAATCGAGCCGATAATCGTCGTCATAATCGCCGTTACTTTGCCAATTCCGGCCGCTATCTCTTCCATGTTCATCACTTGATATGAATCTTCTGTGCCATGATTGTCATTTACAAGCTGTGCCGCTTCTTTTCCAGCTGTTTTTATGTCGTCTGCTGATTCGACTTGCAATGATACGTTACTGAAATCACTTGTGCCAAAAGAAGATTTCATCATATTAAATGGCACATACATTTCACTTAAACCGAAAGAAAGCAAGCCTGTTTCTTTTTTCAGCACGCCGATGATTTCAACAGGCTGTCCGTTGATCCAGACAACTTCTCCGAGAGGGGATGTTTTATCAAACAGTTCTTCAGCCATCTTTTGAGAGATCACTCCGGCTCTTTTCCCCGCAAAAAAATCATGATCGGTAAAGGTTTTGCCGTTTTCGATTTTTAAAGAATTGACATTCATGTATCCATCGTTTATTCCGTTAATGGTGACATCAGTTTCTTCCTCATGATAACGCGCTGTCATACTTTCAGAAGTCGAGGCAACGACTTGTTTGATGCCCTCTATCTCTTTTAAACCTTTTATATCATTTTCTGTAAAAGTAGATTCGGCTAAGGCGTTCGGATTGCTTGCAAGCTCCTCATCGCTTGGCATATAGTACAGCTCCACGGCATTTCCCGGGCCGCTGATCGACTGTTTCAGCATTTGCTCGCCGCCCTGTCCTACCGCAACCACGACGATGACAGAGCCTACACCAATGATAATGCCGAGCATCGTTAAGATCGAACGCATTTTATGGGCAAGGACTGAGCTTAAAGCCATTCTGATGTTCTCTAACAGGCTCATTCTCCCACGCTCCTTTGTCCGGAGCTGGCAGGAACAATGTTTCCGTCACGCACCATGACGATTCGATTGGTGCAATCTGCGACTTCCGGCTCGTGAGTAACAAGAACGATTGTTGTTCCCTCGGCATTTAATGCTGTAAATTGCTCCATAATCGCCGCGCTTGTTTTCGTATCCAGCGCGCCGGTCGGTTCATCAGCTAAAATCAATTTTGGCTCATTCACGATTGCCCTCGCAATGGCTACCCGCTGCTTCTGCCCGCCCGAGAGCTCGTTGGGCATGTGGAGCATTCGATCGGTTAACCCGACCTTTTTCAACGCTCTCTCAGCCCGCTCTTGACGTTCTTTTTTGCCTATACCGGAATAAATCATCGGCAGCTCGACATTTTTTTTGGCGTTCAGCCGCGGAAGAAGCTGGAATTGCTGAAATACAAAACCGATGGACCGGTTACGGACTGCCGCCAGTTCTTTATCTTTATATGAAGAAATATCTTCGCCGTCCAATTTATACGTACCGGAAGTCGGCCGGTCAAGACAGCCGATAATATTCATGATTGTCGATTTCCCTGAACCTGACGGCCCCATAATCGAGACATATTCCCCTTGATGAATGTCCAAATCAATAGAATGGAGAACATCAAACGTTTCCCTGCCGATCTGATAGCTTTTTCTCACATTAGAAAGCTGAATCATTTATGCTTTCACTTCCGTTCCATCGGTCACCTGATCAGAGGGATTCAAAATGACTTGATCCTCTTGAGAAATCCCCTCTTTAATCTCTGTCAGATCATCTGTTACTTCACCGATTTTGACATCAGCTCGTTTTGCTTTTCCGTCTTTTACTGTATACACATAATATTGATCATCTTCTTTTTTGACTGCCTTTGAAGGAAGCGTATTTGCTTTCCGCTTATCTGTTTCAATATTCATGATAAATTTAAAGCCGGGCTTTCCTTCTGGAAGATCCCCTTTTATTTTCACTTGAAGCGGATATTGAACCGCTTGTTCTGTTCCTTGTACCGCAGCGCTTTCCTGCTGATCCGGAACAAGTCCGACTGCGGAAACTGTGCCTTTCCATGTTTTATCCTGAATAACATCTGAAGTGAGTGTGACCTTCTGGCCTTTTTTGATTTTCAGTGTATCGTATTCAGACAATTTCCCTGAGACGACAAGGTCTTTTGGGTTGCCGATATGTATGACAGGCTCTTGAATATCTGATTTTTTGGATGCCGCTTCTTGGTTGACACTAATAACCGTACCTTCGATTTCGCTTTTCACTTCAAGATCTGACACCCGATTGGCAAGTGACTGCCGCTGGAGCTCGGTTTGTTTTAAATCGATCTCAGTCGTTTTTTTCTGCATTTGAAGCTCCGTACGCTCAGATTCAATTTGTTTTTTTGCTTCTTTCTTTCCAACCTGTTTTGCCAGTTCTTTTTCTTTATGATCTAACGCATTTATCTTTTCTTGAATTTGGTCAATTTGAAGCTGGTTGGATTCAGCCGTTAACTGGTTCTGTTCTTTTTCCAGGCTCAGCTGCTCATTTGTATAGGTGACTAAAGGCGTGCCCTTTTTCACTTTGTCGCCTTCCTTCACTTTAATGTCTTCTAATGTCCCTTTATCCGCTTCATAAAAGACATACTGTTCATTTGAAAATTGAAGTGTACCGGGAACCATAACCGTTGACGAGATTTCTTTTTCTTCAAGGCTTCCCGCCTGTATCTTTTGGCCGGCGCTGCCGCTTGTAGGGGCAGCAGACCGGTATATATTGATTCCAATAAAAAGAGCGACTAAAATGGCGATTCCAATTCCGATCCATACTTTTTTCATGAGTTTATGCACCCGCCGCAGAATTGATTAAACCTGAAAAGAACGAAAATGCAACTAAAATTCCGAAAAGAACAATCACTGAAATCCATCCTGCTTTTTTTGAGATGCCGCCTGTTTTGTGAAGGCCGATTGCTAATAATACATAGCTCCATATGCTAAATATCTCAAAAGTATTTAACACGCTGGCGAAAGCCCCGTCAGACGGAATAATCCCCGCCAATGATGTCATGCTGTAAAGCGAATTCGTGTCAGTCGTAAAAGCAACGATTCCGTTAACCAATAATCCAAGACTGCTAATCAAAGAGACAAACAGACCGAGAGAAAGCATTTTTTTGTATGTCGTAACTCCGCCTGATATTTTTACACAGAGCCAATAAATAAGAGGGGCAATAAATAACGCTGCGATACCGCCGAAAATCGCGCCTGCCATTCCTCCAAATTTGGTTATTGTAGCGACGGTTTCAATTTGTTCAGCTGTTAACCCTTGAGTGTCACTGCTTTTCATAAGCTCACTATAATCCGTACCGAGTGATTGCAGCACGGCACCGACGATGATAATGGCTGCAACAATAAATAGCGGTCCCCATACAGCCGGTCTTTCTCTTATTCTTTCAAATTGAACGGACGGATTTGTGATCACTCCGAAAAGTGACGGCTTTTCAGTCGCCGTTGTGCTGTTTTTTTCTACATTTGTTTCCATTTCAAAACCTCCTTGAGAATGTCTAACAGATAGTACGAGAGTGATAGCGAAAAGTTTCATGTTTTTTCTAATAAATTTCCAAAAGCCTTCAATATATAACTGAAGGCTTTTGCTCTTATTCTATCGCTTCGCTGTATTGCGTTTTTACAAGCCCGGCATAAATGCCCCCTTTAGCAAGCAGTTGCTCATGGTTTCCTTCTTCCATTTTCTTGCCGTGATCAAGCACAATGATGCGGTCGGCATCGCGGATCGTGGATAATCTGTGGGCGATCATCACTGCTGTACGCCCTTTCAGCAGGGTTTTTAAAGCCTGTTGAATTTTCACCTCCGTCTCTGTATCAATACTTGCCGTTGCTTCGTCGAGGATGATAATAGCTGGATCGGCGAGCAATGCTCTTGCAAAGGAAATGAGCTGGCGCTGTCCGGCAGACAGTACGCTGCCCCTTTCCTCCACCTCTGTTTCGTACCCTTCTCTTAAACCAGAGATAAACTCATCCGCTCCGACCGCTTGGGCTGCTTTCATCACTTCTTCGTCTGAAGCACCCGGCCGGCCGAAACGAATATTTTCCATGATAGTCCCGGAGAAAATAAATGTATCTTGCAGCACAATGCTGATTTGAGAGCGCAAACTGGCAAGGGAAAGATCCTGAATCGGAACACCGTCTATTTTTATGCTGCCTCCCGCGGCATCATAAAAACGGCTGATTAAATTGGCGATCGTCGTTTTCCCGCTCCCCGTATGCCCGACAAGCGCAAGCGTCGAGCCTGCCGGAATAGAGAAGGAAACAGCGCGGAGGGCTTTTCGTTTTTCATCATACGAAAATTCAACCTCTTCGAAGCTGATCTCCCCATTTATTTTTTGCTTATGAATCGCGTCCCGCTTCTCTTTGACATTTGGCTGTTCGTCCAGAAACTCAAAAATCCGCTCAGATGACGCCATTCCCATTAACAGCTGGTTATAGACCTGGCCCAGTCTCGAAATAGGTTCCCAAAACATGCCGAGATAGAAGGCAAAAGAAACGAAGACGCCAATCGTGATGGTTTCATTCATGATGAGTGTGGCGCCATACCAAATCAAAACACCCGTTCCAATCGCATTCGTCATTTCTACCAGCGGACGGAACATGGCGTTTTTTCTTGTGGCTTCCTGCCATGATTGATAGTTCTCCTGATTGACGCCGTCAAAATACGCCATATTTTCTTCTTCCTGCGTAAATGCTTGTGTGACACGGATGCCCTGAATGCTTTCGTTCAAATGAGAGTTCAGCTTTGATTGCTTTAGACGCACCTTTTGCCAGGAGCGGCGTATTTTTTTTCTGAGACTTGTTGAAATAAAAAACATAATCGGCAGTGTCACCATAATGGCTATGGTCAGCTCAGGACTCAGCGTAAACAAAATGATCATAACGCCGGCCAGAAGCAGCAAGTCGGTCAATAAGTTGATGACTCCGCTTGTAAAGAGCTCCTGAAGAGAGTTAATATCATTCATAATCCTGACCAAAATAGATCCAGCCGACCGCTGATCAAAAAATCGATGGGATAAGCGCTGCACATGAGTAAACAAATGCTGGCGCAAGTCGTAAATCACATGCTGGCCAAGCTGATTCATCCATCTGATTCTGAACACATTGGCGGCATAATTAAGGACGTATAAACCGCTAATGATGAAAATGAGCTGGATCAGCAGCTCCGAGTTTTTCTCTGCAATGGCTTGATCGAGAACATACACGCCGATCAGAATGGGGATCACAAGCTTCACAGCAGTCCCAATCAAAACGGTGAGAAAAGAAAGCGGCAAAATGGTTTTTCGATATGGTTTGACATAGCCCAGCAGCCGCCACATTTGAGCCCAGTTAAACGGCTTTTCAATGATTTCATCTGAAGAATAATAGAAACGCTCCAAAATCCCTTGTTTTTTTGCTTGTTTCATAAGTCCTCCCTATCCGACCTGATGCGGCTCATTGATCATTTTGGCATCACGGTATTGCAAATCGTATATCTTTTGATAGTAGCCGCCTTTTTCGAGAAGCTCATGATGTGTTCCCCTTTCACAAATGCTCCCTTTATCAAAAACGAGAATTTCATCGGCGTGTTTCAGTGAAGAAATGCGGTGAGCGATGATAAAGGTTGTGCGGTTTTTCATGACTTCTTTTAAAGCAAGCTGTATGCTGTGCTCAGTTTGCATATCTACTGCGCTTGTGGCGTCATCCAATATTAAAATGCCCGGGTTCAAACAAATGGCTCTCGCAATGGCGATACGCTGTTTCTGTCCGCCGGAAAGCCCCATTCCCCTCTCTCCCAGCATAGTGTCATATCCATCAGGAAGCTCCATAATAAAGTCGTGTGCCTGCGCCCTTTTTGCCGCTTCGATGATGTCTTCCATTGATGCATTCGGCCTCCCGTACGAAATGTTTGATCGAATTGTAGATGAAAACAGAAAAGATTCTTGAAGAACGACCCCGATATTGGAGCGAAGGGTTTTTAACGAGTAATCAGTGATAGGTTTATGATCAATCGTAATCATTCCGCCAACAGGACTGTAAAATCTGGTGAGGAGCTGTGTAACTGAGCTTTTGCCTGAACCTGTAGGGCCCAATAGTCCGATTACCTTCCCGCTGTTTGCCTCAAAACTGACATTGCATAGCGCGTTTGTTTGTTCTTTACCGTATGCAAGAGAAACATTTTTGAATAGGACATCTCCTGTTAATTTTTGTTTATGCAAAGCGTGGGCATGGTCTGTGATGTCTTCTTCTTTTTCGAGAATTTCCAGCAGGCGTTCACCTGACGCTTTTGCTTGAGAGAACATATTGATGACAAAGCCTAAGTTCATAATCGGCCACATCATATAATTGACAAGGCTGAAAAAAGCGACAAGCTCACCGGGATTGAGCTGGTTCTGCATGACCAAGTAGCCGCCGTAGGAGAGGAGAGCCACAATACAAACATTACCGATGAACTCCATTAAAGGGAAATACGCAGACCAGATGGATGATGTTTGTAAATACTGTGTCCTGTATTCCGCATTGGCCTTATTGAATGTGCTGATCTGAAAATCTTCTCTTGATAGAGATTTAACCGTATTGATGCCGCTGATATTTTCCTGGACTTTTGTGTTGAGTTTCGCAAACGATTTGCGAATTCTTCTGAAGGCGGGATGGACTCTTTTGTCGAACTGATATACCGCAACAGCGAGAAATGGCAGAACAGCGATTGTTACAAGCGTAAGAGGAACAGAATAGTAAAACATGACCGAAAGGCTGATGGCGACCAGCAGACCGAATCGAATGAGTTCAGCGAGACCGTATGATAAGAAAAAACGAAGCCCCTCAACGTCAGCTGTCAATCTGGACATCAAATCACCTGTTTTCGCGTTATCATAGTAAGAAAAAGAAAGCCTCTGCAGTTTTTCATACAGGCCATTTCTCAGCCGATAAACGGATTTGATGCCGAACATATCTCCTAAATATTGATGAAAAAAAGTGGCGGTTCCTTTCAGGGCCATTACCGCAATAAAACCTAAGCTGACCCATGCTGCAAGCTGATACTGCCTCCCCAGCACGATTTCATCAATCGTGATTTGCAGGATAATCGGGTAAACGACAGTAATCACAGTCATCAAAAGCATGGCCAGAAGCGACCACATAAACACCTTTCTGTAAGGCCAATAAAACATTTTTAATCTTTTAAATATCTCCATATCCAGCACCTTTCCATTTATTATCATCTTTACTATATCGATACCCGAAATAAATTTCTATTGTTTTTTTAAAATTCAGTCTAATGATGGGGTGAGTCTCCTACTTTATAGGGAGTTACTTATGTAAAATAAACGCTTACAGAAAATCATTGTATGCTGGGGGTGCTTGGGAATATGCGAATGAAATACAGAAAAACCGGACGGCTGAATGCCGTCCGGTCTCATCCCCCGCTGACAGGCGGAATGATGGCTACCGTGTCCCCTGAAGATACGGAGGTATTTTCTTTTACATAGCTTTCATTAACGGCAATCATAGCTGTATCAATGGATTCGAGGCCGTATTGTTCTTTTAAACTCGCTTTTATTTCGTCTGTCGTTGCTTGTTCCATATCTATTTCCAATGCTTGTGTGCCGGCCTGTTCCGCAAGCCCTGCAAATAAAAGAATTTTAATCATGCCGCTCTCCCTCGCTTAAATCTGGTTTTCCGTTCGGATAAGCTGTTGTTTCAAGCTGGTCGCCGATCCATTGCTCACCATCTTCCCAAATTTCTTTTTTCCAAATCGGCACAATCTGTTTGATTCGTTCGATCGCATATTCATTGGCCTCATAAGCAGCTTTTCGATGGGGAGAGGATACAGCGATGACAACCGCCGCTTCACCGATATCCAGCACACCTATACGATGTGTGATCGCAGCTGAAGCACCTTCCCATTTTTCTTCGATTTCAGTTCCGATTTGAGCCAGCATTTGCACAGCCATCGGTTCATATGCCTCATATTCAAGCCGAACCGTTCTTTTTCCGTTGGTCCATTCCCGAACCGTACCAATAAATGTGGTAATTGCCCCAGCTTCCCGTTTCTCCACTTTTTTGATGATGTCTTCCGTAATAATGGGTGTTTTTGTGACCTCAAACCGTTCCATTACGCAGATTCCCCCTTCAGCTGTGAAAGCACAAAATCCACGGCAACCGGATCATCCGCATGAAAAACGGGTAATCCATGACGCTCCGTTATATGCTCTTTTTTTCTATAGATGATGGCGATTGTATTAACTGCCTGCAGTGCTTCTAGATCTTCCTTTTCGTTTAGTAAAACCACTTTAGGATAAGGGGCTTTTTTAAAGCCTTCAATCAGAAGGCAGTCTATTTCGAGAAACCGATATAACTCGATCAGGCGCGGCAAATCCCATTTGCGGCGGGCTGTCAGCTGCAACACACCAGCACCTTCTACTGCTGTCACACCAGCACCTGCCGCTTGGTAACGATCAGTGTCTTTCCCTTTAGTGAACGTTTGCGGTTCACCTCCGTGACCGTGATGCTTCAAGCAGCCTAAATTGAGCCCCTGTTCTGAGGCTTTTTCCAGAACACGCTCGATAAACGTTGTTTTCCCGCTGTTCTGAAATCCTACGACTTGGACGATTGGGAAAGGGCGGACCAAGGCCATTCACTTCCATTCTCTTCTCTGATGAGCAGCGCTTGAACCGTTCTGCCTGATTCATATCCTCTCGTGCCGCCCGGCAGGATAATAAACGCATTTGCTTCTGCAAGTGACGTGACGGAGCTGGACTTATCCAATCCGACGGGTTCCGCCAACAGCTTTCCTTCCTGATGGTACACGAAAGCACGAACAAATCGGGTAAATGGGTTCGGCTTTGGGAAATCCTTGGTCAAAACCGCTTCCGCACAAATCGAATGCGTTTTTTCATTGAGCAGCCATGTCTGGATCATTGGTTTGACAAACAGTTCAAAGCCGACATAACATGCTGACGGATTACCTGACAGGCCAAACAGCAGCATATCGTTTGCATGCGCCACCGTTGTCACGCTGCCCGGGCGCATGGCAACTTTATTAAAGAGCACGTCCGCTCCGAGTTTTTCATAGATCGCAGGCAAAAAGTCAAAATCACCCACTGACACACCGCCAGTTGTGATCAGAAAATCAACCTTTTTCATCGCTTCTTCGACCGCGGCAAAGCTTTTATCCAGATCATCAGAAATTTTCCCTAGATAAAGCGGTGATGCGCCTGCTTCAATTACTTGCGCATACACCATGCTGGCATTGCTGTTGCGAATTTTTCCCGGCTCCAGCGGATCACTGACATTCAGCAATTCGGTGCCGGTTGCAATAATCCCGACAACAGGCTTTCTCACGACAGGCACAGATGCGTATCCGAAGGTTGCTAAAAGCGCAGTCACTCCTGGTGTCACTCTGGTGCCTTTTCTCAATAAAACGCTCCCTTTTTGGGCGTCTTCACCTGTTTTTGAAATATTGTCTCCCGGCTGAAAGCGACGTTTTAAAGACATAAACGCCTTCCCATTCTCTTCAAAGGTTTGAGTCAGCTCAATCATGACGACAGCATCTGCTCCCTCGGGAATTTGCGCGCCAGTCATAATCCGCACGGCCTGAAACGGGCCAAGTTCTTTTCCAGATACAGCCCCCGCTCCAATATGGTCAATGACCTCAAACCGAACGGGATTCTCACGTGAAGCTCCAGCCGTATCGCACGCTCTGACAGCAAAACCGTCGTATGGCGAACGGTCAAATGCGGGTACGTGGTGATCCGCTGTTACATCTTCAGCTAAAAATCGATGAAGGCTGTCTTCAAGCGCCACCCATTCTGTTTCCCCTTGTTTTTGAAAATGGCTGACACGCCGAACTGCCTCGTCTACCGGAATTGGTGTTCTTTTCTCCAGCATTCTGACCCCTCCTGTTGTTACAATCCAATTACTCTTGCCAACACGGAATTGGCTTCTTTCACATCATTTGTTCCATGCACCAGTGCCCGTCCGTCATTGAAAATGACGATTCTGAAGTCCTCATAAAAAATATGCATTAAAAACGCATTGGCCTCGACCTTGCCGATTGTTTTAAGCCGCTCGATGAGCTCCTGTTTCGGAATTCTTTTTAATGACTCCGACCTTACCTGGACTGTATCACGGCCGCACAGTACAGCGGCTTTTGGTGTGTTCAAGTCTTGGAGATAAGGATAAACGGCTTGTGCTCCGCAAGACGGGCAATCCTCACGGCGCACATGATTAACGTTAATCTTCATGTGTGAGTTGTTCCAAACATCGAACGTCACAAACCCATGCTGTATCGCTTTTGTTTGCCCTGTTAACAGTTTTAAAGCCTCAGCCTGCTGATAGGCCGAAACGATATGCACAGCGGGCGGAATAATGCCGGCAGTATCACACGTCGCCCCGCCGACAGGAATTTGTTCAAACAAACAAGACAGACATGGGGTTTCTCCCGGAACGATCGTCATGAACATCCCTTGGCTGCTTACACAAGCGCCATAGACCCACGGTGTCTTTGTTTTCTGGGCAAGGTCGTTTATCAGCATGCGGGTTTCAAAATTATCTGTCGCGTCGATGACGACATCTGCTTTTTCAATCAGCGGTCCGAGCGTTTCGGCTGTTCCTTCGGTAGCATATGCCTCAATATGTATTCCGCTGTTAATCGCTGATAGATGCGCTTTGGCAGCCATGGCTTTCGGCATGCGGAGCTTGGCGTCGCTTTCTGTATAAAGCTGCTGCCTTTGCAGATTGCTCCACTCCACATAGTCACGGTCAATGATTGTAATGGCACCGACCCCCGCTCTCGAAAGCCCTTCAGCTCCTGCAGTCCCGAGCGCTCCTGCACCGACAACCAGCACATGGCTGTCTGCCAGTCTTTTCTGACCCTCTTCCCCTATTTGCTTAAATCTAATTTGCCGCGAATAACGCTCCTCCATCAAACCTGTTCTCCTTATCTTTTATGTCATCTTAACATGTTTTTGCCCCATCAGTCCCGCTTAAAGGAGTTCGTTTTTTCTTCCAAACAGCTGAAATCATCACGTGTATTCACGTTGATAAACTCCGCCGGGTTTGCTCCAATTTCTTCAGCCTGTACGTAACAAACCGAAATTCGGCCTAACAAATCTGATATTCTTAATCTCTTCTCAGAAAGCTGATCATATAGAATGGGCATGATTCGTTTATGGTAAATTGCAATCAACGGCTGCTCCCGTCCGTCTGAAATCGGGACGACCGCGTCTGTACCGGGAGTCATCAGACGCTCGAGCTCCAGCATCGTCCTTCTTTGGATCAGCGGCGTGTCACAGGAAAGAACAGTATAAAGTTCGCCGTCTGTCTTTTTAAAAGAGGTATATATACCAGCCAATGGCCCCATGCCTTGAAATGGCTCAGCATCTTGATACACTTCATTTTCACCGTTTTCTTGAAATCTATCAATAAACTCAGGACGGCTGATGATAACCGCATGTTCTCCAAGCGCATTTTTAGCCCATTCGTATAACATCTTGCCCCTCCATTTCACAAACGCCTTCGGTTCTCCAAAGCGCCGTGAGGCTCCTCCTGCCAGCAGTACGTTTATATGCTCCATATCATCTCACCCCTATTTCGTTAAAAGCATAGCAAAAGCAAGGTCCCAACGCCACTGCTTGTCTGTTTATTAAAGAGGAATAGCTGTTCAGTATTTGCATATTGTAGTGTTAACATCATGAGGGAGATGGTTCGAATGAAAAGATCAGGTCCTTTTTTCCATGACGTGTCTCAGGAGAACCTTTATTTAAAATCAGAGCTTTCAAGATGCCATAAGCTTATTTCCGAACTTGAAGCAACCTACTTCCATCAGAAAAATAACAAACTGCTCAAAGAAAATAACGATATGAAAGAAAAACTTCAGCAGCTGTCTGCCGAATTAACACAAATGTCAACGAAAGAAAAACACGCCTTCCACACCAGCCAAACCCTGCATCAAATAAGAGCTGAACTACTTGATAAAATCGTTGCGTTGCAAGAGCTCCTTTCTGCTGAAACCTATAAACGCAAAGCTGAAATCGAAGAAAAACATAAACTTCATATTGCTAAAATTAAAATGGAAGAAGAAAATAAAAATCTGCAAAAACGACTCAGCCATCTTCAGGCCTCTATTGAGCAGGAACAGAACGCATTGCTTCAGGCAAAACAGCAAACCGAAAAGATGAAAACCGAAAACGGCCGTCTAAAAGAGCAAATGGCAGAAAAAGAATATCAGCTAAAACATATTAAAATAGAAGTCGATCATATGAAAGATCGAATCATAGAAACGAAAGAAAGGCTGCTCGAAATAGAAAAAACAAAAGAAAAATTATTTCACGAAACTATTATATCGTATAAACGGCAGCTTGATGAAAGTGATGCCTGGATTGCTTCTCATTTTGCCGATATTGATGGCGGCACGAAACAAAAAGAAAAAACAGAAGAAGAAGCTCCAGCGGTCTACGAGCAGCCAAATCATGTAGATACTATACTTGAAGATGTCACCAAACAGATACATGCGCTTCAAAAACAGCTCGCCCGCGCCCAATCATCAGACCAGGCCATGAGCCATACAATCGAAGAACTGAAAAGCAGAGCTGTTGAGGAAAAGCCTTATCAAAAATGGGTCTATAAGCTTAATCTTGAAAGAGAAACTAAATCTTCACAGAAAAAAAACCAATAAAAAAACTGCTTGCGCCCTACGCCAAGCAGTTTTTCTGTATGTTTATCCATTTGCTGATTCTGCAGATTCAGCTGATTCGATTTCGCCTTCTAAAATGTACTGGCCGCGATACGGCTTTTTCACTTCCGGATACATTTTAATTAAGCTTTGCATGAATGTTGTCATATTAGGGATTTCAAGACCGCTTTCTTTTTCAATCTCTTTTTGAAGCTCGGAGCTCTTAATCGCCGCGTTGTGGCGTTTTAAAGTTTTAATGGCAGCTTCGCGCAGCTTAGCTGCTTTTGATCCGGGTCTTGCCGTTCCTCTTCTTCTTCGTGTTGTTCCGTCTGGTATACCGGCAGGAAGAGAGGAAGCAGATTGAAGCTGAGGCTGAACAGACTGCTGCTGTGAGTGCGGCTGATAGCTTCTGATTTCCTGAGCCGCAAGCTCAGCGAGAACCGGCAAAGAGTCAGGTTTTTTTTCAGAACGAAAATCCTTTTTGATTTCGGAAGGGCTTCCATTTCTGTCCAGCTCTCTTAATTTTGCGTATATTTTATCACGTTCGATTTGATATTCACGAATGACTTTCACTTCAGCTTCATTTAATTGTTCTAACCGCAAGCGCAAAGCTTCTCTTTCATTAAACATTCCTCAATGTACCCCCTATCAAAATTAACATCTTTAATTAAGATATTAGATTACAAAAGTAATTTTATCAACTATTATTTTAGCATTTTACTATTATATTTACTCTATGAAAAATTCCTTATTTTCTGAAAAATATTAACTTTTCAAAAGAGTTCTTTATTCTCAAGGGGTTAATCGCCTTTCAAGTTCATTTGGTATAATGTTGAAAATATATATTTTACTTACTTCTTTAATGAAATTTAGTGTATTATCTACAATTTTCGAGTTATGGCATATGAAATTTATCTAAAATTGTGGAAAAACATAAAAAATCAGCTGTTTTTTTAGCGTATCAATCCAATAAATCATCTTTCACTATACCCAAATTTGGAAAAATAATCTTCTTACCTTTTCGATTACTTTCTTGTACAAATAAAAAAACCTGATGAGATCAGGTTTTTTATGAAGAATTATTCAGAATCCTGTTCTGTTTCAGACAGAACGCGGTTCACACGTTTTTCAAGCATTTTCATCCCGCTCCCGCCAGCTTGAAAGTGACGGAGCTGTCCTGCTTTATCAAACACATAGTATGCAGGCACATAATCATTTTCAAATGCCTCAGTTAAAGCATGATCACTGTCGACAAAAATCGGCTGAGTGATATCATGTTCATCAGCTATTTCTTTAATTTTGCCGAGGTCAAGGTCATCCTCGGAACGAGGCATATGCACAGCTACAACGTTCAGTTTATCTTGATATTGATCACGAAATACATTCACTTGCGGCATCGCTTCTTTGCATAGATGGCAGCTGATGGACCAGAAATGAATAAGCGTCGGCTTATCTCCGATCAATTGCTCTCTTGTTACTTCACCATTGAACCAAGCTTTTTCCCCAGTCAATTCAGGCATTGGCTGACGTAATTTCATTGCTTTACCCTCCTATTAAACAAAAGGCCTAACGAATATGTTAGACCTTTTTTCCTTCTTAGAAAGAATTAAAGTGTTTTTTGGCCCGGTTTCCAGTTGGCCGGACAGAGTCCGCCAGTTTGCAGCGCTTGTAGAACACGAAGCGTTTCATCAACGTCCCGGCCAATGTTGTTATGGAAAACAGTTTGATATTGGAGCTCCCCTTCAGGATTGATAATAAACAATCCGCGCAGAGCCACCCCTTCTTCTTCAATTAAAACGCCATATTCACGGGATACCTCGTGGTTAGTATCAGCAGCAAGCGGATATTTCAGCTGGCCAAGACCATTTTCTTTACGGTCCGTATTAATCCACGCCAAATGAGTATGGATAGTATCAGTTGAAACTCCGATTACTTCGGCATCAAGATCTTCAAATTCATCATAGCGGTCAGACATTGCTGTAATTTCCGTCGGACAAACGAAAGTGAAGTCCATTGGATAGAAGAACAGCACTGTCCATTTGTCGTTTTTCATGTTTTCCTCAAGACTTACTTTGCCAAATTCTTTACTTGCAAGGACTGCTTCCATTTCAAAACGAGGAGCTTGTTTACCTACCATACGCTCTGCCATATGTATCCCTCCAATTTATAGTTTGGCTTAAAAGCCGGAATCACATGATAATAAAGGGTGTTTACCCATATTTCGTTAATAACATCACAATGCCCATTATAAAGGAGCAGATTTTCCGAGTCAATTTTTAACAAATTATAGATATCTTTGGCTGGGACATTTTTGAATAAACAGTTTAACATGGTCAAACATGGGGTAACAAATCTCAATACGCAGCAATCACTTCAGAAAAGGAGCTCCAACATGGATTTTATTAAAAAATACGATTGGGCGGGACTTATTACAAATGCCAGTGTTCTGCTCGTTAAACTCGTCATTATGATCTTTCTCTACTTTATTGTTCGATCATTTAGCATGAAAATTATTAAGCATCTGTTTGCAAAATTCGAGGAGCAGAACAGCTTGTCTAAAGGACGTGCATATACGCTCCAAAGTCTGACTCTTAACATATTTTCTTACATATTGATTTTTATATTCTTCGTCATGGTTCTGGATTTGTTTCATTACAATCCAAGCGCTCTTTTAGCGGGAGCAGGAATTGTCGGCCTAGCTGTCGGATTTGGCGCTCAAGGGCTTGTCAGCGACATTGTGACAGGTTTTTTTATTCTGCTTGAAAAACAATTGGATGTCGGAGATTATATTACGGTTTCCACCTTTGACGGGATTGTCGAACAGGTTGGCTTAAGAACAACTCAAATCCGCAGCTTTGACGGAACACTGCATTACATCCCAAATAGAAACATTACAAACGTAAGCAATCATTCCCGGGGAATCATGCAGGCACTGGTTGATATTAAAGTGCCGGTTGAAAGAAACATTGATGAAACGATTCACATTTTACAGCAAGTATGCGATGAAACGGCAGCCGCTCTTCCGCAAATAAAAGAAGGACCTAATGTCATTGGGATTCAAGAACTGGGTACTTCCGAAATTGTGATCAGAGTCATTGCCAAAACAGAAAATATGGAGCAGTGGCGAGTCGAGCGAGTGCTTCGAAAGGAAATAAAAACCGCTCTTGACCGCGCTTTTCCTAAAGAAACAGAGTAAATAAAAGAACCGAAGCTTTTTGCTTCGGTTTCAGCGTGTCGACAAACCCTCGCATTCGTTGTCAGTCCTGCGCGTTGGTGCTCACGAATTCCTACATTCGCTGTGCTCCAATGCTCGTCCTTCCTAGACTTCAAAGATTTTCAATCACGCTGAAAAGATGACAAAATGCTAAAATGAAAACCATTTTAGCATTTTGTCAACAATCTGGAACCGAAGCTTTTCGCTTCGGTTTTTCATTTACTGAATTCTGCTTTCAACTTCGCTGCAAATTTCTTCAGCAGTCATCCCGGAAGCTGTAATGACAGGTGCTTGTGTTACCGTATCGGCTATTCCTTGCACATTATGATCAAGGCCTGTTACGACACAGCAGTCACAGCCCTTTGCATCGGAAGGGCTTTTCATCATTACAACGTCATATCCTTTTTCTTTTAATGCGGCTTCTACATCTGATAACGATTGTTCAATTCCAATTTTTTTTGCCATTATTGAACACCTCCGCTTACTAGAGTGCTCATTTCTTGGAATTTTATTCTTTCATTTGTACTTAATTGGCATAAACAGAAAAATAACCTGTCATGACGTTAACTGCTGTTTCTATCGCATTTTCATCAGGATTCAGCTTCGCGTGATGAAGCCCGTGTTCAGAATCGGCACCGAGCCAGAACATGAAGCCTGGATATTTTTTCAGCATGTAGCCAAAATCCTCTCCAGTCATTGCTTCTTTTGCTTCGATTACTGTTGCCAGTTCATGTTCAGCAACAAAAGACATAAATTCTTCTGTCAGTCCGCTCGTATTGTAAACTTGGTGATACACAGACGGATATGTCACTTTTCCTTTGCAGCGGAATCCGATTTCGATTCCTTTCACTATATCTTCAATCCGTTCTTTTACCTGTTTCATCGATTCTTCAGAAAGCGTGCGGATCGTGCCTTCCAAGTGAGCTGTTTCCGCAATGATATTTTGTGCTGAGCCTCCTGTAATGGTACCCACCGTAATAACCGCGCTGTCCAGCGGATCTGTGTTTCTAGAGACGATCGTTTGCAGCTGTGTGACGAGTGTGCTTGCCGCTACAACCATATCTTCGGCTAAGTGCGGATAGGCCGCATGTCCCCCTTTTCCTTCCAGATCGATGACAAGCTCTGATGTATTGGCAAAAAGGAGTCCGCTTTTTGTCGCGATCGTGCCCACGGGCAGCTCTGGAGCAATATGCAGTGCGGTGATGATATCAGGCTGCCACTTTTTTAATACATCACTCTCAAGCATTGGTTCCGCGCCGCCAGGTCCTTCCTCTGCCGGCTGAAACAGAAAGAGCAAATCATGTTTTACCGGGTGGTAAATAAAATGGTCAATAATGCCGAGTGCAATCGTCATATGCAAATCGTGGCCGCAGGCGTGCATGTTGCCGTGATGCTCTGATGCGTATGGAAGACCGGTCTGCTCTTCAATGGAAAGCGCATCGATATCCGCTCTATATGCCAGCATTTTTTCCGGCGCTGTCCCGTTCACCTTTACAAAAAGCCCTGTTCGCCATTTCTCAATTTCAATTCTGTCTTGCGGATATTGTTTTAATACATTTAATAAATACTGCTGGGTTTTGAACTCCTGAAATCCAAGCTCCGGTATACGGTGCAGATCTCTGCGGATTGCAATGAGCTCCTCTTTCTTCATTTTCATTCCTCCTGCCTATAAGAATAAGGCGTGGATATATCATCCACGCCTTTTTTCATCAAACGATTTATTACAGCTGGCGTAATTCCTGTTTGATTTCAGTTTTGCCTTTTGTTTTCTCATCAATGTCTTTGATTTTTTTAGCAGGTGTTCCCGCAACGACAGTATATGGCTCAACATCGTTTACGACGATCGCGCCCGCAGCAACAACGGCTCCTTTACCTACTGTTACGCCTTCAAGAACAACAGCATTTGCGCCGATCACAACATCGTCTTCAATAACAACCGGTTGAGCGGATGGCGGCTCAATAACGCCCGCAAGTACAGAACCCGCTCCGATATGGCAGTTTTTACCGACAGTAGCTCGTCCGCCAAGGACAACGTTCATATCAATCATTGTACCTTCGCCGATGACTGAACCGATATTGATAGAGGCACCCATCATGATGACTGCATTATCACCGATTTCAACTTGGTCACGGATAATCGCGCCTGGCTCGATACGCGCTTTGATATTTTTAAGGTCAAGCATTGGAATCGCAGAATTGCGGCGGTCATTTTCAACCACATAGTCTTCGATTTTGCTTTGATTTTCTTCAATTGCTGTTTGGATTTCGCTCCATTCACCGAAAACGACACCAGTGTTTCCGTTGATAAAAGCTTTCGCAGATTCGCCGAAATTGATTCCTTCCAGCTCACCCTTCACGTAAACCTTTACAGGTGTAGATTTTGTACTATTTTGAATAAATGAAATAATTTCATTTGCGTCCATCATTTTCATATGTAAAGTCCTCCTCCTGATTTTCTACCTCATTACTGTATCAAAGGAAAGATGCAAAAACAAGAAAAAAAGGAACAGCCGCTTTAGCAGTTCCCATTGGGCGATTAGACAGCGCATCCGCTTTTCTTTGCGAATTGTCTCCCGAACTCCATTAATTCTTCCTCTTCTTCACCTTCTGGATTATTTTCGATTTTAACTGAAGGCAGCACAATTTCGCCTCCGCATTCTTTTATTTTTGCTTCGAGCGTATCAACTGCTCCGCAGAAAAATTCATATGCTGTATCACCGGAACCGAATACAGCGCATGTTTTGCCGGAAAAATCAATCTCATCCATGTCATCAGCAAGGTCTAAAAATTCATCAGGCAGATCTCCGTCTCCCCACGTATAGGTTCCCATAATGATATGATCATAATCGTTAAACACCTGTGCATCATCAATATCCATCGCTTCGAAACGGTCTGCTTCCGCTTCCACTTCTTGAAGCCCCTTCTCAATCAAATCTGCCATTGCTTCAGTGTTGCCTGACATTGTTGCATAAACGAGCAAAATCTTCCCCAATTCTATTTTCCTCCTCTAATGAATCATTGCTGAAACTTCGTACGGCTGGACAAATTTACATTCATACAAGCCTGCACAAAAGAAATTCTCTTTCCGATTGGCCACTCTCCATCCATGCCCCTTAACGGTATCGAACCATTTCAACGACCTGGCTCCGAGATCAGCCTGGTAAATTCTCGAATAACCATTTTCGTCTTGCGTTGTTGTAACATATATAATTCCATCATCCTCTGAAATATCAAGGAATGATTCTTCTTTTCTAATCATGCTGGATTGTATAGTGAATTCTTCGTCAGTCAACATATTCCGTACAGTGACAGCACCGTGCTTTCCTTTCACAGACCCCATCGCCGCCACCAGCCAATTTTCATTGAACACGAGCATGGATGCCGTCATCCGGGTTTCTTCTTTTTAACGATTTGGACAGTGTCACGTTTAAAATCGTAAGCCCAAATGCCTCCAAGATATTCGTGTATTTGCGTGCCGATGAAAAGACTGCCGCCGCGCAGACACAATGAACGAATAACAGGCGGGTGATCAAATTCTGCAAAAGGTTTGGCTACGCGCCACGAAACCCCAAAATCATCCGATACATAAATGCAATGCTTGCCGTGAGCGCAGACAAACCCGTCGTTTCGTCCGGTAATCGCCCACACTGCTGCATTTGTCGGAAAACTCGATATCGTCCAGGTTTTCCCTTCGTCAGACGAGCGAATCACCGTGCCCTTTTCACCGACGCCAAATAAGTAAGGCCCTATGTAACTGATGCAATGTATTTTGCTTTTCAAACGAAAAAGCTTTCTCCAGCCCTGCTCCAAAGAATAATGAAAAATGCCTTCTCTTTGTACCGCCACAAAATAACCAGAAAATACCGATGCCGTGACAGCAGTCGCTCCTTTATGAAACATAGATTTTTTCCTTGTTCAAATAATCTGCCCATGCAAGAAAACCTCTCGCAAACGCTCGGCAGCTTTCCACATCTTCCTCTGTTTCAGGCGCCAGTTCGACTTTCAAAGTTTCCTGATAAACAGCAGCCCCCGCCTCTTGCAGCATGGCACTAAACAAATTAACCGCCTCACAAAACTTTGGATAAGAATAATCGCCAGATCCGAAGCAGGCTGTTTTTAAGCCATTAAGCTGAAGCTGTTTGACCTCTTCAAAAAAGTCCTCCGCTTCGTAAGGCAAATCGCCGTCTCCCCATGTATAAGTGCCAATCAGCACGTAATCATAGGATGTCAGAGCAGATACATCCGCATCATCTATCTCGATGCAGTCAATGTCCAACTCATATTCCTGAAATGTATCTCTTATAACAGCCGCAATGTCTTCTGTATTTCCTGACATACTGGCATATGTAATCAAGGCTTTAGCCATGTTATCACCTCATCAATTGATAATGATTTTCAATATCATATATATCACTTTAAATGATAATGATTTTCATTGTCAATACACAAATTAAAAAAGACAGCATATCGCTGTCTTTTAAAATGGATTTTCCTGATCCAGCATATCCTTTATGACTTGAACAAAAGCTTGAACTTGCTTCAGCTCAAAGGCAGGTTCATAGCCTAATAGCCATGTATCCCGTCCAATCGGATGCTCTTTTGTGTCTAACAGAGGCATTTTATTGACTTTATCTTCGTTTTGAAGAGTAACTGACGGCAAAATGGCATAACCGATTCCATGCAGCGCCATCTGTTTGCACGTTTCAATCTGATCAACCAATATCGTCTGTTTTGGCGACGTTTTAAATTTTTGATGCCACCAGTGCTGAATTTCCTGAAAATAAGTGCTGTCGCTTTTAAACTGGATAAACGGCCGTTCTGTATGGGCAATATCTTCGATGCAGGAAATTTCAGTGTCCACTAAATACAGGTGATCTGTCATTAAGTAATCTTTACGGCCCTTCCACTCAGGGTTCCCTCTTATAATGCCGATATGAACCTGATCCTCATATAAACTTTTCAGCATTTCGCTGCTCCAGCCGGTAATGAGCGAGACCTTTGCATTCGGGTACTTTTCCACATACGTCTTCAGGACTTTAGGGAGCCAATGCTGGCCGATTATTGAGGCGACAGCAAGCTTCAATGTGCCGTGAATTTCACCTTCGAGCTCATCAATATTTTCTCTTATTCTTTCCTGCTCTAACGTTGCATCATTCGCAAACTGAATGATTTTCTCACCGGCTGGGGTTACCGTTAATCCTTTTTGAGATCGTAAAAAGATTTTTGTGCCCCACGCCTTTTCAATCGTTTGTAAACGCTGAGATAAAGCCGGCTGAGATACAAAAAGCCGATCCGCCGCCTTTCTCATATTTAACTCCTCAGCTAAAACTACGAGCATATGAAGCTCTTGAAGCTGCATGTCGTCCTCCTTTTTATGATCAATAAGTTTTTCTTATCTCCCATTCTAATGAATTCTCTGGGGCTGATTCAAGTCCTTTTCCGGTTTAAAATATGTATGCGCTTTCTTTGTTGCTCTGCCAATATAATGAAAATAGGCTGCAAAGCCTACTTATTCAATGACCGTATGTGTTTATTTAACTCCTTTAATACCACTCTTCTCGTAAAAATCCCTTCAAACACCTGTTCGTCATTTTCAACACAGACAAATCCGTTATTAATGACCATGCTGAATCCCTTCATAATCGGATCATTTATATGGAGGCGCGGAATATCTGTCAGCATAACTTCCTCAACTGTAATCTGGTCAAGCTTTTCAAACTCAATTCGCTCAAGCCCAAAAATGCTGTTCATAATCATATTTGTACCGATTAAACCATGTAAACGATAGGAAGCATCAAGAACCGGGATGGCTGTGTATCCGGTTTTTGTCAACACTAATAACGCGTGCTCAAGGTTGTTGCCGACTTGAACGTGCGCTACTTTGTCCGCCTCAATCATAAATTGTCCGACTGTTGCCTCAAGAAGCTGGTCTGATTGTAAGCTTATCATGTTTTCGACCCCTTTTCATTTTCATCAACAATACATTCCCTATACTACAATAATATAAACTTTATCAATATTTGTCGAAAAGTTTCCTTTCAATAAAAAAGATACTCTTTATACGAGTATCAATTATAGAGTGCTCCATTAATTTTCAAATCGAAATCGGTCGTATAGTGTTACAAGTTTTTTGTAGGTGGTTCCGTCAACGTTTTTGGTTCCTGTCTCTATATCGTTGATCTCACTGCTTAAAAGCTCGATAGCATACTCATGGTTGATCAGGATATTCAGCAGAAGTTTTTGTTCTTCTTCTGTAAATCGTTCACCGATAAGACTCATTCGCAATCAGGCCCCCTGTTTTATACTGAATACCTCTGAAAGCAAGACAACTTACTTTCAGCTCTACCGCTAGAATAAGTAATCAGAAAACAAACGTCAACCGCATAATTCGACAATTCCCTTGGCTTTTCAGCCGGAATTATTTTGTGAAACGATTTGCATAGCTGAAGGCAGTGTATGAATCCGGTTTAATTTTTGCCTCAATCCCCATGGAAGTGATGCGTCCTGTCATTTCTTGAATCAGTTCTTTTGTAAGCCCTTTTTTCCCAATATCCAAGTGAACCTCAAAGGTAAGATCCGCTCCCTCACCGGTAAAGGGCAGGAGCAGATCGGTAATATCCATTAAGTGTCCATCAAGAATATAAGCGGCCGTTTCTTGGCTGTACGCCGTTTCTAACGAAATCTTCTCCCGAAGGCTATGTATGGGTCTGTCGACTGTATGATTTTTCAAGCAGCCCCAAGCTCCCTTGCCTGTACGATGCAAATGTAATGCGGTAATAAACTTTGTGTAATCGCGGTAAACCTGTGAATCAGTTCCAATAGATAACACATAGGAGGAACGGGGGTCCTTTCGAATAAAGGCTTTAAGCCGCTCCATCACATCTTGAAAGGTCATCTGTGCTTCTGAAAGATTATAAAACAGAAAAGAATCAGCCATGCTGACACTCCTTTTCAAGGATTTACAACCATGAAACAAGTATGTTCCTTATCGTTTATTGCGATTACTTTTTGCAGAAGCGGGAGCTGGTTCCCCCTATTTCAGGAATCTTACTGAAGAAGTTCAAAGATTTCGATGGAAACCATGTCGATATTATCAAACGGATATGTGTTAGGTTTTTCACCTTTTTGGAAAACCGTCAGCTCAAACGTTTGATTTTTTTCGAAATATTTAACACTGCATATTTTCTCACCATTTACTTCGAAATAACGCTGCATTGGCTCGTTAGCCGCTTCCGCTGTTTCTTGCAGACTTTGCAGCCGTGTGATGATACCCATTAATTGTGACATTCTAAAAAAAGACTCCTTTCAAAAAGCAACTTCAAATCAACAAGTATTTATTATAATACAAGTTCTATTGAGCATCATACCATAAAGTCGGACAGGATGGCATTTTCCCTGCTGAATTTAAGAAAAGAAAAAAAGTGAAAAAACGATTTTTAATTAGTTTGAGGCTTTTTTTTGAATGTCATGCACACAATTATGATTTTTTTGATATACCCGCAGAATCAAAAAGCCTATTTGCAACTTCCTAAACATTTTCTTTTGATATTCCTGATGCAAATTCCTCCGGCGTTCTCTGAAATCTGAAATCGGCCCGCCCTTTTCGAGTCCCTCTAGGTTAAACTCCTGGACCGTCATACTGGAGATACGAGATCGTAAAACAGTTTTTCATGTCTTCTAGCTTCGAAAGTTAAACGACTGGAACATGGAATGATTCAGAGTGGGCATCACGGCGAAATTCGCTGCCTAATAGGCCTTGCACGGCCGCTTCCGCATTGGGGCGTGGGAAAATCAAAGCAACAGCCCACAGCTCCTAATTACCATTTCTGTTCCTCCGGCGTTCAACGTTTTCCACTAGTAAGATTTATTGCTTCAGTGGATTGTCTTATGCTCTGGTAAATAAAAAAACTTGGCGGGGGTAGCGCCAAGCTTTTTCGGATCTTGATCTGATAGAGGGGTTGGGGAACAGAGAGTAGGTTCTCTCTATAAACAAATGATAATGATTATCAGTATCAATGTCAATCGTTTTTACATATTTTTTTCAATTTAATAAAAAAAAACGGCCTTTCAGCCGCTTAAATCAACCCATCCTGCTCATATAAATAAGAATAGGGCAAGTCTATAAATAAATACATCTGATGATCCATCGGATACGAAAACGTCCTGATCATTTCACCTGTTTCCAAATCACTGTACAGATCACTGAAAAACCCTTTTCTGAGATTTCTCATTCTCATAATGTTCTCCAAAAAATAAGGACGCCAGCTCCAATTCTTTTCCGCGTATTCCGGCTGGTAAATCCATTCTCCATCTTGTTTGAACACATTTCCCGTCAGCTGATCGCCTTCTTCATCACACATGTAAATTCTAAAGCTGCAATCTGTCAGCTCTTCCGCCAGCTTTTTAATAAAGTCATCATCAGAAGACAGATTGTTTTTTCTTAAAGATATCACAGCTTGATGCACTCGTTTGTAAAACTGTTCAGAGTGCTCATGGACGGTTTCAAGCTTCTTTTTCTCATGTGTAATAAATTGGTGAAATTCAGTCTTAAGTCTTCGCTTCAACACATCTCTCTCTAGAAACTTTTCAGATGGAGACAACAAGTAATACCCCTGAAAATAACGGCCTCCGTTTCTCCAAGCGTACTGAAGCTGGAAGTTCGCTTCAATGTCTTCAAACAGCAGCGCCGCACCGATTTTTCTCGCTAATAAAGATATACTGTACAGCACATGCTCATATGACGGTGACGGCTGTGATACTTTAAGCGCCTGCAAATCGATTTTTAACAGATCTGGTGAAAGCAGTGCGATTCTGTCCAGGTTACTGCTTTCTTTCCCAATGTTATCAACTGCGATTTTAATTCCGTATGTACGATAGTAGGCAAGCATATGGTAGAGCTGTTCAATATCCCCTTCAAAATTGTGCTCCGTAATTTCAAGCACAAAACGATGAAGTTCGATCCCCTTTGCTTCATACTCTTTCAGAAGCTCCAGAAAGCTTTCACCATGATCAAGCATCAGCAGATTGGCATCCTGATTCATAAAAATCAGCAGATCAGAATCGGCCTCTAAAAAGCAGTCAAGAGCTTGGCGGATAATTCTGTTATCAACCTCTAATTTATATTCTTCGGGTATCCCAGCGTCTAAAAAGAAGGGTCCGAGACTTTGGATTTCTGAATCTGCCAGAATTCGTCCAAGCACCTCATATCCGATGATCTTCTGTTCCTCGGCACTGAAAATCGCCTGGTAATATGGAAGGACATCATCAATGTTCGTTAAAATATCAAGTGGATCCAACATGTTATCACCTGCTTCTCTATCTTTGTCTGATTATACCACATTGAATCCAAAGATTAATATGCTTTAAAACGGATAAGGATTCAGCCATTGTCCTCCATCCATTGTGATACAATCCCCGTTTATATAAGATGCTTCGTCAGAAAGCAAAAACGCAGCCAAAGCGGCGATTTCCTCCGGTGTGCCCAGCCGGCCGAGCGGTACACTGTTCATGGTACGGGTCATCGCTTTTTCCGATTCAAATAGTTTCTCCGCACCGCCTGTTCGTTCAATAGGGCCGGGGGCTATCGCGTTTGTGCGGATTCCGTATTGGCTCCCCCACTCCACGGCCAGCGTCCTTGTCAGTGACAATACCCCTGCTTTGGCTGCAGCGGAATGAACGACCCCCGCTCCCGCTCCCCAAGCGTATGTGGCGGCCATATTTAAAATGACACCCTTCTGTTGCTGTTCGATCCAATGTCTGGCTGCAGCTTGGCTGCAAAAGAATGTGCCGTTTAAAACAATCTCAATAACGGCTTTCCATCCATTTGGTGTCAGCTTTTCTGCCGGGCAAATAAAATTTCCGGCCGCATTGTTAATCAGCGCATCAAGCCGTCCAAAGGCTTTTATTGCTTCTGTCATCATGTCTGAAGCGGCTGAATCAGAACGGACATCCATTTGAAAACAGGCGACTTGCCCCTCAAAGGTCTCAATTTCTCTTTTCGTATCCTCTAGTGCTTCCTGGTTCCGTCCTGTCACCATGACATACCAGCCTAATTCAGCCTGTTTTTTTGCCATCGCCTTTCCCATGCCGCTTGACCCGCCGGTAATAATAACCGTCTTTTTTTCCATGTTTCTCCCCCCTCTGTTATGAATGAGTATTCATTCAATATTATTCTATCATTATATGCCTGCCTCTGTCAGTACATGCTCACATGAGATTTTTTCAAGATACAGATGATATAATAGAAAAACTCTATTAAAGGTTGGTTTGAAATGAAAAAGATATCCAGAAGGCAATTTTTGAAAGGAATGTTCGGTGCTCTTGCTGCCGGGGCTTTAACGGCCTGCGGAGGTTACGGCTATGCCAGATATCTGGAGCCGCATATGATTGAGACAACCGAACACACAATAAAAAACTCTCTCATCCCGCACGGATTTGACGGTTTTAAAATCGTGCAGTTCAGTGATACACACTTAAGTGATTCTTTTACTCTAGAAGATTTAAAGACTGTTATCCTGTCAATTAATGAATGTAAACCTGATCTCATTGTTTTTACCGGTGATATCATCGATAATCCTGATACGTACCAGCAACACCAGGCAGTCATTCCATTATTGAGAAAACTACATGCGCCCTTTGGCAAGTTTTGTATTTACGGCAATCATGATCACGGAGGCTATGGAACTGCCGTTTACAAGAGCCTGATGACGGCCGGCGGTTTTACTGTATACCGCAATGGCTATCAAACATTGTCGCTTGCAGATGGCAGCGAAATCGAGATTGCATCGCTTGATGATTTAATGCTCGGAAACCCAGATTATGAAGGCATCCTCTCAAGACTAAGTGACAGACTATTTTCCATTCTGCTCGTCCATGAACCAGATGCAGCCTTGAAAACAACAGGGTATCCGGTGAATCTTCAGCTTTCTGGGCATACACACGGCGGCCAGATTCAGCTGCCTTTTTACGGACCGATTATTACGCCTCCATATGGAAAGGTCTACACAGAAGGAATGTATCAAACAGGCAGCACTCATATTTACGTAAACCGCGGCCTTGGGATGACCAGACTGCCTTTGCGGTTTCTAGCCAAACCTGAAATCACTGTCTTTACCTTAAAAAGCATAAATTAATGTAGCAGGATGGACTCCTCATCAATACTTATAAGTAAAAAAGGAGGATGAGGAAACTGCTTACGTACCAGGTGAAGCAAGGTGATACACTGAACAGCATCGCAGCTGATTTCAGAATCAGCACCGCTGCATTAATACAGGCTAATCCGTCACTGCAGGCAGGGATCACTGCGGGACAGTCCATTGTCATACCCGGCCTGCCGGACCCTAATACGATTCCGTATCATATTGCAGTCTCAATCGGAGCGAAGACCCTTACGCTGTTCCAGAATAATCAAATCATGAAAACCTATCCCATCGCCGTTGGTAAAATACTAACGCAAACGCCTACTGGCGAGTTTTACATTATTAACCGCCAGCGCAAGCCCGGCGGCCCATTTGGCGCTTATTGGCTAAGCCTTTCAAAACAGCACTATGGAATACACGGGACGAATAATCCCGCTTCGATTGGCAAGGCTGTTTCTAAAGGCTGTATTCGCATGCATAACAAAGACGTGATCGAACTCGCTTCAATTGTGCCAAACGGAACAAGAGTCACCATTAACCGGTAATGTTTTCTTATTTGTTTCAAAAACAGGCGGTTTATAATATGATAAAGTGGGACCTTTAGGGTAAGGAGCGTTTTTATGGATATATTTAAAAATCGTAATTTTGTTCGTCTATTTTTCGCAGCACTCGCTTCTCAAATGGGCACGACAGTAGGCAACATGGCATTTGCTTTTTTCTTGCTGGACCGCTTCAGCAGTCAGCCTTCATATACGACCTTGGCAGAGCTGATGTATTCTCTCCCGACCGTATTTGTATTTCTGATCGTGGGAGTCGTCGCAGACCGGTTTGACAGAAAAAAGGTAGCGGAAAACTGCGATTGGATTAGAGCAGGCCTGACTGTCGTCCTTTTTTTCACTTTATTTACCGGCAATATTCCTCTTGTTTTCTGTATTTTATTTGTCAGAAGCGCTGTAACGAAGTTTTTCTTTCCGGCAGAAAACAGTTTAGTACAAGCCATTTTGCCGAAGGAGCATTATGCGAAAGCTGCTGGGCTTAATCAGATGCTTTTTAGTATTTTTATGGTGTTCGGAGTCGGAATAGGTGCTTTTATGTACAACACAATCGGCATTGAAGGCGCCATTATTCTCGATTTTGTCAGCTTTATCATTTCCGGGCTCCTGATCCGCAGCTGCCGAATTCCGAAAGAAGCCCGGCAGCCAAACGGTGCATTCAGCTGGAGAAAAGCTTCTGTTAAAGATTCAATAAATGATTTTAGGGAAGGCATTCTCTATATTTCAAAAAACAAACTGCTGGCATCTCTGATTTTCGGTTTCTTCATTTTTGGATTTGTCAACGGAGGATTCGCCGTATTACCAATGTTTACAATGAAATACGGATTGGCGCCTGACCGTTATGAGTGGCACACGTCTGTATTTACGATCGCACTCGGGGTTGGGCTGCTGGCGGGAAGTGTAATCGGCACGATCATCTCTAGAAAAGTGAAGCCGCACTTTTTAATGTCGATACCGATTTTCATTGCAGGTTTGTTGATTTTCGTCCTCGGCTATACAAATGTTTTATGGGTCTATTACGCGGCATCCTTTGCCCTGGGAATGTGCATCGGACCGGTCAACATTGCTATCGGAGGCTGGATGCCAAAGATTGTTCACCCTAAGCTGATGGGACGTGTAAGCGGCTTGCAGGACCCTTTTATGATGTTTGCACAGTCTCTGACACTCGGCTTAGTTGCGCTGTTATTCCCTAAGTTCGTTTCAAACATTGATTATCTTTATTACGGCATGGGCGTTATCACCTTGATTGTTTTTATTTTTTATTTTGTAGCACTGCCAAAATACAGTGCACAGGCTGTGGAAGTGAATGTTCAAGAAGCATTTCAAGAGCAGCCCAAAAAGAAAGCAAGATCTGTATAATATAGGTTATAAATGCGTTTTTTTTCTCAGAAAAAAGCGCATTTTTACAATCAATATTTGCATTTCAACTTTAAAAAAGTATAATCTAATCATATAGAACTTGATAAGAGCAAAGGAGAGAAATAATGGACGACCATGCATATACGAAAGATCTGCAGCCAACCGTAGAAAATCTTTCAAAAGCAGTTTACACAGTGAACCGCCATGCAAAAACCGCCCCCAACCCTAAATACCTATATCTGCTGAAAAAACGGGCTTTGCAAAAGCTTGTCAAAGAAGGTAAAGGAAAGAAAATAGGGCTTCATTTTTCAAAAAATCCAAGGTTCAGCCAACAGCAATCGGACGTGCTTATCTCAATCGGAGACTACTATTTTCACATGCCTCCAACTAAAGAAGACTTCGAACATCTTCCGCATTTAGGTACACTTAATCAATCGTACCGAAATCCTAAAGCTCAAATGTCTTTAACAAAGGCGAAACACCTATTGCAAGAATATGTCGGCATGAAAGAAAAGCCGCTTGTGACAAATCGCCAGCAGCCAGCTTATCATAAACCCGTCTTTAAAAAACTCGGCGAGAGTTACTTTTAAAATAAAAACAGCCGTGCCCCTTCGGGCATCGGCTGTTTTTATTTATTCGATAACATACGTATCCACTTTTTTAATCAAATCACTGATCTCAGGCTTGCTGATTTGCTCATCTGCGCCAACGACTTCTCCGCGGTGACGCAAATCATCGGTAATTAACGATGAGAAAATCATAACCGGGACTTCTGAGCTTTTCGGATTTTCCTTCAACAGCTTTGTGAGCCTGTGTCCGTCCATTTTTGGCATTTCAATATCAGTGATGATCATATCAATCTGTTCTGATAAATCCGTTTCGTTTTCAGCAAGGTTCATAATGTACTCATAAGCCTCTTTTCCGTTTTCAAACGAAGAAACATTGTTGTACCCTGCTTCTTTTAACTCATCCTGCAAAAGACGCATCAAAAGCGGTGAGTCCTCTACAATGATAAGCTTTTTATCAGCTCTTCTTTGATCAAAGCCCTCGGTATGCATATTGTACGTATCCACACCTGAGTCTGATTCAATGTCATAAATAATTTTTTCATAGTCAGGCAAAAAGATCATCAAGTCTTCGAGCTTAATAATTCCGGTAAGGTGCCGCTCCATTCCTTGATTTAACGATGTCGGCTTTTCAATTGCTTCCCAGGATACTCTGTGAATTTGAGAAACAGAGCCGACATGGAAAACAATTTTCCGTTTATTAAATTCAGTCACGATATATTTCTCGTCTTTTGATCCATCAGGCTCAACTCCAAAAAATGAGAAGAGGCTGATCACAGGGAGAATTTCTCCTCTGATCTTAATCATGCCTTCTACATGCTGATGGGAGTGAGGCACTGTTGTCACCTCGACTGGCTGAATAATTTCCCTTACCTTCATGACGTTAATTCCGAAAGCATTATCGCCCACGCCAAACTTCACAATTTCTAATTCATTTGTACCAGAATCCAATAAAATCTCGTATTGTTGTAACGACACTTCAATCCCTCGCTATTCGCATTCAGTATTGTACTGTATATATCGGCGTAAATTGTAAAAAGTGAATGGCATGGCTCTTCAAAATCGGATTCGTATAGCGTCTTGCCGCGTTTCTTAAAAAAAGAAACTTTTTTCCTAATAACCATTGACTTTCCAACTAGCAGTGATAAAATAGTCAAGGATTTTTCCAAAGAAGGGTGTAAATAATGGGTACCTTAGTAATATTTAAAGTAAATGAAATGACTGTTTTAGAAGATATCAGTGAAGAGACTTACCTGGATATGAAGAAAGAATCAGCTGACCTTCAAGAAGAGCATCCCCCGTATATGATTTGGCACAAAGACCTTCATTTTGATTATGGTTATTAATGAAATCGGCACATATAAACAATAATAGAACATGATACAATAAAGACAATCAAAGCGCTGGTTGTCTTCTTTTTTCTGTAAAGAAAGGTATGTTTAGAAAAAAGGTGCATACAATCGAAATATATCGGCTAAAAAGATGACAAATGGTCAGCTAGTGGTAAAATAGGATAAACTCATTATATTTGTTAAGGTGATGAATTATGGAACATTTGCTGAATCCGAAAGCAAGAGAGATTGAAATTTCAGGAATACGCAAATTCTCAAATCTTGTAGCTCAACACGAAGATGTCATTTCACTTACAATCGGCCAGCCTGATTTTTTTACGCCGCATCATGTGAAAGCTGCCGCAAAAAAAGCCATTGATGAAAACGTGACGTCATATACTCCGAACGCCGGCTATCTTGAGCTGAGACAAGCAGTACAGATTTATATGAAGAAAAAAGCGGATTTCAACTATGATGCTGAATCTGAAATCATCATCACAACAGGCGCAAGTCAAGCCATTGATGCTGCATTCCGGACGATTTTATCGCCCGGTGATGAAGTGATTATGCCGGGCCCGATTTATCCAGGCTATGAACCTATTATCAATTTGTGCGGCGCTAAGCCTGTTATTGTTGATACCAGGTCACACGGCTTTAAGCTTACTGCCCGCCTGATTGAAGATGCTCTGACTCCTAACACCAAGTGTGTCGTGCTTCCTTATCCGTCAAATCCTACCGGTGTGACTTTATCTGATGAAGAGCTGAAAAGCATCGCCGCCCTTTTAAAAGGCAGAAATGTCTTCGTATTGTCTGATGAAATATACAGTGAATTAACATATGACAGACCGCATTACTCCATTGCTACGCATTTGCGGGATCAAACGATTGTCATTAACGGCTTGTCAAAATCACACAGCATGACTGGCTGGAGAATTGGATTTTTATTCGCGCCGAAAAACATCGCAAAGCACATTTTAAAGGTTCATCAATACAATGTGTCATGTGCGTCATCGATTTCTCAAAAAGCCGCGCTTGAAGCTGTGACAAACGGTTTTGACGACGCCCTGATTATGAGGGAACAATACAAAAAACGTCTGGACTATGTGTATGACCGCCTTGTTTCCATGGGACTTGACGTTGTCAAACCGTCAGGCGCGTTTTATATCTTCCCTTCTATTAAATCATTTGGAATGTCTTCATTTGATTTTAGTATGGCTCTTTTGGAGGATGCTGGTGTGGCACTCGTGCCGGGCAGCTCATTCTCAAAGTATGGTGAAGGATATGTGAGACTGTCTTTCGCATACTCGCTGGACACGCTAAGAGAAGGGCTGGACCGCTTAGAAATATTTGTATTAAAAAAACGGGAATCCATGCAGACGATAAACAACGGCGTTTAAGCCGTTGTTTTATTTTTTTGGAAATGAAATTTTAAACGCTGTGCCTTTTTCCGGCTGGCTGTCTACATGGATGACTCCCTGATGATTTTCAATGATATTATATGTAACCATCAGTCCAAGCCCCGTGCCTTTTTCTTTTGTCGTTAAAAATGGTTCTCCAATTCGGTTCAGCACCTTTTCCGGTATGCCTTCCCCTTCATCTTTGACAGTGACATGAACAGAATGCTCATCCTCAGTTATGATAATGTCTACTGTTCCCCCGTCAGGCATTGATTCAACCGCATTTTTAATTAAATTAATGAATACCTGCTTTAATTGATTCTGATCCCCGTTGATATAAATGCTGTCTCTTTCATAGCTGGTTCTGATAAAAATGCCATTCAAATTTGCCTGCGTTTCCAGCAGGGCCGAGACCTCACCAATTAATTTTTTCAGGTTCAAATATTCTTTAACGGCATTTTGCTGGGGTTTCGCCAGCATGAGAAGCTCACTGAGTATTAATTCAATGCGGCTGAGTTCAGAAAACACAATATCAAAGTAATGTTCATTTTCTTCCATTGTCGGTTTCATCAGCTGCAAAAATCCTTTGATCGCTGTCAGCGGGTTGCGGATCTCATGGGCGATTCCCGCCGCGAGCTGCCCTGCGATTGATAATTTTTCCGATTGCAGCATCAATTCTTCTGTTTGTTTTCTCTCAGAAATGTCCCGAAGAATGACTTGGACAGCCGCTTCACCAAAAAAGGTCGTCGGAATGCAGACCATCTCCGTATAAATGACCCTGTTCTGGAAGGTGAACCAGGATTGCTTGACAATTTCTGATTCTGTTTTTTGCTCGGCGATGTTTTGAATTCTCTCTTTTACGTCCTCATGATCGCAAGGGTGCAGCTGATCATATATGTTTTTGCCAATTAAATCCTCATAGGTAGCCGCTTCAAACAGTGAAATTCCCGACTCATTCATAAACACCCATTTTCCATTATGAATCACCGCAATGGTATCGATTGAATTTTGAATGAGCAGCTGATATCGTTCACGGCTTTTTTGCAGGATAGTTTGGAATTTTTTTCTTGAAGAGATGTCGATCAGCAGCAGCAGTTCAGCCTGCTGGTTTTTGTAGACGGTCGGGGACGCTTTCACTTCTAAATGAACAGGTGTGCCATCAAGCCTTTTCCACGTCTGTTCAATCATTCCGACTTCCATTCCTTTTTGCATTCGTATAATCCTGTTTTTCACGATATCGTGATATTCTTCTTCAATAAATTCATAGGACCATTTGCCAATAATAGCATCCTTGCTTTTCGCTCCGAGCATTGAAAGCATTGCGCTGTTTGCATAGACGATCTTGCCTTTGACACTGATGCATAGCGGACTCGGGAGATTTTCAACTAACCGCTCATAATCATCCGTTATATATGTAGTCGATTCCGGGCTTGCAGGCTCGATTTCATGTTTTTCGCAGTTTAGGGATTGATGGCCTGTTTCTTCTTCAAGAACTTTCATTTTCAAAATGATTTCCCGTTCTGTCCGCTCAGCTCTTGTCGTAACAATTTCTACCGCAGCCTCCACCCACACAATTGTATGGTCTTTTTTTATAAAACGAAAGGTACACGGCATCAGGTGATGTTCATTATAAAAATAGCTTTCAACTAAAAATTGGTCTTCCTCATGCAGGAACGTTTTGAGGAATGATCCGATCATCTCTCCTTGGAGATAGCCCAAATGCAGTTTGGAGTTGGCAGATATATAAATGATGCGTCCATTAGAGGCCAAGACTGCATGAATATCGGTTTTTGTTTGAAATGGTTTAACATGCTGCGTATCCTGTTCCACAGAATCCCTCCTTTGCATGATCATCTTATTTCACATATACAGATTGACTTTTACCTAGTATGATTCGCTAGAAAATGAGTATTCTCCTTCTATTCTTATAGTGAACGTCAATTTTTGAATAAATGAAAGGGCGCACAATCTTTCAGATGTGCACCCTCTTTTTACTTTTTATTGTGTTTCTTTTCGAGCTCTGCGTAAGCGTGAATAGCTCTTTTGGCAATGAGTTTGTTAATTGGGTCGTGGTCGTTTGCTACAGAAGGTACAACAACACTGAAAGCCACTTTTGGATTTTTCGACGGGTAATAGCCTACAAAAGTTAGGTTATATGTGCTTTTCCCCCACCAATTACGGTTCGTGCCGTAGTAAAATGTTTCGGCTGTTCCCGTTTTCCCTGATACGTCTTCTGTAAACGTATTTTTAGCTGTCCCTGAAGAAGTGACTAATTTCATACCTGTTTGCACTTGCTTCAAATCACTCTCTGAATTGTTGATCTTATTTAGTACTTTAGCTTTTCTATGTTCAATCGCCTTGCCAAGCTGGTCTTTTTTGCCTGGCTCATGAATACTTGTAACGATTCTAGGCTGAACACGATAGCCTCCATTGGCGATTACTGAGATATACTGCGCCATTTGAAGCGGTGTGTATGTATCGTATTGACCGATTGCCAAGTCTAAAATTAACCCCCCTACAGTTTCAGGCGTGGTTTGCATACCGGCTGATTCCTGCGGCAGATCAATACCTGTCTTTACGCCCAGGCCAAACTGGCTATAATAATTTCTCATTTTATTCAAATCCTTCTGATCAGCGGGCAGAGGTCCATGCGGCTTATATGTTACACCTGCAATGTGCATGGCGACATTAAACATATATACATTTGAGCTTTTTTGTAAAGCGGTTAATTCATTGATCGTTCCCATGTTGGTATAGGATTTTTTCGGTCTGTTGTTACCTGCAAAATACAGAGGTGTATCAACAAAATATTTATAATGCGGAATCCCGTCCTGATAGCCGGCAAGAACGGTGGCGCCCTTTACTGCTGAACCCATTTCATATTGGGTCGTAAATGCACCTATCGCATAATCTTGCGTTTTATTTGTTTCTAAATCTATCTTTTTTCCTGCCAACGACAAAATATCGCCGTTATTCGGGTCCATCATCACAACAAAGGCTCTGTCAAGCATATAGTTTCCGCGTGCACGGCTGTTTCTCACTTCTTCTTCAATAATCTTTTCTATCTTTGCCTGGAGCTCCATATCGAAAGAAAGCCGAAGATCGTATCCCCTGCTGCCTTTATCAATGGTTTTTTGGCTGACGACATTTCCTTTATTGTCTTCTACGTATTGCACTTTTTCTTTATGGGAATTTAAGTAGTCTTCATATTGATACTCTAAATAACTTTTCCCCACTCTGTCATTATTCGCATAGCCTCTTGTTAAGTAGAAATCTTTCCGGTCGCTCAGCAGGCCCTGTTCAGGTGTTGTGACGCCTCCGAAAACGGAATAGAGGGTTTTGTCATAAGGATATTTTCGTGTCCAATCGTTTACGATGTCAATTCCCGGAAGCTCTTCTAAATGCTCAGAAACAATTGAAATTTCATCATATGTTAAGTCATTTTTTGGTCTTTGGCTGGAGCTTTTCTTCTCATCAAGCAGCGTTCCGTTTTTTCCATTGCTGTTGCTTTCATTTGGGTTCATCGCCTTTACGATTTGAGGTTCGTAAGCATTACCGCTTGAAAACCTTGTATATATCGCAGCGATTTTCATTTCTTCGTCATTTCGCTGAATAGCCTTCAAATCTTCATCCGAAACACGCTCAATTTGGAGCTTGTAAGCCTGGGCCCCTTTCAGATTGCTTTCAGATTCCTTAAGCAGAGCGGCAGCTTTTTTCGGATGGGATGCGATCCAGTAATCACGCAAATCTCTATCCTTCAAAAATTCGGTATCAATATGAATGAAAGCAGCAAGCTTCTTCGCTGTTTTGATTTTATCCTCTGTTTTTGTGCTCGATGTTGAAACATACACAATTTCAGGCACGCTCTGGTTATCGACAGCAACTTTCTGATTTCTGTCATACATCTTCCCTCGAGGTGCGGGATAATACGCTGTTTTTGCATTTGCTATCTCAGCGTCTTCTTCATGCTGTTCGCCTTCAACAATTTGAACAACGCCAAGCTTAAAGATTAATGCAGTGAATAGAAGAAAGACAGCAAGGAAAAAAAGGTTCATTCTGATGGCTCTGTTTCCTTTGCTCTTTTTCTTTGGTTCACGTCCTATTTCAGTCACTTCTGGTTACCCCTCTCAAATCATTCAATATATTTACATATACTGAGATTAATTGTAACACCTTTGTAATAGTTGTTACAGCAAAAAGGGATAAAAAAAGCTGTCAATATAAAAGCATATTTAAATTTAACTAACGATTCAAAAAAAAGGAAGACATGTAACAGTGTGATAAAACATGATTTGCAGCTGATTCCCTTCTTTTCAAGGATTCAGCACACATTGGTTACAAAAATGACAATCTCTCTTTGTCAAAGGGAAGTGATGGATACTTTATGACAAAAAAGCTATGTTATGATTTTTTTGTAGCAACAAACAACTCTAGGAGGTTATGAACTAATGAAGAAAGCATTTATTTTATCTGCTGCCGCTGCGGTTGGATTATTCACATTCGGGGGCGTACAGCAAGCATCAGCGAAAGAACTCTCCTGCCAGCATGTGGTAAAGGTGAAAATGGGGAACACAGTGCAAAACATGTCCCTTAACGATATAGTCAAAAAACTTCATATTAAAACAAATATCAAAACATTAAACGCTGCAAATGAAAAAGAGCTTAAGCAGCTTCTTCAAAAACATGCGAAGCAATCTAACATGAACATTCAGGATGTTCAAAAGACAGAGACTGCAAAACCTGCGCAAAAAACTACAGAAAAGGCAGCTGCTGAAAAAAACACTGCTGCTAAAGCACCTGCTGCTGCTGAAAAAACAAACAAAACAACATCTGCGCCTTCATCTGTAAGCGCGTATGAGAAAAAAGTTGTTGAGCTTACAAATGCAGAAAGACAAAAACAAGGCTTAAAGCCGCTTCAAATTGATGAAACGTTAAGCAAATCTGCACGCGCAAAATCTCAAGATATGAAAGACAAGAACTATTTTGATCACCAAAGCCCGACTTACGGCTCACCGTTTGATATGATGAAATCTTTCGGTATCAGCTATAAAACAGCAGGTGAAAACATCGCTAAGGGTCAAAAAACACCAGAAGATGTAGTAAAAGCTTGGATGAACAGTGAAGGACACAGAAAAAACATTCTAAACGCTAACTTTACTCATATTGGTGTCGGTTACGTTGAGTCCGGAAGCATCTGGACACAGCAATTTATCGGAAAATAATACAAAAAAGATTGCCTGTACCGTACAGGCAATCTTTTTTCATTTCACCCAAAGCTTATATATACTTTGAGTCCCGCTGTTTTCTTCGCCTTGTGCAGCGAGCTTGTCATATAAGGATTTCGCAAGGGACAAGCCTGGCATTTCTTCTCCCATTAATTCCGCTTCCTCCAACGCAATTCCCATATCTTTAATAAAATGCTTCACATAAAAACCCGGTTCAAAGTTGTCTTGCAGCATACGGGGAGCAAGATTTGACAATGACCAGCTTCCGGCTGCGCCCGTTGTGATGCTTTTCAGGACATTTTCCGGCTGCAGGCCTGATTTTTGAGCATATGCCATCGCTTCCGCCACACCGATCATGCCGGCTGCGATTGCAATCTGATTACACATTTTGGTATGCTGTCCGCTTCCAGCCGGTCCTTGATATTGAATATTTTCTCCCATTAAAGAGAAAATCGGCATGCAGACTTCAAATGCATCTTTTTCTCCGCCAACCATAATCGCGAGTGTTCCGTTTTGTGCACCGATATCTCCGCCGGAAACAGGGGCATCTAAAGCGAACAATGCTTTTTCTTTGGCTGCTTCAGCAATCTTCTTCGCAAGCGAAGGTTTAGATGTGGTCATATCAATGAGATACGCGCCTTCTTTTGCATTTTCAATAATTCCGTTGCTTCCAAAATACACTTCTTCAACATCACTAGGGTAGCCGACCATTGTGATGATAACATCCGCTTCTTTTGAAAGATCTTTGACTGTTTCTTTCCATACTGCGCCTTTTTGCAGTATGCTGTCTGCTTTTTCTTTTGTCCGGGTGTACACCAATACAGGATGGCCGTCATTCAGAATATGTGATGCCATGCTTTTTCCCATCACTCCAAGACCGATAAAACCAATTGTTTTTTTCAAGGTCATTCCTCCCAGATGTTTCGTTTTGATTTTAGTTAAAATTTATCATATTTCCTTCATTTTCTAGACTACCATATCTATTTATCTTATAGTAACTCTTAAAATAAAAAAATCCCCAAGTTTTTGGGGATTTAATTGGATTACAATGTGAATTTCGTAATTGTGCTCATTAGCTCTTGGCTTGCATGCTTTAATGTTTCCGTTGAGTGTTTGACTTTATCAAGGGTGATCAGCTGTTCATCAGTTGATGCATTGACTTCCTCTGCTGCAGCTGCCGATTCCTGTGATATGGCTGAAATACTTTGAATCGCTTCAGAAATCGCGAGCTGCTCTTCACTCATTCTTTGAATTTCTTCGTAAATGTGATCAATGCCTTGAACCAGTGACTGCATTTCCACGGTAATCGTGTTTAATACCTCTCCAGTCTCATGAATGGCACTGTTTTGTTCATCATTCATTCTGCTTGCCTCAACCATTGCGTGAGAGGCCTCTTTCGTCTCAACCTGGATAAGCTTCACAGTCTCGCTGATATGCTTTGTAGAAAGCGCTGATTGCTCGGCAAGCTTTCTCACTTCTTCAGCTACGACGGCAAAGCCGCGTCCGCTTTCTCCGGCTCTGGCTGCCTCAATGCTGGCATTTAAAGCAAGCAAGTTCGTTTGATCAGAAATATTTGAAATAGCTGTAACGACTTCTTCGATATTCTTTGTTTGATTTTCTAAATCAAGCAGCATCGTTTCAACCTTTTTCGTTTCCGTGTTGGCTTCGTTTGACTTCATCAGCAGCTGGCCGAGCGCGTCAAGTCCTTTATAGCTTGCATTCTCAGACGATTTTGAGCGTTCTTTCATTCCGCCTGCCTCCGCAGCAATTTGTCTGATTTTAGTTGACAGACTTTCTGATTTTTCGTTAATAGTCTCTACTTCAGAAGCCTGTTCTGATGCCCCTGCGGCTACTTCTTCAATCGCTTTTGCAATTTGACCGCTTGTTTCATTTGTTTCCGCAGAGACAACTGTTAACTGCTCAGAGGTATCAGATACTTTCCCTGAAGATAGTCTCACTTGTTCAACCATATCCTTCATATTTCCAACCATCTGATTAAAATCTCTTGTTAAAATCCCGACTTCATCCTTGGATTTTGATTCAGCATGAACGGTTAAATCGCCTTCGGAAACTGCCTTCGTTTTTGCGATCAGCTGCTGTATCGGACCGGTTATCGTTTTGGCCAGGAAGTAGCTGAGAATGATCGTAGCGACAAGCGCTATCAATGATATCCAAAGATTCGCCTGATTCATTTTATCGGAAATCCACATTAATTTATCGGTATCAAATTGCGTTCCGACTTTCCAGCCCGTTTCACCAATCGTTTGGTACACAATCATTTTCCCATTTTCATCCTGTATCCCTTTTTTCTCAGATGCAATGGTTTTCAGTGTTTGATCCTTTGATATGTTTTTTCCTTGGTTTGACGGATGTGCTAAAAGATTGCCGCTCGCATCAGCTAAAAAGGCAAATCCCTTGTAGGGCACCTTTTGTTTATTGACCATGCTCTGGATGGCAGAGAGTTTCAAATCGTAGCTGGCAACCCCCATCACTTTTTGCCCGTCAAGAACCGCTTTCGATGCTGTGACAATCATATCTCCTGTCACGACATCTTGATAAGGTTCCGTCCAAACGACTTGGTCCGGGGTTTCAGCTGCAAGCTTATACCATGGTCTCGATGTCGGATCATAATCATCAGCAAAATCAGCTTTCGGATATGTAAACATTTCTTTTTTTGCGGTGCCTATGTAAGCCATCGCAACATAATCATCGTTATCTTTGATTTGTTTAATATCATCGTTAAACAGCCGAGAAGCTTCTTTACTTGGTTTTGTTACAAATGTACGAGTTAATTCCCCATTAGCCAATCTCGATAACGATATGGCATAACTCTTTAATTGCAATTCAATATTTTGTTCAAGTGACTGCGTCACGTTTTGAGTTGTATTTTTCCCATCCTCTGTAATCATCGGTTTCAGCGTCAGATAAGAAGACAGCACTAAAAGAACAACTGTGACAATTAACATGATCGAAACAAAAACAGCAATCTTTATATGAAGTTTTTTAAACAAACCAATCCCCTCCTAATTTCTATATCGGCCCTTTTGTTTGAAAGATGAATAATCAAAAAATAAATTATATGAACATTGAAATGTATTTACTGAAAATTCAGCCCTCAATATGATGAAAACAACATAAGGAGGGTGATGATCATACGAAAACACAGTACGTGCACAACGGCAGAAAATTTGAGGCTCTTCCATCAGAAACTATTCGGAGACTGACATAAAAGGGCTGATTTCTCTTCAAAAAGATTGTTTTCCTCCTCCGTTTTCTGAAGAATTGTTGTGGTCAGAGGAACAGCTTGACACCACATCAAAGCCTTTCCGGAGGGCGCTTTATGCGCGCTGGTCAATGGCTGAATTGTCGGTTCTATGACCGCCCTTATCGTACATTTTGAGCCTGAATCTTCTGACCATACATGGGCGCGCGACAGACAGCGGATCAATTAAAAATCATGATCCTCATGGAAATCCTTTATATGTAGTGGATATTTCAGTTTCTCCTCAGTATCGGAAGCTTGGAATCGGAAAATGGCTGATGAACACGATGTATGAGCTGACTGTTGACAAACGGCTCGAGCGCCTTCTAGGCGGCGGGCGTATTCCTTTTTATCATAAATACGCACACGAGATCAGCGCTGTACGATACGTTGAAGATGTGATGAATGCAGGAAAAAAAGGCCCTATGCTGTCCCTTCTCCCCCGGCGTTCACCGATTCGTCTAGTCTGCAATTATTTAGAGGATAAAGAATCATTGAATTTCGGCGTTTTAATGAAATGAAAAAATCCTTTTTATAAAAAAGCGAGCTGTTCATCATCACAGCCCGTTTAAGTGAAATATTCGATTTTCGCATTAGGGAAATAAGTATCAATATAGGATTCAAGCTTTTCCCGAAGATCATGCTCTTCATCTTTCTGATAAATATATTTCCCGATTCCGTAACGACCCCATTTATAACGCCGCTTTTCTTCATCTAATTCGAGCTTTGTCTTTGGATAATTCTTCTCAATCACTCGTTTGGCCGGCTTTGTAAAACGGTGCTGAATTAATTCAAACGTAATATCATGTCTGACATCCTGCGGCAAAGCAGCATCAAGTTTTTCAAACAAATGTCTGTATCCTTCTTCCCAGCCTTCATGAATATAAATCGGTGCAACAATAAAGCCTAGCGGATATCCTGCTTTTGCAACTTTTACTGCGGCTTCTATCCGTTTATCAAGAGGTGAGGTTCCCGGCTCAAAGTTTTTAATCACATAGTCGGCATTAATACTGAATCTGAATCTCGTTTTCCCGTTATGCTTTGCGTCTAATAGGTGATCGACATGATGAAATTTCGTTACAAATCTCAGTTTTCCGAGCTCACTTTGTCCAAAATGTTCAATGGCGTGCTTCAGCGAGTGTGTCAGATGATCAATTCCTACTATGTCTGACGTACATGAGGCTTCAAACCTTGTGAACTCTGGCGCGCGCTCCTTCATATACTTATCAGCCTGGTCTAATATCTCTTCAACGTTTACATAGGTTCTGATATACGGCTTTGACCCCATGGTTGTTTGCAGGTAGCAGTAATGGCAATGCCCCATACAGCCTGTGGCAAACGGAATGGCGTATTCAGCCGAGGGTTTGGAAGAGTCAAACTTTAATGTTTTTCTGACACCGATGACTAAAGTTGATTTCGCGTTGCGATATTGCTGAAGATGATTTTTCCCTGGAATATTACGCACCTGATTGTGGGATGTCGTTTCTCTGATTTCAATGCCCATGTTCTCAAATTTATCCTGTAATTCTTGAGCCAGCGGATATTCCAGCGCTCTCGGTTCAATATACACAAGCTGCGGAACAAATGGGTTCTGCATAATGCCACATCCTTTTCCTTTACTACCGTTACTTTTCTCATAAGACGGAAAGGATATGAGTTGTAATGATTTCCTTGTTACTCGTATGGATCGATATCAAATAGTTCTTTGTAAAGTGATTTCGCTTCTTCATAGCTTGCAAACACAGCATCATCCTCTGCAAACGGATGATAAGTTTCAAAAATAAACAGGGAAAGCTCACCTTCATGGTATGGATGGTGCATAATTTCAGCTTCCTTAATATGGGCAACATTGGCGGCGTGCGGATTTCTGTAGATCACGTACACTGTATCTCCTGCGTTAAATTGGTTTGACATACTATCCCTCCTCGCCATGTTATTGTGCCCTTCTATACCCTTGCTTATGAAAAAAACCAGACAGGCCGAAGGCCGTCTGGTTTTTGTATACATTACTTGAATGTTTCTTTTACGAACGCAACAACTTCTTCTGTCGTGCTCATAGATAAAATTTTCTCTTTGAATGACTCAGCTTCTTGTTTAGACAATTTGCTGATTTGTGTTCTTGCCGGAAGGATAGAAGTTGCGCTCATTGAGAACTCATCTAAGCCTAAGCCGAGAAGGATCGGGATCGCAATTTCGTCTCCAGCCATTTCTCCGCACATGCCAACCCATTTTCCTTCTTTGTGTGCCGCTTCAATTACGAGTGTAATCAAGCGAAGGATTGCAGGGTTGTATGGCTGATACAGATAAGATACACGCTCATTCATACGGTCAGCAGCCATTGTGTATTGAATCAAATCGTTTGTTCCAATACTGAAGAAATCAACTTCTTTAGCAAACTGATCAGCGATGACTGCAGTTGACGGAATTTCAACCATCATACCGACTTCAATATCGTCAGATACAGTCTGTCCCGCTTTGACAAGCTTTTCTTTCTCTTCAAGAAGGATCGCTTTTGCTTCTTTAAATTCGTTAACTGTCGCAATCATAGGGAACATGATTTTCAGGTTTCCGTATGTACTTGCACGAAGCAGCGCGCGAAGCTGTGTTCTGAAGATTTCTTGCTCTTCAAGGCAAAGACGAATCGCTCTGTATCCCAAGAACGGGTTCATTTCTTTAGGAAGATGCAGGTAAGGAAGCTCTTTGTCTCCGCCAATATCAAGTGTCCGCACGACAACTGATTTTCCTTCCATACGCTCAAGAACCGTTTTATATGCATCAAACTGCTCATCTTCTGTAGGCAGCTGATCTCTTCCCATGTAAAGGAATTCTGTACGGTAAAGGCCCACTGCTTCCCCGCCATTTTCAAGAACGCCTTTCACATCATCAGGAGTACCGATGTTCGCTGCAAGCTCTACATGATGTCCGTCTTTTGAGACAGTCGGTTCATTGACAAGCTTCGCCCATTCAGCTTTTTGAGCCAAATAAGCATTATGTTTTTCCTCATACTCTTTTACAGTTTCCGCAGATGGGTCGATAATGACATCGCCATTAATACCGTCAACGATAACAGTTACGCCGTTTTGGATCGTGCCTGTAGCCGCTTTCGTACCAACAACTGCAGGAATCTCAAGAGAACGCGCCATGATGGCAGAGTGAGATGTGCGTCCGCCGATATCAGTTGTGAATCCTTTTACGAACTCACGGTTTAATTGAGCTGTGTCAGACGGTGTTAAGTCTTCAGCTATAATAATAACCTCTTCTGAGATCATGCTCGGGTTTGGAATTTCGACGCCAAGCAGGTGGCCGGTTACGCGTTTTGTTACGTCGCGGATATCAGCCGCACGCTCTTTCATATATTCGTTGTCCATTGATTCAAACATAGTAACGAACATAGAAGACGTTTCTTTTAAAGCGAATTCAGCGTTCACTGAATCAGTGCTGATTTTCTCTTTCACAGGGTTTAGAAGCTCAGGGTCACTGAGAACTAAAAGGTGAGCAGAAAAAATGTCAGCTTTATCCTGACCAAGTTCTTTCAGAGCGTGCTCTTTGATTTTTTCGAGCTCTTCTTTTGAACGTGCAATCGCTTCATCAAAACGGCTTACTTCCGCTTCAGAATCAGAGATGTTTTTCTTTTCAACCGTTAAATCTGGCTCTTCAAGCCGGTACGCTTTTGCAATCGCGATGCCGGCTGAAGCGCCAATCCCTTTTAATTCTTGCATTACTCGCCGAGTCCTTCGCTTTTCATTGTTTCTTCTAAAGCGTTAAGAGCATCATTTTCGTCAGCGCCAGTAGCAGAGATTGTGATCTCAGCGCCTTTAGCGATCCCTAGAGACATAACACCCATGATAGATTTAAGGTTTACTGTTTTGCCGTTATATTCTAAATTCACGTCAGCGTCGTATTTGCTTGCAGTTTGTACAAGAACTGTCGCAGGACGAGCGTGGATTCCAGAATCTGCAGTTACTTTAAATGTTTTTTGTGCCATTTTTATCATTCTCCTTTTAACTTAAAGCTATATTACTTCACAATATTATATCATACAGCCGTACTTGTCATCTGACAAGCACAGCGTACTAACACCTTATTTTTCAATCTTCACAATTTCTTCTTGTTCTCTGTTGACTGAGCCGCTTGCCTTAATGCTGACTGTTTCTCCTTCAGCAAGGTTCGTAAACACAATCGGTGTCATAAGAGACGGTACATTTGGTTTGACTGCTTCCAGATCAACTTCAAGAAGTTTCTGTCCAGGCTCCACGCGGTCTCCTTCTGATACGAAAGACGTAAATCCTTCGCCCTTCAGGCTGACAGTATCAATACCAAAGTGGATCAAAATTTCTCTTCCGCCGTCGGATTGCAGGCCGATCGCATGTTTCGTCGGGAACACATTTAGAATTTTTCCTCGAACCGGTGATACGACTATACCTTCTGAAGGGAGAACCGCAAAACCGTCACCCATCATTTTTCCTGAGAAGACTTGGTCAGGAACATCAGTAATCGGGTGAATTTCTCCGGCAATCGGAGATACGAAAACTTCCTCGCCGATTTCATTTTGCAGCGGTTCTGCAATGACTTCCTCAACCTGCTGACTTACTTCTTCTTGAGCAGATGTTGTCGGTTCAGGTCTTGGCTTACGTCCCGCAATGATGTCTTGCATTTGTGTTTTTAAACTGTCAGAACGAGGGCCGAAAATAGCCTGAATGTTGTTGCCGACTTCCAGCACGCCGGAAGCGCCAAGCTGTTTCAGACGGTCTTTATCAACCTTTTTCTGATCGTTTACAGTCACACGCAGACGAGTGATACAAGCATCAAGGTGTTTGATGTTTTCCTGGTCACCCATTGCCTGCAGGATCTCATAAGGAAGATCTCCAGCTTCACCTGTTTTCCCAGTTGATGCAGTTTCAGCCGCAGCATCCTCGCGTCCAGGTGTTTTAAGATTAAATTTGCGGATGGCAAATCGGAACCCGAAGTAGTAAATGACCGCAATCGCTAAGCCGACAGGAATGACAAGCCACCATGCCGTCCGGTTCGGCAAAATACCGAATAGGAAGTAGTCAATTAAACCGCCGGAGAATGTCATACCAATCTTAACATTCAACAGCTGCATGACCATGAATGAAAGTCCCGCGAACACACAGTGAATTGCAAACAAGATAGGGGCAACGAATAGGAATGAGAATTCCAATGGCTCTGTGATTCCTGTTAAGAAGGATGTCAAGGCCGCTGAACCCATAATACCTGCAACAAGTTTTTTGTTTTTCGGTTTTGCTTCATGATATATCGCAAGCGCCGCAGCAGGCAGACCGAACATCATAAATGGATATTTACCTGTCATGAACGTACCTGCTGTTAACTGTACGCCGTCTTTAATCTGCGCCATAAAGATACGCTGATCCCCGCGGATGATTTCTCCTGCAGCACTCTTATAGCTGAAGAATTCATACCAGAACGGCGAATAGAAAATGTGATGCAAACCGAATGGAATAAGTGAGCGTTCGATCACCCCGAAGATAAATGCAGCAAGGGTTGGATTCGCTTCCACTAATCCTGTTGAAAAGGAATTCAATCCATGCTGGATCGGAGGCCAGATCACTAACATAATAAGACCCAGAATCAGTGCAGAAATTGACGTAACAATTGGAACGAAACGTTTACCCGCAAAGAAACCAAGATATTGCGGAAGTTCAATTGTGTAAAATCTGTTGAACAATAATGCCGCTAACACACCGACGATAATACCGCCGAACACGCCTGTCGCCAAGGTAGGTATACCAAGCATGTTTACGTATGCAGGATGGTTTTCCGTGAAGAACTTGGCTCTTTCGATTGAATCGGAAGGAATGGTTCCGTTTGCAACAAGAACCGCACTCATGGATACGTTCATCACCAGATAACCGATAATTGCAGCAATCCCTGCAACTCCATCACCGTTGGCAAGCCCGATGGCTACACCTACTGCGAATAGAAGCGGAAGATTATCAAAAACAATTTGTCCAGCGCTTTCCATAACACCTGCTACGAGCTGAACATTGTCATTGCTCAAGAAATGCAGGACTTCAATCATGTCCTTATTTTGCATCGCATTTCCGATCGCAAGTAAGATACCCGCAGCCGGAAGGATCGCAACTGGAAGCATAAGCGCACGCCCGATTTTTTGAAGAACGCCGAATAATGCTTTAAACATAAGAATTGACCTCCTCTTTTTACTAGTCTGACCTTACAGCTAAAAATCATGACAACGAATTCACAGGCGTAAGTCTCCCAGTTTAACCGTTTACATTTGCCCTTTTACACAACAAAAAGGGCATGAGCAAAATCGGGTGCACAAAAGAACGAGAATAGACTTCCCGTTTTTTCCCCTCAATCACTCATGCCTGATCGGATCAGTAACACGTTATAAGGATAAACTGAATTTATGAAATTTTATTGGTTAATCGGTACAGATGAAGCGTCAGATAAACCGCTTCCGCCTCATGAACTGGTTTCTTCAATGTTTGCTGCAAGATTTTAATCAATTTCCAAGCTGTATTGTAGCATAGTGGATATTCATTTTTCAATAACAACATTAATTTTTCTGGTTCTTTAGTCGGTTCTTCTTTTTTAATTCTTTCTATAGTAAATCTGATATGCCGGATCAGCCGCAAATAGTGAACACTTTCCTTGTTTACTTTCATTTGAAATGAGTCTTCAATCACCTCGACAAGCTGCGCCATCAGCTGCGAGTGCTGATTGACTTCGGACAGCGGACGGTTTGTCAGGGCCGAATGGATATGCAGGGCGATAAAACCGATCTCCCCCTCAGGAAGACAGATTCCCGCTTTTTCATTGATCATTTCTATGACTTCTTTGGCTATTTGGTATTCATCAGGATATAGTGACTGAGTCTCCATTAAAAATGGATTTTTCATATCAAAGCCCTGCTGCTGTCTTTTGATCGCAAATGCGATATGATCTGTCAGCGCAATGTGAATATGTTCATTTAATGAGTGGTTCGTCCTGTTGCTGATGTGATAGATGACATCGTTTGAAATATCAACGAGCTTTTCATCAACATAGTCAAGGAGCTTTTTAAACTGTTTTTGTTCCTTCTCGTCCTTTAAAATGAACATTTTTTCGTAGCCTTTATCTTCAATGACATCATCTTGTTTTTTTCCGAAACCAATACCTTTTCCGATTAAAACGACTTCGCTGTATTTATGATGAGAAGCAATTAATACGTTATTATTCAGTACCTTTTTCACTGTAAAGGACCCATTCACGATCCTCAGCTCCTTTGTCATTCAATACCTCATATCGTACATAACGAACGGAATGCACGTCAAACCTTTTTTCGATGCTTTCACTAAACAGTCGATCTTTCGATGAGGCGGTAATCGAGAACTTTCCTCTCAATCGGCTGTCCCTGAATTCTTTTTTCCAGCATGGCAAACGCCTGCTTTCCCATTTCTTTTGTTTGAATATCGATCGTTGTGACACCAAGCGATTGACTGATTTCATGGTTATCAACGCTTAAGATGGCAAGTTCATCCGGTACCGATATCCGCTGGGCCTTTGCTTCAAGTAAAAGCCCTGCTGACACTTGATCATTGGCAACAAAAATAGCCGTCGGTTTTTCCTTCCACTTTTTCCACTTATGAAAAAGCGCCTTTCCATCATTGATTGTAATCGCTTTCTCAATCACCCAGTCTTCATGAAAGGCCTCTCCGATCTCTTCCAATGCTTCTTTATAGGCTTTGATTCGAAAATGGCTGTTCATGCCCTTTTTCCTTGCCAAACAGATTGCTATTTTTTTATGCCCTTTGGTAATTAAATAGTCCAAGCCGCACCTGAATGCTTGGTGGTGAGGAATGCTGATGGTTGGAAAACGGCCGATATCTGAATTCTGGCAAAGCAATATCGGGCCCTCCCATTCGATAAGCTTCTCATCAGCAAGCGATTTCGAACAAAAAATCAACCCGTCAACCTGCCGTTGCTTTAACTGGGACAGCGTGAATATTTCTTTCTCCACATCATAGTTTGTTTGGAATAAAGAGAGGTGAATTCCGGATTCCGCGGCTGCGTCGGCTATCCCTGCAATCAGCTCTGCAAAATAAGGGAGTTTAATCGTCGGCAAGACAACGCCAATCATGTTTGAAAATCCTTTCGATAAATGCACAGCGTGAATATTTCTCGCGTACGCCAATGCTTCCATTGCCTCAAGCACCCGATTTCTTTTGTCTTCACTGACGTAAGGATGATTGTTTATGACTCGGGAAACCGTTGTAACGGAGACACCGGCTTTTTCTGCAATGTCTTTAATATTAGCCATAGATTCCCTTCTTTCTAAATCCCCTTGATCTGGAATGCGTTTCATACAATATGATATGAACATACCAGACATATTTTATGTTTTCAGCTGAAAGGAGAAGATTACATGGGTTTCTTCATTTTAATCGGGTTATGTCTGACTGTTCTTGGCGGCAGCTGCCTTGCTGTAAAACCTCTCGACCAAAAACATGAAATTAAACCATTTCGAACATTTGATGATTTTTTTATTTAATGCAGACAAAAAAGGACGATGTCGAGAACAAAGTCCTTTTTTATTTCCTGTTACGGCAGTATGATTAATTCCTTTGGATATTGGGTCAGAGCAACCGCTCCGTCCTTTGTTACATGAACGTCATCCTCAATGCGCACGCCGCCGATCTCAGGCACATAAATCCCCGGTTCGATCGTGTAGACCATGCCTTCCTGCAGCAATGTATCGTTGGCTTGGCTCATTGATGGGTACTCATGGACAGAAATCCCAAGTCCGTGCCCCAGCCGGTGAGGAAAATAATCTCCGTATCCCGCTTTTTCAATGATTCCTCGGGCAGTTAAATCAAGATCGCCGATTCTGACACCGGGTTTACTTGCCTCCATCGCGGCTTTTTCCGCTTGAAGCACCGTCTCATAAATCTCCTCTTGCTTCGGATTGATGGTCTTGTATGCAAACGTTCTTGTAATATCAGAGCAGTAGCCGTCAAGAATAACACCGAGATCAAATAAAACAAAATCACCTTTCTTCAATGTGGCTGAACCCGGGTTTCCGTGGGGCTGGCCTGATTTTGTTCCGAATAAAACCATTGTGGAGAATGACATGCCCTGGATTCCTTTTTTCTTCAGCTCATACTCGATTTGAGCGAGCACTTCCACTTCACTAATGCCTTCACGCAAAGCGGCTGCGCCAACTTCAACACCGTAATCAGCAAGCTTCGCCGCCTCTTTCAGCAAACGAATTTCCTTGTCGTCTTTAATCAGGCGAAATTGGTTAAGTGTTTCTTCTGCTGATACAAACTGAGCCCCGCCGGCAGAATGCTTCAGCTGATCTGCGCGTGATAGTGAGATCGAATCCTTTTCTACTGCGAGTGTATGTATGCTGACATTTCGCTTTTTCAAGGCTTTCTCTATCAGTTCCCACGGATTTTCGTGATCCGCATAGCCAATGATTTCATGATTCCAGCCTGCGTTGCGGGCCTGGTCTGCTTCCATACCGGGACACACAAAGAAAGGCTCCTCTTCTTGAAAAATAAATAAACCCATCAATCTTTCATGCGGTTCTGTGTAAAAACCGGTTAAGTAAAAAACATTTTCTTTCGTATGAATAAATGCGGCAGTATGCCCCTGTTCCTTCAGCCATGAAGAGACGCGTTGTATTCTATTCACTTCTTGTCCTCCTTGCCATTTCAATGCATCGTTCTGTCTTCCATTGTAACAGGTTTTACAGGTGTTTGCCTTTCGCGGGGCCTTCATTTTCCGATCCATTTTATTTCCTTCCCCTCATCCTGTATACTGACAGTAGAGTTCAATCGCAGGGAGTTGTTCCGTTTTGCTGATGAATTTTTTCAGACGAAAAGCAATCATGCTCTTAACGGTTTTGGGGATTTCGGCTCCTTTTATCGGTATGAAGATGGCCGGCTTTTATTATTACAGCTCGATCATAGGCTGTGCAGCGGGTTTCCTTTGCTGCATCCTTGCGCTTATCATGGTTACGAAAAGATCTGATCAAGACAAAAAAGAAGGTAAAATTTAATCCGTAAAAAACAGCAGCCCGATTGGACTGCTGTTTTTATTTTAAAAGCCTTAACCCGTTCAATATCACCAAGATTGTACTTCCCTCATGACCAATCACGCCAAATGGCAATTCCATCACCTGTAAAAAGTTTGCACAAATCAGCAGGCAGATCACAGCTAGAGAGAACACGATATTTTGTTTGACAATCCTGTTCATTTTCCGTGACAAGCGGCACATGTTTACAAGCTTTTTCAAATCATTTTGCATGAGGACCATATCAGCGGTCTCAAGAGCGACATCTGTCCCGCCGCCCATTGCAATGCCGATATCCGCCGCTTTAAGGGCCGGCGCATCATTGATTCCGTCACCGACCATTGCAATCGTTCCGAATTCTTCTTTTAATCGTTTGATCTCATTCACTTTTTGGTCAGGCAGGCACTCTGCCGCAACAGTTGTCATTCCGGCTTCCTTCGCTATTGCTTGAGCCGTGTCCTCATGATCTCCTGTCAGCATGGCCGTTTTAATCCCTAGTCGGTTCAATTCTTCCATGACCTCTTTTGCTTCAGTCCTGATTTGATCTTTCAGTGCGATACAGCCCGCTATTTGATCATCCTTTTTCACAAATACAACCGTTTGGCCGCTTTGAATGACTTCTGATGCTGTTTGATTTATAAATTGTGCTGCCTTTTCCTCGCCGATAAAACCCGCTTTACCGATCTTCCATTTCGCGCCCGACACTTCTGCCATAACACCAAACCCTGATGTTTCTTCTATAGATATGTAGCCGGTCTGATTCACGCCGCGGCTTTCAGCGTACGCTGTTATGGCTTGAGCGAGCGGATGGCTTGATTGTGTTTCGATGGCATAGACGGCCTCTAGAACCTCCGTTTCGCTGAATCCTTCTGCGATTCTAAGAGTTTCAACGGCAGGCTGGCCTTTTGTTACAGTGCCCGTTTTGTCAAAGGCGATCATTTGCACAGAGCCCAGCTGCTCAAGAAAGACGCTTCCTTTTACAAGCATACCGTTGCGGGCGCCATTTGAAATCAAGGAAAGCGCCGCCGGCATAATAGAGGCGACAAGCGCACAAGGTGAGGCGACAACCATAAACACCATTGCGCGGTAGAAGGTTTCACTCCAGCTCCACCCCAGCGCAAAGTGCGGCACGAATAACAAGAGCCCCACCGCAATCAGCACACCTTTTACATAGGCATTTTCAAATCGTTCGATGAAAGCCTGCGCGGGTGAAACACTGCTTTGCGCAGATTCAACCAGTTTGATGATTTTTCTGAATAACGAATCTTCATTTGCTTTTGTGACACGGACGGTCAAGGAGCCGTTGCGATTCACAGTCCCCGTAAATACAGCGTCACCGGTGTTTTTTTCCACAGGCATTGACTCACCTGTTAATGCTGACTCATCAAGGCTTGTTGAGCCCGATTCAATGACACCGTCTGCCGCTACTCGTTCTCCAGGTTTGATCACAATCATATCACCGGCCTGCAAGTCGGAAACCGCAACTCTTTTGGTTTCGCCATTGACCATCAGTGTCGCTTCTTCTGGCTCAAGCTGCATCAAAGAAGTTAAATCTCTGCTGCTTTTGTTCATCGTGTATGTTTCTAAAGCTCCGCTTAAGGAAAAAATAAATATTAAAATAGCACCCTCTGCCCAGTATCCGATCAAGGCGGAACCAATGGCAGCGAAAATCATTAAAAGTTCTACATTCAATGTTTTGGATTCGAACGTTTCTTCGATTCCTTCCTTTGCTTTAGCAAACCCGCCGATCACAAAAGCCAGCAAGTAAAGCGTTACTGATAATACTTGATGTCCGGATAAAAGCCATCCGGCCAAAATAAGAGCGCCTGACACGAGTGCTGCAATAAGCTCGGCATGCTGCGCCCAGTTTTTTTCTCTCTGTTCTGTTTTTAATGGCTCGTGCGGATCGTGTTGAGCGATAACCTGTTCATTCATATTAAATTCCCCTCTCTAATTGAGAACGTAAATCATCTTCATTTCCTTTATAAAAACAAAATTGCCGCCCATAAGGCAGCTTTATCGTCAATTATTTCTCGATGTCTTCCTTTATTATAGCACGCACGAAGAGAATTTCAATTATAATTATTTTAATTTCTTTTTGATAATAATTATCATTAATGTTTATCCAATTCGTCATGATATGAAAAAAGCTGAGAGTTTATGCTCTCAGCTATTCTTCCGTCCATTCTTTCAGTTGTTCTGCCGTCATCGGGCCTACTTTTGTTTTTTCAATTTCGCCCTTTTCATTCAGCAAAAACGAAGTTGGGATCGTTATGATATGATATTCCTTCATCAATTCTCCTTTTGAATCAAGAACAATCGGAAATGTCAGCTTGTTTGCTTTAATAAAGTCTTCAACGGTTTGCTGATTTTGTTCCGCGTTCACTAAATTCACCGTTACCAGCTTTACACTGTCTGTTTGATGGGCATCATAATATGATTGAAACTGGGGAAGCTCCTTTTTGCAGGGCGGACACCACGATGTCCAAAAATGCAGGATCGTTTTATGTCCTTTATTCGGGATCGAGATATCCTCCCCTTCTATTGTTTTCATAAGAAAAACAGCGGGAACTGCAGGCTGTTTATCCTCAGCGGCTGCCACATCGGGAAAAAACGCAATCATCCCCAATAACATAAGGCATACAGTAAGCAAACGCTTCGTCAACATGGAATCTTCCTTTCATGCTTTTCAATTAGCTTGCCCCCGCTTTTTCTTTATCATCCTTCAATTCGCGGCGTTCTGTTTCCTCCTGTAAGGAAAACAGATACTCGCAGCGCTTTGCAGATCGTGGCATAGTGCAGGCTCGTCAGCAAAATCATGCCGGTGTTCATCCCTAGGATAATACCGAGCATTTGCAGATTCTCCATTGATCCCAGCACATACATCATACTTAGCGCAACGATATGACTCCATACATTGTGATAAAAAGCTTCTTTCACAAACCCCATCCCGATTAAGCACGCCTGCAGCGGCATGACAAACAGATGAAAGAGAAAGTATGGCCACAACAGCTGCAAGTAATACTGCGCTTCAGGAGAGTGAAAAAATAAATGTGTCAGGGGTCCTGCAAACTGAAACATGATCCATACAGCAGGTATACCATAGCCAAGTGTAATAAAAATCGACTGCTTCAGCCTTTTTAATACGATGTCATACTGTGAAAGCGCATAAGCTTCGGAAATATTCGGTATCATGACAACCATTAACGAATGGGCAATAAAAGCAGGGAACGAACCTATGGTTACAGCCACACCGGCGAGCATTCCGTATTGATCAATCGCCGCTGTCCCGGCAACGCCCGCTGCCAAAAGCGCCCCTTTTACTAAAAAGGGTTCAATCGCATTGACAACGGCATGAAAAATACGCAGTCCTGTTGTAGGAATTGAAACGGCAAGCAGCCTTTTCCTTACATCCTTTCCGCGCAAATGAATGTGCTGCTGGCCGGATACCGCCCGCCTCGCCATGATAAATTGTGAATATAAATAAACAAGCACGACCACGTCACTCACGACTAGGACAAACAAGGAAACCAGCACGGCCATGTCCAACTCGAATGAGTACCATTGAAAAAAGAGGAATAAGCACAAGAGCTGAATGATTTTTTTCAGCGCATTGGCAATTGCGATCTTTCCCATTTTTTGCACACCCATAAAGTAGCCTCTGGCGATTGAAGTAAAAGCGACAATAGGAATTAAGCCAACGACAATCCCTTTAATAAACGGGTGGTATGTATCAAATACGGGAATAAACGGAAGCGCAATACTGGCGGCGGCAGTAGAAAACGCTGTAAAAACGGCTGTCATTCTGAAAGCGTGCCTCAGCATGCTTTCATGTAGCTTAGGGTTTGATTCGGCAATGAATTTAGAAATCGAAATCGGCAGTTCCAGGCTTGCGATGACGATAATTAAAAAGATCGTAGGCAATATACTCATGTAAAGTCCCATCCCATGCTCGCCAAGCTCCCGCGCCAAAATCATATTCACGACAAATTCAAGGCATTCAGCGAAAAAGGCGGCAATGGATAAAAGAATGATCCCTTTTACAAATCGATTCATGATGTCTCTCCTTGTCTCTTGTACTACCAACATCATATGAGACAAGTTCAAAAATTATTTTATTTTTACTCTTTATATAAAAAAAAGCATAGAAGAGACAAATTGTCTATTCTATGCTTAGATGGCAAAAACGTGCCTGCCGATTCTTTCTACAATTTTTCTTGAGCGAATCCAATCATCTGACGCTGTTTTCGGATTATAAAAGAATACGGCATCTGTTTCTCTATTTTCTGAGGACAGCGCTTCTTCGGCAGCAGCAATTGAATCTTTATCAGGCTTTTGATTAATGCTTCCGTTTGAAACCGGTTCAAAGGCGTTTGTCTGATAAATCACGCCTCTTATGGTATCAGGAAAACCTTTTTTCTCTGTTCTGTTCAGCACAACGCTTGCTACAGCGACCTTGCCTTTATATGATTCTCCTTTTGCCTCTGCGTGAACGAGACGGGACAGCAACTCTTTTTCAGAATGAGTATATGTTTCTTTCTTTTCATTTGTTTTGGCTGGCTTGTCTTTCTCTTTCTTTTCAGTGTTTGTTGATAGCTTGATCGGTTTTATTTTTTTCTCGTCCTTATCAGCAGACAGTGAAGGGAAAGATCTTTCTGTGTCTCGCTTTATATGTGTAAGCCATTTGGCTTCTTGTTTTGTCTTCTTTGTGCTCATTAGTGAAGCTTGTGTATGTTCAATTTTTGCTGTAGGCATGAAACAAAGAAGAAAAACAGCCAGAGCAGTGAATTTCGTCGTCATACAGTTTCCTCCTTAAAGTGCTCAAAAAACACTTCATAACCTTAACAAGAGATCCATTCATTTTCACGGAAAAAGATTTTCCAACTCTCCCAAGGAGGCATCAGGATGGAATATACCGGATGACAGACTTGTTAATGGAAGAAAAACAGCCTGAAATTCTATAAATATTGTCAATCCGAAACATGTTTATCCATTTTTGGCGTTTTACATTTTATTTACGCCTGTTACAGCTTCGTGTAATAAAGAGCCTGTATCCTGTCATATATGATAAAAAGGCTTCTCACAATTGAGAAACCTTCAGCTTCTTGACTGTTCTAAGTATTGAAATATCACATCTCCGCCTTGCTGGGCAATTCCTCGGAAATGTTTAAAATCATCTTGTTTGGATAACACGGCCCTGAAATCCAGAAAATGCTCCTTCTGGACTCTCAGTTCGTTTATTGCGCCGGTGCGCAGCTGTTCAATCATTTCTATTATCTCTTCGGGACGCAACGAAAATTCCCCCTTTTCTTTCTTTTGACGAAAATCAATATATCATCTTTATCGCCTCAGGACAATTCGTTAGGGAGATAAAACTCCTTATCGCTTTACTTCTTAATGAAAATACTGCAAAATACTTTCAAAAGGCATTATTATGTTAAAAGGAGAGGAAGCTTGTGAAAATCGCTAAGGTTGGAAACGTCATTGAATTTAAAAATGGATTAACCGGTGTTGTTGAAAAAGTAAATGAGAATTCTGTAATTGTTGATGTGACGATCATGGATAACTACCGGGATCTTGAGTTAGATTCATTGACAGTTGTTAATCATAAGAATTATAAGATCATCAGAGACTCCTATAAAACCTCCTAATCTCCCACATTCATTCGCAAAAACTGCAAGACCGACAATTAGACACCTTACATATGAAATTCGCTTTCTCAAAAGCTGCCGGCCGGCAGCTTTTTTACATAAAAAAACACCGATTATGAATCGGTGTTTTGGTCTGTTTCCGTTATTTCTATATGGAACTCACTGACGGATCCTGATTCATACAGGTTGGTCATTGCCGTTGAGTAATTTGTGATTTCACCCCGGAAGGCAAGATTCTCGTCAGGAACCTCGACGTTGAACGTTTTATCATATAACAGGACAGCGATATCGTGGTAAGTCTCACTTGTAACATTTAGGGTGAAAGCGATTTTGCGCTTCGGCTCGCTTTCCACTTTATATGCATCCATTTCTAGCGTTACATCGTTTAATCGCAATGTCTTCACTTCGTATCACTCCTTTAAAGTCCATGCATCTTAGCATACCTTAGCGAACGTTTACAATGAATCTGTTCTGACACCCGTTATGTTAACCATTTCTTTAGAAAAGACACCTTTACAAACATACGTTCGATAAATTATAATAAAACAGACGAGCTGCCATCCAGCATCCCGTCTTTTCATGAGAAAGCGGCGAGTGGAATTCCCCCCGGATTCACTCGTCTTTTTTTACATAAGGCCCAGCAATGAATACGGTTTTAGGAGATGGTTTTGAGGATAAAACGAAAAGATATGTGCTCGGCAGTGCAGATACGGATACAAGATAGCGGACGTTCACCTTTTTCTCTCGGATCATGTTGTTGATATATAATAGGCGAAGATACTCATTTGTCTGACAAAAACCCGCCTTTAATCGAGCCAAGCTCTTTTCCTCGCCTTGATTGACAATCAGTCAGTCCCCTCATATTCAGCACCGTAATAGCCTTCGATGCTAACATTTCCGCAGCCAGATCCTTTCGTAATGTCCAAGTAATGGTTTCTCAACTTGGTTCCCGGTATATAATCGGCGGCGCTATAATCAAAATGGTTGCCAGTAAACTCTTTCTCACTTATCGTAATAAAATCTCCGCCTAATGTCATCCTCTGCAGTTTCATGGTAAGCGTGCACCCTTCTGCATTCAATATTGTAAATCTGTAATAGAGCCATCCTGGATCATAAGGGTTATTATGATTTGCTATAAAAAAACCAGTTTGATCTTTTGTCATAATAAAACTGACTTTTGTTTCATCTTTAGCAGCCAATGCTATCGTAGTTTGGACATTCAAACTTAGCGCAAGACATAACAACATACAAACCAATAATTTTTTCATCAGCAGCCCCCTTTTCCATATTATAATCCGATTTCAATATTAAGGAAATAAAAATTCAAAAAAGACGAATTGGGGTACTTTGAGCATCAAAAAAATAGACGTGCTATTACACACGTCTATGACATAACATTTGGATTCATCATCGATTATCAACCGTCTCCGGATACAAGTCATGGTTCATCATACGGTATTCCGCCATTTTCTCGTACTTCGTGCCCGGCTTTCCGTAGTTCGTGTACGGGTCAATGGAAATTCCGCCTCTTGGTTCACATCTATAGTGAAGGGGGTTATTTCAATTATTTAGCCTTAATACTCCTCAAAAAAGCACTTCTGTTCTCTATGGCATTTGTCAACATAGTCGCATTTTCATTAAGCCTTTGTACTAACGCTTCTTTCGCTTTCCCTTCAAATGAAGAGAGTAAAGCAACATACACTTCAGCTATAACCTGTTGTGCTGAAGAAAAATCTGATGCGTTTTTTGTGTCTTCCTTTAGGTTCTGACAATGAGTTTTTAAACTTGTACCCACAATTTTTTTTAATTCCTCATTCTGTTGTAACCGTCTGTAAAATTCATCTGCATCCATATTAACTCCATATGGCAATTTAAATCCCCCTTACAACCGTAACCAGCTTGCTAGTTCATTATCCTTATCTTTTAAATCCTCAGCCATTTTAACAATGAACTCACTGATATCCTCTAAATCTCTTATCAAGTAGTGAAGAGAAGCCTCAGTTTGATAATGCTCTTCTGAGTCATAAAATGCTGCCCCATCTTTCACATAAGGTGCGTGAAACAATACAGCTTTATCAACATCACTTGGATCTAGATCCTTGAATTCTCCTAATCTCTTCCCGCAAATCGATTTTACGTCATAAACCATTTTGCTGTGATCATGAGGGAATTGTTCAATTTCTTGTTTCTTTGTTTTTAAGTCTTCGATAGCTGCCTGTAAACGTTTAGCCAGTTCTTTTGCATACTTAGCATCCACTTTAATGGTTTGTCCATTCATACCTGAATAAGATGAGAACGATTCGATATTCTGGTTATACACTCCGTTGCTGTCATCAACACTTTGGATATTACCATTCCTATCAAATTTAAAGTTGGAATCATTTAAACTATGAGTATCAGGATTTTTTGCAAATGCTTGGCCATAGAAGGAGGTAATAAGACTCCCTAAAACACCAGGAATACCTAGAGACGTATTAAGTCGGTTTGCACGATCTTGACGTGCGATGCTTGGGTCTTTCGTGTATATAGTTGTTCCGTTGTGTCGGTCGTATTCTAAAAACCAGCCCGAACCCACCATATCATCAGGATTAATGATTGCTTTGTGATACAAATCAAATTCGCCATTTCTGATTTTCTTCTGTGTTTCTTCATCATGCAGCTTAACGATGGAAGGGTTGTTAAAAGCCACACTGTAAACGTCGTTGTTTACACCAGCGTATTCCGCATCTGCTCCTCCAAGTGAGTGACCTGTTGTCGAAATCACTGTGTTAGTACCAGCATACTTTTTCACTTCATTGGCAACGAGCTTATCACCTTGATCAAATTGAGATGTCTTAGTGACAATTTTGTATTCTCCGCTCTTAATCATCATTGCTTGTTCCATACTGCCGTTATACTTGGCAATAGCTTTAGAGTTTTCAGATGCATCTTTTTTCATTATGTATTGGACTTTCTTTTTCGGATCTTTGCCCATTACTACGTTTCCGCCATCTGCACTTATAACATCAGCTTTAATTTGTTCCTGATTTGTTCCTTGAAAACCTACGACAACATTTTCTGGTTCTTTTGGTTTTACCCATTTGCCTTCTTTTTTCTTGGCTTGGACAAATACGTATACATCTAACCCTGTGTCTGGGTCTTTTTTGATTTTATCTATAAAATATTGTTTTCCTGAATTAATCTTAACGGGTATTTTTTTCGAGAAATGTTTTTTCAAATACTCATCTCGATAAGTTAGTTGACTCATACTATAATAATCTTGGTCAGATATATTAGGAACCTTAGCCTTCTTGCTCATGTACATTGACACACTCCTCATGTAAAATAAGCACTGAAAGGATGGTTTTATGAAAAAATACATTATTATCCTGTTGTCAGCAATCATCATTATAACACTTGGGGGAATATACATGAAACACCAATATGATGAAAAGCAAGAAAAAGTTAAGACTGCAGAACTAGAACTATTTGATAAAGCTAAAAAACGAATGACTGATTACATAAATGCTAACTATGAAGGTATAGATAAAATTGAGTTCTCGGACAAATATGAAATAGATCCAATGGGCGGTATTAATGCAGAGGGGTATTTGAACGGAAACAAAGAAAAAGAGTTTTGGGGGATTTATGACAAGTCAAATGACACTATAACTTCATCGTATGTTGATGCTAAAGAAAAGCCAGAATGCGAAGAAAAACCATGTGAATATTAAAAAACACCCCTTCACAGGGACTGACCCCCGTTTTTGAGACAGGGATCAAAACACCTTTCAAACAGCCAATTGCCGATAGTTTATCGGTGATT
>NZ_JBUPVZ010000014.1:0-105469 GCF_055486375.1 Bacillus sp. 11C
TGCCCATCCGACGGTGGAAGGGCTCGCTTCCGTTATCCGTGAAGGAACGGACAGTCCCTATGAAGCAATGAAGCCGGTGGAACAGCGTGAGACCTATCCGGTTTCCTCCGCCCAAAAGCGGATTTATGTCCTTCAACAGCTGGAGGACGGGGGGACAGGCTACAATATGCCGGCTGTGTTAGAGCTGGAAGGGAAGCTGGACCCGGAAAGGCTGGACAGGGCTTTCCAAGAGCTGATCAAGCGCCACGAGTCGCTTCGGACATCCTTCGAACAGGACGAAGGCGGCGAGCCGGTGCAGCGCATCCATGACGAGGTGCCGTTTACATTACAGACCGCAGTCCTCGGCGAACAAACCGAACAGGAAGCCGCAGCCGCGTTTATCCAGCCGTTTGACCTCACCCAAGCGCCGCTGTTCCGTGCCCAAATCGTACAGGTATCAGATGAGCGGCACCTGTTGCTGGTTGATATGCATCACATTATATCAGACGGCGTTTCCGTCAACATTCTGATTCGGGAATTCGGGGCGCTTTACAACAACCGAACCCTTCCGATGCTTCACATTCAATATAAGGACTACGCCGTATGGCAGGAAGGATATAAAAAAGGAGACGCGTACCAGACGCAGGAGGCGTACTGGCTGAAGCAGTTCGAGGGCGAGCTGCCGGTGCTGGATCTCCCGGCTGATCATACCCGCCCGCCGGTGCGGAGCTTCGCCGGTGACAAGGTCTCATTTACGCTTGATCAAGAGGCCGCATCAGGCCTTCATAAGCTGGCACGGGAGAATGGAAGCACACTGTACATGGTGCTTCTGGCGGCTTACACAGCGTTATTATCACGCTTAAGCGGACAAGAAGAGATCATCGTCGGATCGCCAATTGCCGGCCGGCCGCACAAGGACCTTGAGCCGATACTCGGCATGTTTGTGAACACGCTGGCGCTTCGGACACGCCCGGAGGGCGGGAAGCCGTTTGTGCAGTATTTGCAGGAAGTGCGTGACACAGCATTGGAAGCCTATGAACATCAGGATTATCCGTTTGAAGAGCTCGTCGATAAGCTTGGAGTGACGCGGGATATGAGCCGGAATCCGCTGTTTGACGTGATGTTTGTTCTTCAAAATATGGATCAGGAATCGATTCATTTGGATGAACTGCATCTAAAACCTGCAGCAAACAATGGGCATCAAACATCAAAATTTGATTTAACCCTGTATGCTCACGAACAGCCCCGAGGTTTGCTGACGTTCCAAATGGAATTTAGTACGGACTTATATAAGAAAAAAACGATAGAAAAGTGGCTTCATTATTTCATCAATATGTTACTCTCCATCATCCAAGACAACAAAGCCGCTCTCGGATCAATAAATATACTGAATGAGGATGAGACCCATTACCTTATCCATGAGCTGAATCGTACAAAAATAGAATATCCAAGAAATGAAACCATCAGCAGACTCTTTGAAATGCAGGCGGAACAAACGCCTAATGCCATAGCAATTGTCAGCGATACACAAGAGTTAACTTACGCGGATCTGAACAGCTGGGCAAATCAAATTGCTTCACTTCTACAGAGAAAGGGAGTCGGGCCTGATCGAGTCGTAGCCTTGTTGGCAGGACGAACGCCAGAACTCATAGCCGGAATGCTGGGTATTCTGAAAGCGGGGGGAGCCTATTTGCCTATCGCTTATGATCTGCCTGTGGAGCGAATAGCTTACATCCTGTCAGACAGCGGAGCGACATTCCTTCTTCAATCTGAAAAAGTCGACAAACGGCTATTAGACATTGAATGTGAACAAATCATAATCGAAGACATTCAAAAGCAAGGAGAAACGATAAATATTGAATCGTCTGCAGGGCCGCATTCGCTCGCTTATATCATTTATACCTCTGGATCAACCGGTAAACCAAAGGGTGTCATGATTGAGCAGCGAAGTGTCATTCGCCTTGTTAAAAACAGCAATTATATTGCATTTACACCTACAGACCGTCTTCTCATGACATCATCTATCGGTTTTGATGGTGTGACATTTGAAATATTTGGACCGCTGCTAAATGGGGCAGCTTTGCACCTGTCCGAGAAACAGGCATTTCTCGATCCCCATCAGCTTAAGAGATACATAGAACATCACGGGATCACAACGATGTGGCTGACATCTTCTCTATTCAATCATTTGACAGAGCAAAATGAGACAACATTTTCACAGCTGAACCATCTGATTATAGGCGGAGAAGCTTTGTCGGTGAGCCACATCAATCGAATTAAAAATGTCTGCCCGGAAGTATCGATATGGAACGGATATGGGCCAACTGAAAATACAACTTTTTCGACGTGCTTTCACATTCAAAAAACATATGAACTTTCCATTCCGATCGGGCGGCCGATTGGTAATTCCACCGCTTATATCTTAAATAAATGGGGAATGCTGCAGCCGATCGGAGCTGTTGGCGAACTTTGTGTCGGCGGAGATGGCGTCGCCAGAGGATATTTGGGCCGTCCTGATTTAACGAGAGAGAAATTTATCCCAAATCCATTTGCGTCTGGCGATCGACTGTACCGCACAGGTGATCTGGCGCGCTGGCTTCCCGATGGCACAATTGAGTACGTTGGCCGTATTGATGATCAAGTAAAAGTCAGAGGCTACCGGGTGGAGCTGGGTGAGATCGAATCAGCACTTCGCCAAATAGAGGGGGTCAAAGAAGCAGCTGTATTGGCACGTACAGGACAGACAGGGAGCAAAGAGCTGTTTAGCTACATCAGTGTGAAAGCAGACACGAATGCTGAACAAGTGCGTTCTCTTCTCGCGCGTTCACTGCCAAATTATATGATTCCGGCGTACATCATTGAAATGGATACACTTCCGCTCACATCAAACGGCAAATTGAACCGGAAAGCACTGCCTGAACCAGATTTTGCATCTAAACAAACGTACGTCCCGCCACGCAACGAACTTGAAGAGCAGCTGGCATTGATCTGGCAGGAGGTTCTAGGCATCCAGAGGATCGGAATACAGGATTCGTTCTTTGAATTGGGCGGAGATTCAATCAAGGCACTTCAAGTTTCTGCACGCCTCGGACGCCACGGGTTAAGCCTGCAGGTAAGTGATTTATTCCGTCATCCAAAGATAGAAGACGTATCATCATTTATCCGTAAGACAGAAAGAATCATAGAGCAAGGACCCGTTGAAGGAGATGTTCCATGGACGCCTGTTCAGCAATGGTTTCTTTCACAAGATATTGAAGAACGACACCATTTCAATCAGTCTGTCATGCTTTTCCATTCTGACCGTTTGTCTGAAGACGCTCTTAGAGCATCCTTAAAAAAACTGGCGGAGCATCATGATGCGCTTCGGATGGTTTATCGCAACGATGACGGGCGGTGGTCTCAAATCAACCAAAGCATACATGAATCACAGCTATATAGTTTAAGAATATCTGATCTTTCACAGACAGAAGGCGGTTGGGAAACACAAATCAAACAAGAAGTTGCAGATCTTCAGCAAAGCATCAATTTGCAGGAAGGACCATTGTTACATGCCGTGTGGTTTAAAACATTGACCGGAGATTACTTGTTCCTTGCAATCCATCATCTTGTTGTTGATGGTGTGGCATGGCGGATTTTGCTGGAGGATTTGTCAGCAGGATACCAACAAGCGGCTGCAGGCGAGGCGATTCAGCTTCCGCCTAAAACTGATTCCTATCAAGAATACGCCAGACGGATTCAGGAATATGCCCAAAGCAGCAAGCTGATTCGCGAAGAGGCGTATTGGCGAAGTGCAGAAGAACAGCAAGCTGCGGAACTGCCATATGAAATGTCGCATCATGAGAACACCGACTGCAGCAAAAGGGACTCGGTGAGCTTTTCACTCACTGAAGCAGATACCTCCGTCTTGCTGCAAAACGTCAATCACGCCTATGGTACAGATACACAAGATATACTGCTAACTGCGGCATCTTTGGCAATTCGTGAATGGACAGGCGGAAGCAAGCTCCGGATTGCAATGGAAGGACACGGGAGAGAACACATTCTGCCGGAGTTGGATATCAGCCGAACGGTCGGCTGGTTTACATCTATTTACCCCGCCCTCATAGACTTTGAAAATCATGGGGATGAACTCGGAACCGCAGTAAAAACCGTTAAAGATACACTGGGCCGGATACCAAACAAGGGGATGGGATACGGTATGCTGAAATACCTCACACACCCTAAAAACAAAAGTATTGAGTTTTCAAAAATACCGGAAATCAGCTTTAACTATTTGGGACAGTTCAATGACATAGAAAGACAGGATAACTTCCGCCCATCGAGCCTTGGAAGCGGAAAGGACATCACTCATACATGGAGGCGTAAACAGATCATCGAGATGAGTGCAATGGCAGCAGACAAAAAGCTTCATTTCAATCTCAGTTATCCGCCAGCCCGCTTTCATCGAAACACAATGGAGCAGCTTATCAACAGGATCGAACACTTTTTGCTGGACATTATGAAACACTGCGTCGGTAAACAGAAAGCAGAAAAGACACTGAGCGATTTTAGCAGTCAATCATTAACGACAGAGGATTTGGACAGTATATCCAGCTTGGTGGAAGAATTGTAGAAAATTATGACAGGGAGACATGAACATGACAAAAGCGAATTCAATTCAGGATATTTATCCGCTGTCTTACATGCAGGAAGGGATGCTTTTCCATTCCCTCCTGCAAAAAGATTCACAAGCATATGTCGAGCAAGCTTCTTTTACAATAGAAGGGACAGTCAACCCGCAGTGTTTTCAAAACAGCATCAACGCTCTTGTAGCAAGACACGATATTTTCAGAACGATTTTTATCAGTCAAAATGTTTCATCTCCCCAGCAGGTTGTCCTGAGAGAACGGAATGTCATCGTACAGGAAAAAGACATCACGCATTTAAACGAAGAGAAGCAGTCACAGTTTATCGAGCAATTGAAAGAAGAGGACCGGGCTCAAGGGTTTCAGTTGCAAAAAGATATGCTCATGCGCATCACTCTGATTCAAACAGGAGAGGGCAAATACACTTGTATTTGGACCTTTCATCACATCATGATGGACGGCTGGTGCCTCAGCATTGTGTTAAAGGAGTTTCTCCACATTTACGCATCTTATGTACACGGCTCCCCTATATCATTGGAGCCGGTCCAGCCATACGGAACGTATATCAAATGGCTGATGGAGCAAGACAAAGAGCAGGCAATTTCTTATTGGGAACATTATCTATCTGGCCATGACCAGCAAACCATACTCCCGAAGCAGAAAAAAACAAAGGGGAGAAGCAGGCAGGAACACGTTACGTTTTCATTCTCTAAGGAAGAAAGCATCAGGCTTTCAGAGCTTGCCGCAAGAGAAGAAGTAACACTCAGTACGATTTTTCATACCATTTGGGGCATTCTGCTTCAAAAATATAATAATAAAGATGATGCCGTATTCGGTTCTGTCATGTCAGGAAGGCCCGCCGAAATCGAAGGTATTGAACAGATGGTAGGCCTTTTCATTAACACGATACCGGTTCGGGTTCAGGGAGAAAAAACGCCATTTCTACAGCTCATAAAAGATATGCAAAAAGACCGTCTTGCCGCTGAAGCATACAGCTACCACCCTTTATATGAAATTCAAGCCCGTTCAGCGGTTAAGCAAGGGTTAATTGATCATATTCTCGTATTTGAAAACTACCCGGTTCAGCAAGAGATTCAGATGCTGAATAAACAGGAACATGCTTCTGATCTTTTTCAGATTCATAACTTCACTGTGGCAGATGAAACCAACTACAGCTTTTATCTTATGGTGGCGCCAGGGGAAAAAATCCATATCAAAATGAGCTATGATGCGGAGCAGCATGATCGGCCTTTTGTGCTTTCTGTCAAAGAGCATCTTTTGAATGCTGTATCGCAAATCTTAACTAATCCGAATCTTCCGCCTGAAGAAATCGATATCACGACTGACACTGAAAAGCAGCAGCTGATTGGTGAAATGGCAGATCTATCACCTGTTTACGAAACCATCCACGGTATGTTTGAAGAACAAGCGGAAAAGACACCGGATGCTCGCGCTGTAATCGATCAAGCCTGCTCGTTAACGTACAGAGAATTGGACAAATCGGCTAACAGATTGGCGCGGCATTTGCGAATGAAAGGTGTTGTGAGGCAGGAGCCTGTTGCGCTCATGATGGAACGCTCTGCGGCGTTTATCACCGGTGTTCTTGGTATCTTGAAGGCAGGCGGCGCCATTGTTCCGATTGATCCGCATTATCCGGCTGACAGAATCCGTTATATTCTAAATGACTGCGGCTGTTCGCATATTGTTTCACAAACGCATCTTTCTGCATCGCTTGAAGACAATTACCTGATCACTCATACAGAAGATATCAAAAGCAATGAAGATGGCAGTAACATGAAGTCAGTCAACACTGCGGATGATCTGCTGTATTTGATTTATACATCAGGCACAACAGGTAAACCAAAGGGTGTTCAATTTGAACATCGAAACATGGCTAACTTGCTGAAGTTCGAATATACTCACTCCGGCATTGACTTTGAAGCAGATGTTCTGCAATTTGCGACACCAGCCTTTGACGTCTGTTATCAAGAAATTTTTTCAGCGCTTCTTAAAGGCGGCACACTGCACATCGTGCCAGAAGCCATAAAAAGAGATGTGCCTCAGCTGTTTGCATTTATAAACAAGCATCAGACGAATATTGTGTTCCTCCCAACGGCTTTTATCAAAATGATTTTCAGCGAGCAACAATTTGCGAACTCGTTTCCTTACGGCGTCAAACACCTGATTGCAGCTGGAGAACAATTAATCATTTCAAGCCTTTTTCAAGATGCATTACGCAAACGCGGCATGCACCTGCACAATCATTACGGACCTGCAGAAACTCATGTGGTATCTACGTATACCATACATCCGGGAGACCCTATTCCTGAGTTTCCTCCAATCGGTAAACCGATAGGCTGTACTGATCTATATATTTTGAATCATCAAAAACAGCTGCAGCCCTGCGGCGTATCAGGTGAACTCTATATTACCGGCGCAAGTGTTGCCAGAGGATATGTCAATCACGATAGCCTGACACGTGACAAATTTTCACCTGACCCTTTCAGGCCCGGAGCGATCATGTACCGTACGGGTGACTTGGCCAGACGACTTGAAGACGGCAGCATCGAATATATCGGACGGGCAGACAATCAAGTGAAAATCAGAGGTTATCGAATTGAACCGCAAGAAATCGAAATTACGTTAATGAATCATCCGGATATTAAAGCAGCTGCCATTCTCATCAGGCAAGACCAAAACGGTGAACATGAATTGTACGCTTACTATGGCAGTGTACAAAGGCTGAATACAGCAGATTTACGCAGCTATATGGCTAGTGAGCTCCCAGAATACATGATCCCGGTGAAATGGGTATGGGTTGACAACATACCTCTTACCCCAAACGGAAAAGTAGATCAATCAGCACTTCCTGAATCAGATGATTCAATTAGCGGGATTCCATATACTGCCCCTCGTAATCTGTTAGAGGCAAAGCTTTCGCAAATATTTGAAGATGTGCTGAAAAATGGTCATATAGGCATCCAAGACAACTTTTTTGACCATGGCGGCCACTCGTTAAAAGCAACAGTGCTTATGTCACGGATCGCAAAGGAATTTCATGTGCAAGTTCCGCTTAAGGACATCTTTGGCCACCCTACGGTAGAAGGATTGGCTTCAATCATTCGAGAAGCTGAGCAAAATCCGTATGCGGCAATTGAACCAGCAGAAGAAAGGAAGACATATCCTGTATCTTCGGCACAAAAACGGACATATATGCTTCAGCAGCTTGATGAGGGTGTCGCCTACAACATGCCAGCGGTCTTAGAACTGGAAGGGGCACTGGATGTCGCTAAACTGTCTGCTGTATTTAAAGAATTGATCAGTCGGCATGAGCCGCTTCGAACTTCCTTTGTATCTGGGGCTGATGGCGAGCCGGTTCAGCGTATCCATACTGAAGTGCCGTTCACATTAAGTAAAGAGGCCGCTATTGAGGGTTTTGTCCGTCCCTTTGATCTGAGCCAGGCGCCGTTATTTAGAGCGGGTCTTATTAAAGTGGCGAACGAGAAGCATGTATTGCTGGTGGACATGCATCATATCATTTCAGATGGCGTATCCGTTCAGCTCTTAATCCGAGAATTCACCGATCTTTATGCAAACCGGCAGCTTAAGCCATTGCGGATCCAGTATAAAGATTACGCCGTTTGGCAGCAGCAATTTAAAAAGGGGGACTCGTACCAAAAGCAGGAGATTTACTGGCAGCAGCAGTTTAGACGGGATCTTCCTGTACTAGAGCTTCCGACCGATAAACGCCGGCCGGCAGAACGACAATTCACAGGCGGAAAAGTAACCTTTCAAATGGATAAAGAGATTACGGCCAGCATAAAACGGCTCGCCCGTCAAAACAGAAGCACGCTTTACATGACACTGCTCGCTTTGTATTCAGCTTTTTTATCACGGTTAAGCGGTCAGGATGATATCGTGATTGGTTCACCTATCGCCGGACGGCCCCACGCCGACCTTGAAGCAGTTCTCGGGATGTTCGTCAATACATTGGCTCTCCGGACACGACCGGCAGGCAATAAGACATTTGAAGAATTTCTGAAGGAAGTCAGGCAGACGGCACTAGAAGCGTATGAACATCAGGATTATCCGTTTGAAGAGCTTGTGGATAAACTCGGTGTGCAGCGGGAAATGAGCCGGAATCCATTGTTTGACACAACGCTTGTCCTGCAGAATATGGAACAGCATAAGCTGAAAATGAAAGAGGTACAGCTTCAATGGCACGATTTGGAGCATCCAATATCGAAATTTGATATTTCCCTGTATGTGACAGAACACGATTCCGAGCTATTCTGTCAGTTTGAATACAGTACAGCTTTGTTTGAGAAAGAAACCATCCAAAGGTGGGCCGGTCTTTTCACCACGCTTGTGGAACATACAGCTGTCAGCCCTGAAACAGAATTGGACAACATTCCACTCTTAACAAAAGAAGAAGAGAGGGCTTTCATTGAATCATGCCATCCGTTTCAGGAGACAGGCTATCCGATGAATCAAACGCTCCACTATGCACTCGAAGAGCAGGCAGCAAAAACGCCTGATCAGCCGGCCGTTATCTTTGAACATGGAGCGATAACCTATAAAGAATTGAACGAACAGGCTAACCGTATCGCCTGGGAACTGATCGGACGAGGAGTAAAACCTGAAACGACTGTTGCCATTATAGGAAAGCGTTCACCTGAAATGCTGATTGGCATTTATGGCATTCTTAAAGCTGGCTGTGCTTATCTGCCTATCGACCCGGATTATCCGGAAGAACGAATCAGCTTTCTGCTGGAAGACAGCGGTACAAATATTCTCCTGCTTCAGTCTGCTGACCTGCCTGTTCCGGCATTTGCAGGAGAGCTTGTTTATCTCAATCAGACAAATAACGGGCTGGAACATCGTTTGTCCAATCCGAATGTGGACGTTCTCCCGCAATCTTTAGCATATGTCATCTATACATCCGGTTCTACCGGCAGGCCTAAGGGTGTTGAAGTTGAACATCGATCTGCGGTGAATTTTTTGAATTCCCTTCAGTCCCGCTATCGGCTGAAGCACTCAGATGTGATTATGCATAAAACATCTTATTCATTTGACGCTTCAATATGGGAGCTGTTTTGGTGGCCTTATGCCGGTGCTTCTGTTTATCTGCTTCCTCAGGGAGGCGAAAAAGAACCTGAAGTGATCGCGAAGGCTATAGAGAAACAGAAGATCACAGCTATGCATTTTGTGCCTTCAATGCTTCATGCATTTTTAGAACATATAAAATATCGCCCTGTACCGATTAAGACAAACGGACTCAATCGGGTGTTTTCCGGGGGAGAGCAGCTGGGAACCCATCTCGTCTCCCGATTTTGCGAGTTGCTTCCAAATGTTGCATTAACCAATTCCTACGGACCAACGGAGGCAACCGTAGAAGCTGCTTTCTTTGATTGTCCGCTGCATGAAAAGCTTGAACGGATTCCAATTGGAAAACCTGTTCATTATGTCAGATTGTATATCCTCAATCAAAAGCAGCGGATGCTGCCTGCCGGATGTATCGGCGAACTGTACATTGCAGGAGCCGGTGTTGCCAGGGGCTATTTGAATCGGCCGGCATTAACGGAAGAGCGTTTTCTTGAGGATCCGTTTTACCCGGGTGAACGCATGTACAAAACAGGGGATGTGGCGCGCTGGCTCACTGATGGACATGTTGAATTCCTCGGCCGGTTGGATGATCAAGTCAAAATCCGCGGCTACCGGATTGAGCCCGGAGAAATTGAAGCGGCGCTTAGAAGCATAGAAGGCATAAGGGAGGCAGCCGTGACCGTACGGACAGACAGCGGCGAGCCGGAATTATGCGCTTATATAGAAGGGCTTCGGAGAAACGAAGTGAGGGCGCAGCTTGAGAGACTGCTGCCGGGCTACATGATCCCAGCTCATATGATAGAGATGGAACAATGGCCGGTTACGCCAAGCGGAAAGCTTGACCGAAACGCCCTGCCAGCTCCTGACGGAGCGGCAGATGAAGAGACATACACGGCGCCGAGAAATGTGACAGAGATGAAGCTTGCCCATCTGTGGGAGGACGTGCTGAAAAACGGACCTGTCGGGATTCACGACAACTTTTTTGACCGTGGAGGACATTCCTTAAAAGCCACCGCGCTTGTGTCCCGGATCGCCAAAGAATTCGATGTGCAGGTGCCGCTGAAAGATGTATTTGCCCATCCGACGGTGGAAGGGCTCGCTTCCGTTATCCGTGAAGGAACGGACAGTCCCTATGAAGCGATGAAGCCGGCGGAACAGCGGGAGACCTATCCGGTTTCCTCCGCCCAAAAGCGGATTTATGTCCTTCAGCAGCTGGAGGACGGAGGCACAGGCTACAATATGCCGGCTGTGTTAGAACTGGAAGGGAAGCTGGACCCGGAAAGGCTGGACAGGGCTTTCCAAGAGCTGATCAAGCGCCACGATTCGCTTCGGACATCCTTAGAACAGGACGAAGGCGGCGAGCCGGTGCAGCGCATCCATGACGAAGTGCCGTTTGCATTACAAACAGCAGTCCTCGGCGAACAAACCGAACAGGAAGCGGCAGCCGCGTTTATCAAACCGTTTGATCTCAGCCGAGCACCGCTGTTTCGTGCCCAAGTCGTAAAGGTATCAGATGAACGGCACCTGTTGCTGGTTGATATGCATCACATGATTTCAGACGGTGTTTCCGTCAACATTCTGATTCGGGAATTCGGGGCGCTTTACAACAACCGGAACCTTCCGGCGCTTCACATTCAATACAAAGACTACGCCGTATGGCAAGAAGGGTTTAAAAAAGGGGACGCGTACCAGACGCAGGAGGCGTACTGGCTGAAGCAGCTCGAGGGCGAGCTGCCGGTGCTGGATCTCCCGGCTGATCATACCCGCCCGCCGGTGCGAAGCTTCGCGGGTGACAAGGTCTCCTTTACGCTTGATCAAGAAACTGCATCAGGCCTTTATAAGCTGGCACAGGAGAATGGAAGCACACTGTACATGGTGCTTCTGGCGGCTTACACAGCGTTATTATCACGCTTAAGCGGACAGGAAGATATCATCGTCGGCTCGCCAATTGCCGGCCGTCCGCACAAGGATCTTGAGCCGATACTCGGCATGTTTGTGAACACGCTGGCGCTTCGGACACGCCCGGAGGGCGGGAAGCCTTTTGGACAGTATTTGCAGGAAGTGCGCGCCACTGCATTGGAAGCCTATGAGCATCAGGATTATCCGTTCGAAGAGCTTGTCGATAAACTTGGAGTGACGCGGGATATGAGCAGAAACCCGCTATTTGATACCATGTTAGTTGTCCAAAATAATGATTACGAGCCATTGCATATGCATGATTTGCAAATGAAGCCGGCAGAAGTTTCTCATCTCGTTTCTAAATTCGATTTGACACTACAAGCATCTGAGGGTGACGGGAACATACATTTTCTTTTTGAATATTCAACCGCACTGTTTGAGAAAACCACTATGGAACGCTGGGCATCTCATTTGACAAATGTACTTCGCATCATCGGAAAAAATCCAGAGGTGACACTCAACCGTATCGACATCCTGACCCAAGAAGAGCGAAACAAGCTGCTCAATGAGTTTAACATCAGGAAAGCAAATCAATACGAAGAACAAACAATCAGTCAATTGTTTGAGCAGCAAGCTGCACGAACACCAAAAGCCTCTGCACTTGTCATCGGAGACAAAACACTCACATATCAGGAGCTTGACGAGTGGTCCAATGGAATCGCACACACATTGCGCAGCAGAGGTGTTAAACCGGACACACCAGTAGGCATCATGATGCCTCGTTCGTTCAGCATGGTAGCAGCCATACTTGGTGTGTGGAAAGCAGGCGGCTGTTACGTTCCCATTGATCCTGAATACCCATCGGAACGGAAACGCTATATTCTCAGCGATAGCGGAACGAAACTGCTGATGACAGTAAATGAAGCGGATTGGAGAGCTGATGATGATTTTGAAGGAGAGATCTTGACCGTCGAAAACGCGGAGACATACGACAAATCACCGCTGCCGCAAGTATCGTCTGCTCATCATTTAGCCTATATCATTTATACATCAGGAACGACGGGCCGCCCAAAAGGGGTAATGGTCGAGCACCGCAATGTAATCAGTCTTTTAAAGCATCAAAACCTGCCTTTTGAATTTGGCCATGAAGACGTCTGGACGTTCTTTCATTCATATTGCTTTGATTTCTCTGTATGGGAAATGTTTGGTGCGTTATTGAACGGAAGTACACTAGTTGTGGTCTCTAAAGAAACAGCCCGTGACCCTCAGGCATTCCGTTTATTGTTAAAGAAAGAACGCGTCACTGTACTCAATCAGACCCCGACAGCTTTTTACGGCCTGATGCATGAAGATCAAAACCATTCGGATCGATTAAACATCCGATACGTCATTTTTGGCGGCGAAGCTTTACAGCCCGGCATGCTTCAAAGCTGGAATGATAAATATCCTCATACTGAACTAATCAATATGTACGGTATTACAGAAACAACAGTGCATGTAACAGTCAAAAAATTGTCCGCAGATGATATTGCCGCAAATAGAAGCAATATCGGACGGCCTCTTTCAACTCTGCAGGCTTATGTGATGGATGCTCATATGAACCTGCAGCCGATCGGAGTTCCAGGGGAGCTTTATATAGGCGGTGAAGGCGTGGCACGGGGATATCTTAACAGAGTTGAGCTGACCGCTGACCGTTTTGTACCCAATCCGTATCTCCCGGGGGACAGATTATACCGAACAGGAGACCTTGCGAAACGCCTGTCAAATGGCGAGCTGGAATATGTAGGCCGTATTGATGATCAGGTTAAAGTCAGAGGGCACCGTATTGAGTTAGGCGAAATCCAAGCGGCTCTTCTTCAGCATCCGATTATTAAAGAGGCAGCTGTCATTACAAGACCAGATGAGCAAGGACAAACAGCTGTTTATGCATACATGGTGACAACAGATCAACAGGCCGCGAATACATCAAGTATTCGTGCTTCTCTAAAAAACATGCTGCCTGACTTTATGCTGCCCGCCCGTTTGATACAGATTGGCAGCATCCCGCTAACTGTTAATGGAAAGCTTGATCAGAAAGCCCTGCCTGAACCCGAAAAACACGCTTATCCTGCTGATGATATCAGCCCAAGAAATGAGATTGAAAAGGTGGTGGCTGACATTTGGGAGGAGCTTCTTAGTGTGGATGAGCTGGGCGTAAACGCTAATTTCTTTGAGCTGGGCGGAGATTCTATTAAAGCGCTGCAAGTTTGTGCCAGACTGAAGCAGCGCGGATTCGAAACGACAGTACGTGAGATGTTTGAACATCAGACTCTTGGTGAATTGTCCGCTCGGGTTCGAAAAGCTGTGCGCGTCATTGACCAAGGCCCGGTCGAGGGCGAGATCACTTGGTCGCCTGTTCAGAAATGGTTTCTTGCTCAAGATATAAAAGAAAAACACCATTTTAATCAGTCCGTAATGCTGCATCGAAGCACCTCTATACAAGAAGACGCACTGCGCAAAACGTTAAAAGCAATAACAAGTCATCATGATGCGCTGCGGATGGTATTTTCACAGAATGAACAAGGATATTGGAATCAATATAATCGGCCGATCAGTCATTCGGACGATGCACTGTATGGCCTTCAGATGATTGATTTATCAGCTCCAGAAGACACTAACGGAAATAGAGCGTATGAGCCTATTATCAAACACCATGTACGTGATATTCAGCAGAAAATGGATTTGAAGAATGGTCCGCTGCTGCAAGCTGGTCTGTTCCGCACAACTGACGGTGATTTCTTATTTTTATCGGCTCATCACTTCGTCGTTGACGGCATCTCATGGCGGGTTCTGCTTGAAGATTTGTCTTTAGGGTATCGCCAAGCTGCTGGCGGGGAGGATATCAAACTGCCGCCTAAAACAAGCTCGTTTAAAGCGTACGCGAAAAAGCTTTCTGGCTATGCAGAAAGCCAGCAGCTTATAAAACAGCTCAAGTATTGGCGCGAAACCGAAGAATATCAAACAGAAGCACTGCCTTTTGATCAAATCGACGGACCCATAGCAAACGAGAGAAAACGATCCACCATTTCGTTTACATTAAACGATACAGAGACAGCTGCGCTTTTAAAAGATGCCAACAGCGCATACAACACAGATACTCAGGATTTGCTTCTCGCTTCTGTCATTCTCGCGCTGCGCCATTGGACCAATCAATCCGCTTTCAAACTATCATTAGAAAGCCACGGGCGAGAGGATGTATTAGACGGGGTTGATGTGAGTCGTACGGTTGGATGGTTTACCGCCATTTATCCGTTATTGATTAAACTGAACGCAGACTTGCCAGATTCGGAAGAAGGCATGGTTCATGTGCTAAAAACAACAAAAGATACACTGAGACGTGTACCCGACAAAGGATTCGGCTACGGTGTCATCAAATATTTGACGCCGCCTGACAAAAAAGACATCGATTTCACAGGTGCGCCAGAAATCAGCTTCAATTATTTGGGGCAATTTGAAAGCGGCAGCCCAGCTGAAGCACCTGAGGAGGACGCCTTCTCATTCTCTCCGCTTGGTGCCGGGGATGATATCAGCACAACATGGAACCGTGAACAGTCGCTGGATATCAGCGCAATCGCTGCAGAAGGTAAAATGACTGTCAACATGACGTATGACAATGCCCGCTTTGAGCGCAAAACCATCGAACAGCTTAGCGAAACATGCCGTCAATTTTTATTACAGCTGATCGAACACTGCCAGAACAAAAGCGAAACAGAAAAGACGGTCAGTGATTTTGATGATCAAGAACTGACCGAGGACGCGCTGCAAGAGATTGCTGATATGCTCAGTTTTCACTAATGAATCCGTGAAGAAAGGTGCAGATACTATGGATAACATCAAAAAAATCAAGAACATTTATCCTCTGAGTCATATGCAAGAGGGAATGCTGTTTCATTCCTTCCTCCGTAAAGAGGAGGGGGCATACGTTGAGCAGTCGCTCTTCACCATTAAAGGGAGCCTCAGTTATGAATGGTTTCAGCACAGCATTCAAACCATCATCGACCGCCATGACATTTTCAGAACCGTGTTTTTGCCGCACGTCCCGCATTTGTCGGGACCTCGGCAAGTCGTGATGACAGAACGCGAATTCCATTTGTACAGCGAAGACATTTCCCATCTGCCCACAAACGGGCAGAATGAGTATATTGAATGCTTTAAGGAGAAGGACAAGCAAAAAGGCTTTGATTTGCAAAAAGACATGTTGATGCGGATTTATCTATTCAAAACAGCTGAAGAGGAGCATGTTTGCATCTGGAGCCACCATCACATTTTAATGGACGGCTGGTGCCTTGGCATCGTTCTTCAGGAATTTATGCGGATTTATCAATCGATTCATGCAGGAAAACCGCTTTCTTTAGACCCTGTCCGTCCGTACAGCACCTATATTTCCTGGCTGACAAACCGTGACAAAGAAACAGCGGCGGAGTACTGGGATTCCTATTTAAAAAACTACAGCACCCCATCACCGCTGCCTCGTGTGTCTGATGAAGAAACAAAAGAGGGTTATCAACGTGAAGATTTGATATTTTCATTAAATAAACCACTGACAGACAAGCTCAAAGAGACTGCCAAACAACATGGCGTCACGCTTGCCACCTTTATTCAGGCAGTTTGGGGTTTGATGCTGCAGCAATATAACCGCACTGACGACGTTGTATTTGGCGCGGTTGTCTCAGGCAGACCGTCAGAAATTCCGGGTGTGGAACAAATGATAGGATTGTTTATCAATACCATTCCGGTTCGGATCAAAACGCATCAAGACGAAACGTTTCAAGAGCTGCTCAGACGCAGCCAGAAAGAAATGCTGGAAGCCGATCCATTTACCTGCCAGCCTTTATTTGATATCCAGGCAAACACCGCATTAAAACAGGAACTGATTGATCACATTATAGTATTTGAAAACTATCCGTTACAGCAGAAAATCGCCGATTCAGCTGATCGCACCAGTTCACCGCTGCAAATTGATCAAGTGAAGGTATCTGAGCAATCAGGGTATAACTTTAATCTTGTCGTTGCTCCCGGTGAAGAGCTTGTCGTCAAGTTCAGCTATAACGCGTTCGTTTACGATACTGCCTGGATCAGCTGTATCAAGAGGCAATTTACGCAAGCGCTAAGCACAGCAGCACAGCACCCTGACATACCCATTGCTGATTTTTCTTTTCTAGATGTAACAGAAAAAGAGCAGATTGTCACACAGTTTAACCATACAAAAACAGAGTATCCAAAGAATCATACAATTATCAATTTATTTCGTAAACAAGCAGAAAAGACGCCAGATCATACCGCACTTGTGTATGGCACTATGTCCTTTTCGTATAAAGAGCTTGATAAACGCTCTGATGCACTTGCCAGAGAATTATATGAAAATGGGTTTCAGCAAAACGAGACAGCCGGAGTATTAGCTGCTCATTCTCCTGAATTCATTATCAGTGTGCTTGCCGTTTTAAAAGCAGGAGGAGCATACCTCCCGCTTGACGCCGAGCTCCCACCTGAACGTGTCAGCTTTATGCTCGAGGAAACACAAGCGAAAATACTAATTATTCAAAAAGGGTTAGAGGCAAACGCTTCGTTCTCAGGAACATGTATGACTTCAGATGCACAGGCCTGGATGGAAGAGAATGATACCCCTATCAACGTCGGCTCCAGTCCGGATGATCTTGCATACATCATGTATACCTCAGGCTCAACAGGCCAGCCGAAAGGCGTCATGATCACCAATCGAAATGTCGTGTCCCTTGTCAGCAACAGCAATTACACATCTGCGTCCGTTGATGACCGGTTTATTCTGACTGGATCTATCAGCTTTGACGCCGTCACCTTTGAAATGTTCGGGGCGCTTTTAAACGGCGCAAGCCTTCATATCATTGATAAATCGACACTGCTGTCACCTGATCGGTTTGGGGCGTATTTGCTTGAAAATGACATCTCAGTGCTATTTTTAACAACAGCTCTTTTTAATCAGCTGGCTCAAGCTCAAGCAGACATGTTCCGCGGACTCCATACGTTATATGTCGGCGGAGAAGCACTCTCGCCTGCCCTTATGAATGCTGTCAGACACGCCTGTCCAGATCTGGCGCTTCATAATATTTACGGGCCTACGGAAAACACGACATTTTCAACCTTTTTTAAGATGAAAAGAGACTATGCAGGGCCGATTCCGATCGGAAAACCAATCAGCAATAGCACCGCTTTCATCTTAGATGCAAAAGGCTGTCTTTTGCCAATAGGCGTTCCCGGAGAGCTTTGTGTCGGCGGTGATGGGGTCGCAAAAGGCTATTTGAACAGAGATGACCTGACAAATGATGTTTTTTCTCCTCATCCTTTCTTGTCTGGAGAAAGAATATATCGTACCGGTGATTTAGCTCGCTGGCTGCCCGATGGAAACTTAGAATACATCAGCAGGATTGACAGGCAGATGAAAATCAGGGGAAAACGAATTGAGCCCGCCGAAATTGAAGCGCGCCTGTTAGAAATGGAAGGCGTGCAGGAAGCGGCAGTGACAATGAAAGAAAAAGACGGAGAGGCGCAGCTGCACACTCATTACGTCAGCGATGGCAAAAGAACAGAAAAGGAGATCCGCGCCGATTTGGCGCGTGTGCTCCCGGACTATATGATCCCGCAGCACTGGGTGCGTGTGGACCGGATGCCGCTTACCGGAAACGGAAAAATAGACCGCAGCGCTCTTCCTATTCCAGAAAACAAGCCTGATAAACGGCAGGACATCACACTGCCCAGAAACTTGATTGAGGAAGAGTTGGCGAACATTTGGAAACATGTTCTCGGTGTCAAAACCATTAGTATTGATGATGACTTCTTTGCTCTTGGCGGACATTCGCTAAAAGCACTGCAAGTCATACACACATTGAAGCATCAGCAGCACATAGACATACCCATCGATTTCTTGTTCGAAAATCCGACCATCGCTCAGCTTGCCGAAAAACTTTATTCGAAACAGCTGACAGCGGCAGATGAACAGCATGTGATCAAACTGAACCAGCACGGCGCGCGAAACCTATTCTGCTTCCCGCCGATATCAGGATTTGGCATTTATTTCAAAGATCTTGCTTTATTGCTGAATGACAAGGCATCTGTCTATGGATTTCACTTTATTGAACATGACACCCGCATTGAACAATATGTCAATAGCATCACAGACATACAGCCTGAAGGCCCTTACGTTTTATTAGGCTACTCCGCGGGCGGAAATCTGGCTTTTGAAGTGGTACAGGCTATGGAGCGAAAAGGATTGGAAGTCAGTGACTTCATGATCGTGGACGCTTATCTAAAAGAACAGCCTATCCCTATCGATGCTGGAAATGACGAATCGGCAACTTACCTGCCTGAAGCAGTCAGAGAAAAGGTGATGAAGAAAAAAAGAAACTATCAGGAATATTGGGCGCAGTTGCTGAATGAAGGGCATATCAAAGCAAACATTCATTTCATTGAAGCTGGAATTCAAAACGAAACTGGCGAGCATACAGGCTTAACGAAATGGAAAGGCGCCGCCTTGGGAAACTACAGCGAATACACCGGTTTTGGCGCTCACAAAGACATGCTGGAAGGCACATATGCTGAAAAAAACGCTGACATCATCCTCGACATTTTAGACAAGATCACTTCAAATAAAGCACTACTGCACAAACGATAAGCGATTTAGCGGACAGAGGCATTCTCTGTCCGTCTTTCTTTTTATATCAAGAATGGATAAAGAACACGAGGGAATGATAACATCATCCTTTTTCTTGGAGGCTTGTCATGGATGATCTTTCTTGGCTTACTTTTATCATGCTGATTCTTGCCAGCTACAGGCTGACACATTTGATTGTATTCGACAAAATCACAGAATTTATCCGAAAACCTTTTATGAAAAAGAAAAGGATCGTTGATCAAAACGGGCATGTAGATGTAAAAAACGTTCCGGCTTCTAACTTTGGGTATATGCTCAATTGCTACTGGTGTGCCGGCGTTTGGTGTGCGATCTTGATCGGATTGGGCTATCTCTTTTTGCCTCGTATTGCAGTTCCAGTCATCTTTATTTTAGCCATCGCAGGAGCACAAGCGATTCTTGAAACAGCTGTCGGTGTCGGCGTAAAACTCGTTGATGTGTTAAAGAGCCTGCAAACCATGATAAATGATAAAAAGTCCTAAAGCAGCACAAATATGCTTCAGGACTTTTTTCGTTTATCTGGTGATATAGACGTAAATCCTGATTTCTTCAAACCGATTAAGCACCCTTTTACAGCCCGGGAATACCGTAATAGCGAAAAGTGAAAGTGATGTAATGGGGGAGAAGAAACAGAATGAAGGTTCGCCAAAAGCCGATTGTCCGTTTCCTTGTCAGCTTGATCATCGGAACGTTTGTTATATCCGTTCCGTTTATGGCCAATGCGCATCCTGACAGGGAACTAAGAGCCGTATGGATTGCTTCCGTCTTAAACCTTGATTGGCCGTCAAAGAAAGGTTTAACAACGGAAGAACAAAAACAAGAGTATATCAAACTGCTTGACGATGTACAGACAATGGGAATGAATGCCGTTATTGTCCAGATTAAGCCGACGGCAGATGCCTTTTATCCGTCCGCTTACGGACCTTGGTCTGAGTACTTAACCGGTGTCCAAGGTAAAGACCCGGGCTATGATCCGCTAGCATTTTTGATTGAAGAAACCCATAAACGAAATTTGGAATTTCACGCATGGTTTAATCCTTACCGTATTACGATGAATCATACAGATCTCGATAAATTGTCTGAGGATCATCCGGCACGAAAGCATCCAGAATGGGTTGCCGCTTATGGAAACCAGCTTTATTACCATCCGGGCATTCCTGAAGCGAGAGATTTTATCGTGAAAAGCATTGAGGAAGTCGTAAAACATTATGATATCGATGCTGTTCATATGGATGATTATTTTTACCCCTATAAAATAGCGGGACAGGAATTTCCTGATCAAGGACAATATGAACAATATGGAAAAGGCACGTTTTCCAATATTGATGACTGGCGGCGTGATAATGTGAACCAGCTAGTCAAACAAATCAACCAAACGATCAAGGCCGCAAAACCCTACGTCAAATTCGGCATCAGTCCATTTGGTGTATGGAGAAACGCGGCAGATGACCCAACCGGATCAAATACCAAAGCAGGCGTCAGGAACTATGACGACCTATACGCCGACACAAGACATTGGATTCAAGAAGGAGACATCGATTATATTGCGCCGCAAATCTATTGGAGCATCGGCTTTAACGCAGCGGCTTACGACGTGCTGGCTGATTGGTGGAGCAATGAAGTCAACAATAGGCCTGTTCATTTATATATTGGGCAGGCAGCTTATAAAATCAACAACAACTTTGATAAGCCATGGTCCGACCCAGAGGAGTATGTAAGACAAATCACCTTAAACCGTCAGCTTGAGCTTGTAAAAGGAAGCATGCACTTCAGCCTCAAAGACCTCAACAAAAATCCGCTTGGCATTAAAGACAGGCTCATCACCGAGCTTTACAGCAAACCGGCATTGGTTCCGCAAATGCCTTGGCTTGACAGTGCCGCACCAAAAAAACCAAAGCTTACGAAGGTCATCAAAGACAAAAACGGCAATCTGCTGCTCATTCAAGATCACCCGTCAAATCAAAAAACAAAAGAAACTACCTATTATGCGATATACAGAGCCGAAGGGGAATCGACCAAAACATTGCTGGGAACCGTGAGAAAAACAAATGGGCAGCAAACCTTCTTAGATGAAACAGCAGACCCAAATAAGAAGTATACGTATTATGTCACTTCAGCAGACCGGCTCCATAACGAAAGCAAGGCTTCCAAACGAAAGACAAAATAAGAAGTGAGAAGGACGGCTTTCAAAGTCGTCTTTTTTTAAAAAAAGTGATGTTGGAGACAGGATGCTTATGATAAGCCGCTGAATTTGTTAAAGAAAAGAAAAAGCAAGGGAGAGACTCACATGAATATGGAAGCGGTTTTTGGACATTTCCCAGTATTGGAATCTGAGAATCTAGTTTTAAGTAAAATTGAAGAGGTGCACGTACAGGACGTATTTTCGATTTATGATAATGTCAGAGTATTTGAATACTGCGGCATCATCCCGAAACATAACATAAAAACAGTACATAAAATGATCGGCCATTTTGATAGGGATTACAACAAAAAAAGCAGAATTAAGTGGGGGATTTTTCCGAAGAATCAAGAGAATACACTGGTTGGGATTATTGAAGCGATGGATTTTAATCAAAAAGTAAACATGGTAACAATTGGATACTACTTAGGTGAAGAATACTGGGGGAAAGGCTTTGCTACAGAATCCGTCCGCATGCTTGCAGTATTTTTATTTAAACATGTCAATGTAAACAGGATTCAAGCTGAAGTCATGCCTGAAAATGAAGCTTCAAAAAACGTCCTCTTAAAAAACAATTTTATAAAAGAAGGATTGCTCAGGCAGGAGTCCTATTGGTCAGGTAAAGGAGTTGTTGATGTAGAGATATACGGCCTTCTTAAAAACGAATACATATAAGTCTTTCTTTTTTCAAATACAATCCGAATATCAATGTCTGACAGAAGAGCTCACTTAATTGCGGGGCGAATTTCCAATCTAGTCTGGACAGATGCCATGCTATTTTTTGTCCTATTCGGAGACCGTTTTAACTGATCCGGCTGAAGAACCCTTTTTGCTGCACTTTCTTTTCTTGAACCGGACACCGCTCTTGTTTTATGCCTATGTTCTTTCTCTATCAAAAACTGGATCGATCACAGTTCCCGACACTATCAAATAGGCCCGCCATTGCGTTTGCGATATGGATGTATGCTATGTATGCTCATCCCGTAGATGTTTTTACATAAAAAATGACCCCGTTTTAATTTTCAGACTTCTTTTGTCAGGGAATGATTACAGAACTCGCCTAATAGGATGTTACAAAGATGTGAAGGAGGAAACCACGTGAATTTTGAGCTGACAAAAGAACAGCAAATGGTGCGTGAAATGGTAAAGGATTTTGCGAAAAAAGAAATTGCTCCTCACGCTGAACATGTAGATCAAACAGGCGAGTTCCCGATTCAAACATTTAAAAAAATGGGTGAACTCGGGCTGATGGGCATTCCATTTCCAGAAGAATACGGCGGATCGGGAGGAGATACAATTTCATATGCCTTAGCGGTTGAAGAAATCGGCAAAGCCTGCGGCAGTACTGGATTAAGCTATGCAGCGGCGGTCTCCCTCGGCGCAAGCCCGCTTTATTACTTCGGAACAGAAGAACAAAAAAAAGCGCATTTGACTCCGCTGGCGTCGGGCAAAGCACTCGGATCATTCGGCCTAACGGAACCAAATGCCGGATCAGATGCAGGAGGCACTCAAACGAAAGCGGTAACAAACGGTGACGAGTACGTGATTAACGGCGAAAAATGCTGGATCACAAATGCAAGCTACGCACGCACAGTGATTGTGACCGCAGTAACAGGCAAAAACAAAGACGGAAAAAACATCATTTCCGCATTGATTGTGCCGGCTGACACACCCGGACTTACGATTACGAGCCCGTACGATAAAATGGGCGTCCGAGGTTCAAACACAGCGGAAATTTTGCTTGAGGATGTCAGAGTGCCTGCGGGCAACTTACTCGGTGATCCAACAAAAGGGTTTAAGCAGTTTCTATACACGCTGGACGGCGGACGAATCTCTATCGCCGCTCTTGCAGTCGGCATTGCCCAAGCCGCACTTGAAGCATCATTGGCATATGCGAAAGAACGGAAGCAGTTCGGACAGCCGATTTCTTCCTTTCAGGCGATACAATTTAAGCTTGCTGACATGGCGATGGAAATTGATCTGGCGCGGCAAATGGTGTTAAAAGCCGCATGGCTGAAAGACCATAACCGATCGTTCACAAAAGAAGCGGCGTATGCCAAGCTCTTTGCATCTGAAATGGCGACAAGAGCTTGCAATCAAGCCATTCAAATCCATGGAGGTTCAGGCTATATGAGGGAATATGGGGTAGAGCGGATGCTGCGGGACGCAAAATTAATGGAAATCGGTGAAGGCACATCTGAAATTCAGCGTATCGTGATCGCCAGACAGCTTTTAACGTAAAATGTAAACGCTTTCCCGTCTCTTAGAAAGGAGGAACAATGCATGGCTGAACTCATCCATTCCACAATCGGCAGACTGCTGGAACAAACCGCTGTAACCTATCCCGATCAAGAAGCGGTTGTTTATCCAGACAGACATATCCGCTATACGTACGCCCAATTTGACAGCCTGTGCCGTCAAACCGCTAAAGCGCTCATGCGGATGGGGATTGGGAAAGGAGACCACGTAGCCATATGGGCTTCAAATATCCCCGAATGGCTGGCCGTTCAGTTCGCCACCGCAAAAATCGGAGCCGTGCTCGTGACCGTCAATACCAATTACCAAGCACACGAGCTCGATTACTTGTTAAAGCAATCGGATGCCGCGGCGCTTATTGTCATGGATTCATACCGGGGCACTTCTTACACAGACATCCTGAACAGCCTCATTCCAGAGCTGCAAATCGCCGAGCCCGGGCAGCTGACATCAGAACGCTATCCCTTTTTAAAAACGCTGATCTATATTGGCGATAAACCTTTGCCGGGCATGTATCATTGGGGGGATACAGAGAGATTTGCAAAAACAGTGACAGATGCTGAACTGGAAGCAAGAATGAACAGCCTTGAAAAAGACGATGTGATCAACATGCAATACACATCAGGAACGACAGGGTTTCCTAAAGGTGTGATGCTGACCCATTTTAATGTCATCAATAACGCTGCCAATATAGCTGAATGTATGGCATTAACCTCTCAAGACCGCATGTGCATCCCTGTCCCGTTTTTTCACTGTTTCGGATGCGTGCTCGGGGTTTTGGCGTGTGTGTCCGTCGGGGCAGCCATGATACCTGTACAGGAATTTGATCCCGTTTCCGTTCTTAAAACGGTCGAAAAAGAGAAATGCACAGCGCTCCACGGCGTGCCGAACATGTTTATCGCCGAGCTGCATCATCCGGATTTTGAAGCATATGATTTATCGACGCTCCGAACAGGCATCATGGCCGGCTCTCCCTGTCCAAGTGAAGTGATGAAAGCTGTCATTGAAAAGATGGGCATGAAAGATATTACGATCGCCTATGGACAAACCGAAGCCTCACCGGTCATTACGCAAACGAGAGCCAATGATTCCTTCATAAGGAGAGTCGATACAACCGGCCGCGCCCTGCCTCATGCAGAAGTGAAAATTGTAGAGCCCGGAACATGTCAAGAAGTTCAAAGAGGCGTGCAGGGAGAGCTATGCACCCGCGGCTACCACGTCATGAAAGGCTATTATAAAGACAAAGAAGCGACTAGAAAAGCAATCAATTACGACGGATGGCTGTTTACCGGAGATCTTGCTGTCATGGATGAAGACGGGTACTGCCGCATCACCGGAAGATTAAAAGACATGCTCATTAGAGGCGGTGAAAACATTTACCCGCGGGAAACCGAAGAATTTTTATATCGGCATCCTGATATTTTAGATGTACAGGTCGTTGGTGTGCCTGACGCCAAATTCGGGGAGGAGGCCGCAGCCTGGATTAAACTGAAAGACGGGAAAACTGCTTCACCTGAAGAAATTAAGGACTATTGCAAAGGGAATATCGCCCGCCACAAAATTCCGCGTTATGTGATTTTTACAGACGAGTACCCGATGACGGCTTCAGGCAAAATTCAAAAATATAAACTGCGTGAAAAAACGATTGAAATGTTCAACTTATCATGTCAATGAGGTGAAGCCATGTTTACAAAAGTACTAATCGCCAACCGCGGAGAAATCGCAATGAGAATTATCCGAACGTGCAGCCGCCTCGGCATCAAAACGGCTGCGGTTTATTCTGAAGCAGACAGAGACGCGCCCCATACAAAAGCGGCCACAGAGGCTTATTTGATCGGGGGATCAAGAGTCAGTGAAAGTTATTTAAATATAGAGAGAATTATAGAGACGGCGAAAAAAGCAAACGCCGACGCGATCCACCCGGGATACGGGTTATTATCAGAAAACAGCCGATTCGCTGAACGCTGCAAGCAAGAAAACATCGTGTTTATCGGCCCTGCACCCGATATCATCGCAAAGATGGGCAGCAAAATTGAAGCGCGAAAAGCAATGGAGGCAGCAGGAGTCCCTGTCGTTCCCGGCATTTCTGAATCCCTCGGAGACATTCAGGCAGCCTGCCGTACCGCACGTCAAATCGGCTACCCCGTCATGCTGAAAGCTTCAGCGGGCGGAGGAGGCATCGGAATGCAGCTTGTTCAGAACGAAGAAGCATTAAGAAAGGCGTACGAGGGGAACAAAAAGCGCGCCGCAGATTTTTTCGGCGACGGATCGATGTATATAGAGAAAGTCATTGAACATGCCCGCCACATCGAAGTTCAGCTTTTGGCCGATCAGCATGGCCATACAGTACACCTGTTTGAACGCGATTGCTCAGTTCAAAGGCGCCATCAAAAGGTCATTGAAGAAGCGCCGTCTCCATTTTTAGACGATCAACTGAGAATGAAGATCGGGCAAACGGCAGTAAAAGCAGCCAAAGCGATCGGCTATACGAACGCAGGAACCATTGAATTTTTAGTTGATCCGAATCAAAACTTTTATTTCCTCGAAATGAATACGAGATTGCAAGTTGAACACCCCGTGACTGAAGAAATAACAGGCCTGGACTTAGTAGAGCAGCAGTTACGTATTGCTGCGGGCCAAACTCTCACATTCTCTCAAAAAGACATCAAACGAAACGGGCATGCGATAGAGGTCAGAATATACGCGGAAGATCCGAAGACCTTCTATCCGTCACCGGGAACGATCTCTGCGTTTTCACTCCCTGGCCAAACAGGCGTCAGACACGAATGTGCGGTAGCGAAAGACAGTACTGTCACCCCTTTTTATGACCCGATGATCGCCAAAATGATTGTCAAAGGCCAAAACAGAGAGGAGGCAATTGAAAAACTGGAGACAGCGCTCCGCGACTATCGGATAGAGGGAATCAAAACAAATCTTCCGCTTCTCATACAGGCTGCGGCATCAAAAGCATTTAAAGAAGGGGATGTTACGACTGACTTTTTGAAACAACACCTATAAAGGAGGCAGTTGTCATGACAGTTAAGATACAAATGGCGGGAAACCTGTGGAAAGTGCACGTCAAAGCCGGCGACCAAATTGAAAAAGGCCAGGAAGTTGCCATTCTGGAATCAATGAAAATGGAAATCCCGATCGTTTCAGACAGAAGCGGAACCGTAAAAGAAGTCAAAAAACATGAGGGCGATTTCGCAAATGAAGGAGACGTGCTGCTCGTACTGAGCGATTCCACTCAATAATCTGGAGGAAGAACATGCCATATCCTAAAAAAGTGAACATCAAAGAAGTCGGTCCGCGTGACGGCTTACAAAACGAGCCAGTATGGATCGCAACAGAAGATAAAATCACTTGGGTCAACCAGCTTTCCCGAACAGGGCTTTCCTACATCGAAATCACATCCTTCGTTCACCCGAAATGGATTCCGGCGCTTCGAGATGCGATAGACGTCGCAAAAGGCATCGACCGTGTAAAGGAGGTAACGTACGCGGCACTTGTTCCGAATCAAAAGGGACTGGAGAACGCGCTTGAAGGAGGCATTGACGAAGCTTGCATCTTTATGTCCGCCAGCGAGACGCACAATAGAAAAAACATCAACAAATCGACTTCTGAAACTCTTCGTATGCTCAAAAAAGTAAACGATGATGCTATAAAAGCAAACCTCACAACAAGAGCCTACCTCTCAACCGTTTTCGGCTGTCCATACGAAAAAGACGTCCCCATTGAACAAGTGATTCGCCTTTGTGAAGCCCTATTTGAATTTGGAATTTCTGAACTGTCGCTTGGAGATACAATCGGAGCGGCAAATCCCGCCCAAGTTGAAACCGTGCTTGAAGCTCTTTTGCCACGATTCCCCGCCAATCAATTGGCCCTGCATTTTCATGATACGAGAGGAACGGCGCTGGCCAACATGGTCACAGCGCTCCAAATGGGCATCACTGTGTTCGACGGCTCGGCAGGCGGGCTTGGGGGCTGCCCATATGCTCCAGGTTCGTCAGGAAACGCCGCAACTGAGGACATCGTGTATATGCTTGAACAGATGGGCATCAAAACAAATGTAAAGCTCGATAAACTGCTTTCTGCGGCCAAATGGATAGAAGAGAAAATGGGCAAACAGCTGCCGAGCCGAAATTTACAGGTGTTTAAATCATCTTCATAAAAGAGAGGACAAATACAATGGAAGAATCTATTCTTTTTACCGTTCAAAACGATCACATTGCCGTGATCACTTTAAATAGGCCTCAGGCGGCAAATGCTCTTTCAGCGGATATGCTCAAAAACCTGCATGTGATTCTTCAGGAAATTGAATTCAATGCAAACATCCGCTGCGTCATCCTCACAGGTACCGGCGAAAAAGCGTTTTGCGCGGGGGCAGACTTAAAAGAACGGCTAAAGCTGAAAGAAGATCAGGTTCTTGAAAGTGTATCTCTCATTCAAAGAACCGCGGCTTTGCTTGAAGCCCTGCCGCAGCCGGTTATAGCTGCGATAAACGGAAGCGCATTGGGCGGCGGTCTTGAATTGTCATTGGCATGCGACCTTCGAATCGCAGCTGAATCTGCCGTGCTGGGCCTTCCGGAAACAGGGTTAGCCATTATCCCAGGCGCTGGAGGAACCCAAAGGCTCCCGCGGCTGATTGGCAGGGGAAAAGCAAAAGAATTAATTTATACAGGCAGACGCGTAACTGCACACGAAGCAAAGGAGATAAGCCTTGTAGAGCATGTCACGGTTCCCTGTAACCTCATGCCAAAAGCAGAGGAACTGGCCGCAGCCATTTCTGCCAACGGGCCAATCGCTGTCCGTCAGGCTAAATTCGCAATCAATAAAGGATTGGAGACAGATCTCGCTACAGGTCTGGCGATTGAACAAAAAGCATATGAACATACCATTCCGACAAAAGACAGAAGAGAAGGACTTCAGGCGTTTCAAGAAAAAAGACGGGCCGTATACAAGGGAATATAAAAGGGAGGCAATGCTCATGGATTATGAAAAGGAACGAACAGAACGGGCCGATCGGATACGACAAGGCGGGGCGGAAAAGTATCATCAGAGCAACCAAGAAAAAGGCAAGCTCTTTGTCAGAGAACGGCTTGCTCTTTTGTTTGACGATGACATCGAGCTTGAAGACGCTTTTTTTGCGGAATGCATGTCAGACGGGCTTCCCGCTGACGGAGTCATAACAGCCATCGGCAAAATCGGCGGCCAAACCGTTTGCGCCATGGCCAATGACTCAACGGTAAAAGCAGGCTCATGGGGAGCGAAAACCGTTGAAAAAATCATCAGAATTCAAGAAACAGCGCAAAAATTAAACTGTCCGCTCCTTTATTTAGTCGATTCGGCAGGTGCCAGAATTACCGACCAAATCAATGTATTTCCAGGGAGACGCGGCGCGGGAAGAATTTTTTACAATCAAGTCAAATTATCAGGACGCATTCCGCAAATCTGCCTGCTTTTCGGACCGTCTGCCGCAGGAGGCGCTTATATCCCGGCCTTTTGTGACATTGTCGTCATGGTAGACGGTAACGCCTCCATGTATTTAGGCTCACCAAGGATGGCGGAAATGGTCATTGGCGAAAAAGTGTCTCTCGAAGAAATGGGCGGCGCCCGTATGCATTGCTCAATCTCAGGGTGCGGAGATATTCTTGCAGACACTGAAGAAGAAGCCATACGTCTGGCACGGGCTTATTTATCGTACTTTCCGGCTAATTATCAAGCTAAAGCGCCCATTCAGGATAAACGCCCGCCAAAACACTTCGACAGCCCGCTTGCCGACGTCATTCCGCAGAACCAAAATGCGCCATTTGATATGCATGAGCTGATAGAGCGGGTCATTGATGAAGACTCATTTTTTGAAATCAAAACTTTATTCGCACCGGAAATAATAACGGCCCTCGCACGAATTCACGGACAGCCTGTCGGTATTGTTGCAAACCAGCCGAAGGTAAAAGGCGGCGTCTTATTCCATGATTCAGCAGACAAAGCGGCTAAATTTATTACCTTATGTGACGCGTTTCATATCCCATTGCTGTTCTTAGCAGATATTCCCGGCTTTATGATCGGCACAAAGGTAGAACAAGCGGGTATTATCAGGCACGGGGCAAAAATGATTTCAGCGATGTCAGAGGCAACTGTTCCCAAGCTCTCTGTCATTGTCCGAAAAGCGTACGGAGCGGGGTTGTACGCAATGGCAGGGCCGGCATTTGAACCGGATTGCTGCTTGGCGCTCCCAACCGCCCAAATCGCAGTCATGGGCCCAGAAGCAGCTGTAAACGCCGTCTACGCGAAAAAAATCGCCGAGCTGCCGAAAGAAGAGAGGGTGCCATTTATCAGCAGCAAACGGGAGGAATACAAAGAGGACATCAATATATACCGCCTGGCTTCAGAGATGATCATCGATGCCGTCATTCCAGCCAATTCGCTGCGTGATGAACTGGCCAAACGGCTCAAGGCATATATGACAAAGGAAATGACATTTACCAATCGAAAGCATCCGGTTTATCCTGTGTAAAAAAGCAAGGAATGAGGGTGGAGCGCAAAAAGCGCTCCTTTTATTTATTAACAATAATCACATTATGTTAACTAATCAACTTTGCATAAAACGCTATGTTTTTTAGAATAGTAAATAAAGGCTGCCTCACTAGCGGCAATTATCAGTTCATCATAAAAAGGGGCCTACATTATGTATCATTTATATTCACATAACGACTTGGACGGAGTAGGGTGCGGAATCGTAGCAAAATTGGCTTTCGGGAAAGATGTGGAGATCCGATATAACTCTGTCAACGGCTTAAACGCTCAGGTGCAGCTCTTTTTAGAAAAAGCGAAAGAGAACAACAGACAAGATGCGTTATTCATCACCGATCTCGCCGTTAACGAAGAAAACGAAGAGAGATTGAATGAGTATGTTCAAGCGGGCGGAAAAGTGAAGCTGATTGACCATCATAAAACAGCTCTTCATTTAAATGAGCATGAATGGGGATTTGTCCAAGTGGAATACGATGATGGACGGCTTTCATCGGCCACATCGCTGTTATATGACTATCTCGTTAAAAATGGCTTCATGAAACCGACAAATGCCTTAGATCAATTCACAGAACTCGTCCGCCAATATGATACATGGGAATGGGAACGGTACGATCAAAAACAGGCGAAGCGGCTTAATGACCTTTTCTTTTTGCTGTCAATCGATGAATTTGTAAAAAAAATGATTCAGCGTCTTTCTGCGCATGATGAATTTTTCTTTGATGAATTTGAAGAAAAGCTGCTTGATTTAGAAGACGAAAAAATCGAGCGCTACCTCCGCAGGAAGAAAAGGGAATTGGTGCAAACCTTTGTTCACGAACACTGTGCGGGCATCGTTCACGCAGAATCGTACCATTCAGAGCTTGGAAACAGGCTTGGAAAAGAAAATCCGCATCTTGATTACATTGCGATTTTAAGCATGGGGTCAAAACGAGTCAGCCTGCGCACCATTCACGATGACATCGATGTGTCAGAAATCGCCGGCCGATACGGAGGCGGAGGACATGCAAAGGCATCCGGCTGTTCTATAACCGACGAAGTATACGAATTGTTTGTTGCTGAAGCATTTCGAATTGATCCTGTCAGGCCGGATGCTTTCCGTAACTTCTATAACCTAAAGGGGTCTGCCAACGGATCATTATATGAAAATCGCGCACAAATGAGATTTTTTCTGTTTCCTTTAGACAACGAGTGGAATATTCAAATTAACGGGGAAACACAGGATGAAACATTCACATCTTTTGAAGAAGCAGAATGGTTTATGAAAAGAAATTATGCCGCATCGCTCGTGCGTGATGAAGTATTTGTTGCATTTTTAGCGGAGCACTTGAAGCTGGCAAACCAACAGCGCAGATAAAAAAATATGCATAGGGGTGCATCAATCATCCCTATGCATATCCGCCAGCTATCGTTTAAAAATGGCTGTGCGTTTTTTAATCACAAAATAAAGGGCAATCACGACAATAGCCAGTATCATAATCGGTGTTGTATAAGTGCCCGCAATGTTCTCAACATCATCCCACTGGCTTCCGAGCTGAATGCCTAAATAAACAAACAGGATAGACCACGGAATGATCGCGAGTACAGTCAGGACCACAAATTTGGAAAACGGCATTTTGGCAATGCCTGCGGGGATGGATATCGCATGTCTGACAACCGGTATAAAACGTGCCGAGAAGACAACCCCCGTGCCGTACTTTTGAAACCAGTTTTCTGACATATCAATATGATGCTTTTTAATCAATAAGTACTTCCCGTATTTGTCCAAAAACGGTCTGCCGCCATAGCGACCGATCCAATAAATAAAGATCTGGGCAATGGTGCCTCCGATAACACCCGCAATAATGGCGCCAATAAATCCAATCGTGCCTTCCGATACCATATAGCCGCCGTAGGCCAATACAATTTCACTCGGTATGATTTCGATCATCAAACCAATTGCAATGCCCGCATATCCCATATTCGTCAGCCAAGTTAAAATTTCGCTTATCAAACTGCCCACATTCTTCACAACCTGTCCTTATCTTTTTCACTATTATATGACTGATTGACGAGCAAGATGGTTACAAATTTTTTTATCGCAGCACTTCTTTTGTTTCCCGTTTGAGCACTTCTTCTAAATAAGCTAAAAGCTGAGATCTCATTTCAGGACGCATTAAGCCGATTTCGGTGCTTGCTTTAAAACAGCCCAATTTATCACCAATGTCATATCGTTTTCCTTCCAGCAGCCGGGCATGGATCGGCTGCTGACGGCAAACCTCACGAAGCGCATCTGTAAGCTGAATTTCGTTGCCCGCGCCTCTGCCAATGGACTTTAAAACGGGGAAGATCGAAGAATTCAGCACATAACGTCCCATCACGGCGATTTCCGAAGGCGCTTCCTCAGGAGAAGGCTTTTCCACTAAATCTTTTACCTCATACACATGCCCTTGAGATCCTGATGTATTGATAATACCATATTTGCTGACATCCTCAGGGAGAACTGACTGTACACCGACAACCTCTGTGCCATAAGCATCGTATACATCCATTAATTGCCGAAGAGCCGGTGTTTCAGACACCATAATATCATCGCCTAATAGGACGGCAAAAGACTCATCTCCGATAAAATGCTCCGCACACAGCACCGCATGACCTAATCCGAGCGGTTCTTTCTGGCGGATGTAATGAATGTTGGCCAAATCGGCAATCTGCTGCATTTCCTTAAGCGTCTCCGTCTTGCCTTTTTCCCGCAGATTGAATTCCAATTCCGCCGATCGGTCAAAATGGTCTTCAATTGAGCGTTTGTTTCTCCCTGTAATAATCAGTATATCTTCAATTCCTGACTCTACGGCTTCTTCTACAATGTATTGAATTGCTGGTTTGTCGACAATCGGGAGCATTTCTTTCGGCTGCGCCTTTGTCGCCGGCAGAAATCTCGTTCCTAAACCCGCAGCGGGAATGACCGCTTTTCTCACTTTTTTTCTCATTCATCTTCACTCCTGATCCTGTATGTTTTTCAGCGAATCTCCAAATACCCAGATTCGGTTTCCGATAAAATTCATCATCATTCCGCCGATAGTGGCGGCGAGCTTACTCACCAAAAGCGAACAGCCGACTTTTTGAAACAAATAAAGCAGCAAAAAGGTAATCCCCGACGCGGCAATATTAATCATGAGAAAGCGCACGATCTCTTTCCCCCCAGCCTTACGTTTTACACGAAACGTCCAACTCCGGTTCCACACATAGCTGTTGATGATGCCTGCCGAATAGGAGCAGATCTGCGCCGGCAGATAAGGGACATGACAAGCGGTGAGAAGAAAGAAGACACCAAAATCTATCAGCGTATTGCCTACGCCCACAGTGCAAAAACGGCCTAATGTTTTTATTTTTTCTTTCAGCATAACGGCACCCGGTTTTGACCTCCCTTCATAGAAAGATGCGGATGGCTGTCATATTTGTTGATATGAATTACTTTAGCGGACAGTGTTGAATAAACAATTACTAAAATATGAACAAAACATGAAAAAGTAATGAGGCCTAGCAGATTCATTAAGTTAACATTTTGCTAGGAACTTTAATATTCTGTATAAGTGTTAATAAACATTTTAGTTAGCATCATTTTTCAAGATGAGAAAGGAGGGGAATGTGATGCAGGAAGAAACATACGAGAGCTTCCCAGGACGCCCCCACAAAGAGGAAAACACATTTCCGGCGGAGAACGGCTCATCACTTACAGCGGTTTACAGGAAGGGGTGAATGGCTTATTACATAGTGGCTTCTCGCATTCAAGAGGGCAGTTTCAGCTTAAAAGCGCTAATGAACCGATCAAAACGATCCGCACTTTACCCGATTGCCGTACATCAAACAGCTATGGCAGAGAAAGGACACGCAACCGCCCGGAAGCTTCTGCAAAATGGGATCCACAATCAGCTGAAGGACATTCGCGCCGTATGAACGCGTTCTTGAGGACGTCATCTTCCTGGTCGTTCCCCAAAAACGGCTGCTGTCAGGGAAGGAGAAAGAGATCGCTGCTTGACCAGCGACAAAGCAAAAGGCGCCAAAGGTCAGGCCGTAGTCATGGACGGCGGGAATACCGCTCAATAGTTCTTATGCTCTTGAAAACTTTGTTCACAAAGGATGACAAAATATGACGGGTTTCGAAAGGAGGAGTGCTGAATGATAACGAAATGTCTTACAAAGAAGAGAACAATGGAAACAGGAATCAGCAGAAGAAGCAGCCAAAATTCAATAGACTGAGAAGTTCCGCACGCAACATCTATAATCAAGCGCGATCAATTTACAATCCTTCACAGATATACAAATTAACTTTTACAATAAAAAGAATATATGTAATTTCTGACACAATTATGTCAATAGCCCTAAAACAATGAACAGCGAGGGCGCGGTCTAAGTGAAGAAGAGTCGGTAACAGACTTCCATCCCGGCTCTTATCATCTCTCTTTAAGACTGATTTTTCAGTGTCAGCTCTATCTTTATATTTCATGAATAAATGTATCCAGGACCTTTGTAAAATCGAACAATAACTCCTCCAAAAGTATTCTATACACATTTATTATAATCATGCTAGGATGTTAGATATAGGGATATTTTGTATAATATTGTATCTCTATTCAATGTGATCGGAGGGAGCTCATGAACAGTCTTGTCTTTTTATTTCCTGGACAAGGTTCCCAATTTATAGGGATGGGTAAACGTTTTTGGAATGATTTTGCGCTTGCGAAAAGATTATTTGAAGAGGCAAGCGATGCCATCTCCATGGATGTCAAAAAACTGTGCTTTGACGCAGATATGAACGAATTGACAAGGACAATGAATGCACAGCCTGCCATTTTAACGGTTAGTGTCATTGCCTATCAAGTGTATATGCAGGAAATAGGGGTTAAACCGCACTTTCTGGCAGGTCATAGCTTGGGAGAATATTCAGCGCTTGTCTGTGCAGGCGCCCTTTCTTTTCAGGATGCCGTTAAGCTTGTCAGGCAACGAGGGGTTCTCATGCAAGATGCGGATCCTCAGCAGCTGGGAACGATGGCCGCCATCACTCAGATCCATATCCAACCATTGCAAGAGCTGTGTGCGGGAATTTCGACGGCAGACCGCCCGGTAGGCGTGGCTTGCATGAATTCGGATCAACAGAATGTCATCTCCGGACATCGGCAAGCTGTGGAATTTGTCATTAAGAAAGCGGAGGAAATGGGGGCTAAGCACACTTATTTGAACGTCAGCGCTCCTTTTCATAGTTCGATGATGCGATCAGCGGCCGAACAATTCCAGGCTGCATTAAACCAGTATACCTTCCAGGATGCTGCATGGCCGATCATTTCGAATGTCACAGCGGTTCCGTACCATAATGGACATTTGGTCAGGGAACATTTGCGTCAGCACATGACGATGCCGGTAAGATGGGCAGAATCGATGCATTACTTACTTTTGCACGGAGTCACGGAAGTCATCGAAATGGGTCCCAAGAACGTCTTGGTCAGTCTATTGAAAAAAACAACGAGTCATATTGCAGCTTACTCTTTAGGTCAAACAACTGACCTTCATTTACTGTCCAATTCGGTGGAAAGGAATAAACATGTTGTCCATTTACGCAAGAAACAACTGCATAAGATGATGATTCAATCCATCATTGCGCGAAATTATAACAAAGATGCATCAGCTTATTCCAATCTGGCGCCACCATTATTTGCGCAATTACAACCGCTCAAAGAAAAAATGGAAAGAAATGAAAATGAACTTTCAGAAGAAGAACTCGAGCATTCGCTCCATTTATGTCAATTAATTTTCGAGGCTAAACAGCTTCCGACTTGGGAACAATTGCGGATCTTAAAATAAAGCTGCCCTGGAGGGGATCTGACCTATGTTTACCAATCAATTTAAAACTTTAGTCGATGTCATTCGGGAAAGAAGCAATCAAACGGATCACGGGATCCGTTTTATCGAATCCGATAAAACCGAGAAGTTTATATCTTATCGCCAATTGTTTGAAGAGGCACAAGGATTTCTCGGTTACTTACAACATATCGGCATTCAACCGAGACAAGAAATTGTGTTTCAAATCCAAGACAACAAATCATTTGTCGTCGCTTTTTGGGCTTGTTTATTAGGAGGAATGATCCCGGTACCGGTCAGTATCGGAGAAGATGATGACCATAAGCTAAAGGTATGGCGCATTTGGAATATATTAAACAATCCGTTTCTGATTGCCTCTGAAAAGGCATTGGAAAAAATAAAAAAGTACGCTGCAGAACACGATATTCAGGATTTCCATCATCAATTAAGCGAGAAATCCGACATCATTCAAGACCGAATCTACAATCAGCCCGCTTCATTATATGAACCTGATGCGGATGAACTGGCCTTTATTCAATTTTCTTCCGGATCGACAGGGGACCCGAAAGGGGTCATGTTAACCCATCATAACTTAATCCATAATACGTGCGCCATTCAGAGTGTTCTGGCTCTTGACTCGAAAGATGTTTTTTTATCTTGGATGCCTTTAACCCATGATATGGGGCTTATTGCTTTCCATCTTACTCCCGTCTTGGTCGGAATCAATCAACATTTAATGCCGACAGAATTATTTATCCGCAGACCCATTCTTTGGATGAAAAAGGCCCATGAACATAAAGCCAGCATTCTATCCTCTCCTAATTTTGGATATAATTACTTCCTTAAATTTCTGAAAGACAAAAGTTTCGACTGGGATTTATCCCATATAAGGGTTATCGCAAACGGAGCAGAACCTATATTGCCAGAACTATGTGACGAATTTTTGAGTAGATGTGCAGTGTTCAATATGAATAGATCTGCCATTTTGAATGTTTACGGTTTAGCGGAAGCTTCCGTTGGCGCAGCGTGCTCTAAAATTGGAGAAGAATTTGTCCCTGTCTATTTGCATCGCGATCATTTAAATCTGGGTGAAAGAGCAGTTGAAGTAAGCAAAGAGGATCAAAATTGCGCTTCTTTTGTCGAGGTGGGACAGCCTATTGATTACTGTCAAATTCGAATCTGCGATGAAGCAAACGAGAGATTGGAAGACGGATTTATCGGGCATATCCAGATCAAGGGGGAAAATGTGACCCAAGGGTATTATAACAACCCCGAAAGTACGAACAGAACGCTGACCCCCGATGGATGGGTGAAAACGGGAGACCTCGGATTCATTAGTGAAAATGGTAACTTAGTTGTAACCGGAAGGGAAAAAGACATTATTTTTGTGAACGGAAAAAATGTGTATCCTCATGATATTGAACGAGTCGCCATGGAAATGGAGGGGGTTGATTTAGGAAGAGTTGCAGCCTGCGGTATATATGATCAAGAGACACGAAGCTGTGAAATCGTGCTGTTTGTCGTTTTCAAAAAATCTCCAGACCAGTTTGCACCACTTGTCAAAGACATTAAAAAGCATTTGTACCAACGAGGTGGATGGAGTATTAAAGAAGTCCTTCCGATCCGAAAGCTGCCAAAAACGACAAGCGGAAAGGTTAAACGATATGAATTGGCTGAGCAGTATGAGTCAGGGACATTTTCGATAGAGTCAGCCAAAATCAAGGAATGTCTGGAGAGTAATCCGAAGGAACCGGTTCAGACTCCCATTCATGAGATAGAAACGGAATTGCTGTCTATCTTTTCCGAAGTGCTGGCCGGGAAAAAGATTCACCTAAACGATCGTTATTTTGACATAGGCGCAACTTCAATACAGTTATCACAAATTGCCGAACGCATAGAACAAATGTTTGGTCGCGAGCTTGCAGTTGACGATCTCTTTACATATCCTTCTATCGCAGATTTAGCGGCATTTCTTGCTGAAAGCCATGCTGAAATCAAGCAAGCCGATGCAGAGAAACCAAGCCATTTTTCGTCGAAAGACATCGCCATTATCGGGATGTCGCTCAATGTTCCAGGCGCAGCGGATAAGAGTGATTTTTGGCATCTGCTTGAAAGAGGAGAGCATGGCATTCGACAATTTCCTGCACCAAGAGTCAAAGATGCGATGGATTATTTACGGTCCATTCGAAGCGATTTCAATGAAAGTCAGTTTATTAAGGGCGGCTATTTAGATGAAATCGACCGATTTGATTATTCGTTCTTTGGTCTAGCTCCCAAAACCGCGCAGTTCATGGACCCCAATCAAAGGCTGTTTTTGCAATCCGCATGGCATGCGATTGAAGATGCAGGCTATGCCGGCGACACCATTAGCGGGCGTCAGGTCGGGGTTTATGCAGGATACTCGAAGGTGGGCTACGATTACGAACGTCTCCTCTCTGCGAATTATCCGGAGGAACTTCATCATTATATTGCGGGCAATCTTCCTTCCGTGTTAGCAAGTCGAATCGCTTACTTTTTAAATTTAAAAGGACCGGCGGTTACCGTGGATACGGCTTGCTCTTCATCACTTGTTGCTGTTCATATGGCATGCAAATCTTTGCTTACAGGCGATTGTGAAATGGCGCTCGCCGGAGGTATTCGAACATCGCTATTGCCGCTGCGTATCGGACTCGATATGGAATCTTCAGACGGGTTCACCAAAACGTTCAGCGAAGATTCGGACGGCACAGGCGCTGGCGAAGGCGTGGCGGCAGTCCTGTTGAAACCTTTGCAGGCTGCGATTCGCGACGGAGACCATATTTATGGCGTGATCAAGGGAAGCGCGATGAATCAAGACGGGACAACCGTTGGAATCACCGCACCGAATCCGGTAGCTCAGACCGAGGTCATTGAGACAGCCTGGAAAGACGCGGGCATTGCTCCTGAATCGCTGTCTTTCATCGAAGCGCATGGCACCGGTACCAAGCTAGGTGATCCGGTTGAATTTAACGGGCTTTGTAAAGCGTTTGAGAAGTATACGGAAAAGAAACAATTTTGTGCGATTGGCTCCGTTAAAGCGAACATCGGACATTTGTTTGAAGCGGCAGGCATCGTTGGACTGATAAAATCTGTCCTCATGTTGAATCACAAAAAAATCCCGCCATTAGCGCACTTTAATAAACCGAATCCGTTAATGCATTTTCAATCTTCCCCATTTTATGTGAATCAAGAAGTTATGGATTTCACAGCTGATGACCGACCGATGCGATGTGGAATCAGCTCGTTCGGTTTTAGCGGAACGAATGCGCATATGGTTCTGGAGGAATATACTCCTGAAGGTGAGTATGCACCGGCGGCAGGGAATGAGCCGTACCTATTTGTTTTATCCGCCCATACTGAAACCGCACTTTACGAACTGGCTCATCGGTATCAGCAATATATCTCTGATGACAGTCAAGCTTCACTGAAGTCCATTTGCTATACGGCCAGTACAGGAAGGGCTCATTTAGATCATTGTATAGCCATGATTGTATCCAGTAAGCAAGAATTAATGGATAAGCTGACCTGCTTGATTCAAGGTGAAAAAGATCTTCACCAAGTATACTTTGGTGACAAGAACATGAAGGAAATGCTGCCTGCCGACAAAGCCCATCTGAATAAACAAGTCTCTCATCTGATGCAGCATCGTCCCTACACAAAGGATGAACGAATCAAATGGTTGAATCGTGTGGCTGAATTATTTGTGCAAAGAGCAGTGATTGATTGGCGTGCGTTATATTCCAATGAAGTTGTACAAAAAACGCCATTGCCATTGTATCCGTTTGAACGGAATCGATGTTGGGTTAAAGCTGACCATTTGCACGCTAAGGAAAGCAAAGAGGGAGGGGAAGCAGCATTGGATATGAATCATACGAAGGCGCACATTGAATCTTTCTTGAAGACTGTGATTAGCAATGTTTCGGGAATCAAAGCAAATGAGATCGATTTGAATGCCCATTTTATTGGGTTCGGAATGGATTCCATCATGCTGACCCAGGTCAAAAAAGCCATCGCAGATGAATTTGATGTGGACATCCCCATGGAACGATTTTTTGATACGATGAACAACATTCAAAGTGTCGTAGATTACTTGGCAGACGCTGCTCCATCGTCTGCATCAACTCCGCCTCATGAAAATGTTACGACGCAAGAAGAGCTTGTTACATCAGAAACACAGTCCGAATCGGAAAATCATCAAGAGCATATGTTGGAGAAAATTATTGCTTCTCAAAATCAATTAATCAAGCACACCTTACAAGCTCAATTGAATAGCTTTAATTCGTTGAAAAACAACCGTCATCATTCTGCAGTGGAAGAATACGCTATGCAGCAAGAAAAATCGATCCCTTCTTCCAAACAAGGGCCTCCGGCTGTCTCAGCAGAAAAGAAATTGACTCAAGAAGCGAAGCCTTATATTCCTTTTCAGTCTCAACGCTTGCATGAGCAGGGCAACTATACTGCACAGCAAAAACAATATTTAGAAGCTTTTATCGAGAAATACGTAGACAAAACGAAAGGTTCCAAGCAATACACGGACGAAACCCGATTTGCTCATGCAAATAACCGCAACTTGTCCAGTTTCCGTTCATATTGGAAAGAAATGGTTTATCCGATCGTCGCCGAACGTTCGAATGGTTCCAGGATGTGGGATGTTGATGGAAACGAATATATCGATATCACTATGGGCTTCGGGGTCAACCTTTTTGGACATCATCCGTCCTTTATTACGCAAGTCCTCCTTGATTCAACGCATTCGGCATTGCCGCCGCTTGGTCCGATGTCGAATGTCGCCGGAGAAGTTGCAGAGCGAATCCGCTCATCTACAGGGGTAGAAAGGGTCGCTTTCTATAATTCCGGAACAGAGGCGGTCATGGTTGCCCTCCGTTTGGCGAGGGCGGCAACAGGCAGAAAGAAAGTTGTGGTGTTCTCGGGGTCTTATCACGGTACGTTTGACGGCGTATTAGGGGCAGCCAATACGAAAGGCGGGGCTGCGCCTGCCAATCCGCTGGCTCCGGGCATACTGCAAAACTTTATGAATGATTTGATTATTTTGCATTACAATCATCCGGATTCATTGGACGTTATTCGCAGCCTTGGAAATGAATTGGCAGCCGTATTGGTGGAACCGGTGCAAAGCCGCAGGCCGGATTTGCAACCGGAATTATTTTTGAAAGAACTGCGGGCGATCACGCAACAATCCGGGACAGCCCTGATTATGGATGAAATTATTACGGGCTTTCGGATCGGACTCGGCGGCGCGCAGGAATGGTTCGGCATTCAAGCCGATTTGGTAACCTACGGGAAAATCATCGGCGGCGGGCAACCGTTAGGTATTGTGGCCGGAAAAGCTGAGTTCATGAATGCGATCGATGGCGGAGTCTGGCAGTATGGAGACGACTCCTATCCAACGGACGAGGCGAAACGCACGTTTGTAGCCGGCACTTTCAATACTCATCCGCTTACCATGAGAATGTCATTAGCCGTGCTTCGGCACCTTCAATCCGAAGGAGAACATTTGTATGAGCCGTTAAATCAAAAGACAACCTACTTGGTCGATCAATTGAATCGCTATTTTGAGCAATCGCAAGTGCCGATTCGGATGGTTCAATTCGGCTCCTTATTCCGATTTGTCTCATCGGTTGATAATGATTTGTTCTTTTATCATCTCAATTATAAAGGGGTCTATGTTTGGGAAGGACGCAACTGCTTCCTGTCTACGGCTCATACCTCGGATGATATTGCTTATATCATTCAAGCCGTTCAAGAAACGGTGAAAGATCTTCGCCGAGGCGGATTTATTCCGGAAGGTCCGGATTCCCCTGATGACGGGGGACATAAAGAACCCGAAACGTATGAGCTTTCTCCTGAACAAAAACAATTGGTTATGGTATCCCATTATGGGAATGAAGCTTCTGCGGCTTTGAACCAATCCATTATGCTAAAAGTGAAGGGAGCAGTGCAGCATACGCTGTTAAAACAAGCGGTGCAGCATATTGTCAACCGTCATGACGCTTTACGTACGGTCATACATGTTGATGACGAAGTTCAGCAAGTGCAGGCACTAATGAATGTGGACATTCCTTTCATCGATTTTACCGGTCACCCGGATGAGCATCGAGAAGCGGAAATTCAGAAATGGCTGACAGAAGACGCCAAGCGGCCGTTTCATTTTCACGAACAGAAGCCCTTGTTTAGAGTTCATGTGCTTAAATCGAACCAAGACGAACATCTGATTGTGCTTACATTCCATCATATCATCACCGATGGTTGGTCGATCGCTGTTTTTGTACAAGAGCTGGAGAGCACTTACACCGCAGTTGCACAAGGAAAACCGCTTCCGTCGGATGAGGTTACTCCGTTTCGCCAATATTTAGACTGGCAGCAAGCGCAGATAAAGAACGGTCATTATTCAGAAAGCGTTCGTTATTGGCTGCAGCACCTCTCTGAACCAGTACCGCAGGCATTCTTGCCCAGCATGGCTTCTTCCAGTTATCCGCATGGTTATGAGGGGGACCGGTATACAGTTACACTGGGCCGGCCATTAAGCGAGGCTTTAAAGTCATTAAGCATTCGGATGAAAAACAGCGTATTTGTAACGATGCTGGGCGCATTTCATCTCTTTCTGCATCAGCTTACCAAGCAGTCCGGTCTTGTAGTCGGGATTCCAACCGCAGGTCAATCGCATATGAAACACGATGTGCTGATTGGAAATTGCGTCAATATGGTTCCGGTGAAGAACACAGCTTCTTCAGAAAGCACCTTATCCGGTTACCTGGGCCGTATGAAGGAAACCATGAATCAAGTCATGCGGCATCAAGCCGTTCCGATGACACTGGTGGCCAGACAGCTTCCGCACGATCAAGTGCCGGATATGCGAATTATTTTTAATTTGGACAGACCTTTTCGAAAACTGCATTTCGGAAAGGTCGAGGCTGACCTGATGGCGTACCCTATAAAATGCACTTCATACGATTTATTTCTTAACGTAACGGACTCGGGTCAAGAATATGTTCTTGTTTTCGATTTTAATACGAACGTCATCAGTCCGGAGATCATGGAAAAGTGGGGAGCGGGCTTTGCGAAATTGCTGCAAAAAATGGTTGAGGGGGACTCTGTCCCTCTCGATTCTTTGACGATGTTTTCCGATGAAGATCAACAAGCTTTGTGTGAGCTGTATGCCGATCATCAGCTGCGAGTCTCTTCAACATTAAGCAATGCGGCGGATCGTGCTGCCGTCTACGAAGAGCCGGAAAATGAAACGGAACGACAGCTGGCACAGATCTGGGAGGAACATTTAGGCCTTGAGCGGGTGGGCAGATCGGATCACTTCCTGGCTCTGGGAGGAAACTCGCTAAAAGCGACGCTTATGCTTTCCAAAGTTCAGAAAACATTTAATCAAAAAGTTTCCATAGGACAATTTTTCAACCATCAGACGGTTAAGGAGTTGGCGAGTTTCATCCGGAGTGAAAAGAAAGTCTTATCGCCCCCGATGAAGGCTGTTGAGCAGAAAGCCTTTTACCGGACATCGCCAGCGCAACAAAGAGTATATTTCCTGCATCAAATGGAACCGAATCAAGTGTCGCAAAATATGTTTGGCCAAATATCGATTAGGGGGCAGTACGATGAGCAAGCCTTGATCGCATCCCTACAACAAGTCATGCAGCGCCATGAAGCTTTTCGCACTTCTTTTCAAATCATAGATGGCGAAATTGTGCAGCAGATTGCAAGCGGGCTTGATTTTAACGTTCGTGTCCGTTCGATGGATCGGAACGAATTTGAAGCCTATGCAGATCAGTTTGTAAAACCTTTCCGCCTTGAACGAGCTCCTTTGGTTCGCGCGGAGCTGATCAAGATCGATAGCGAGCAGGCGGAGCTGCTCATCGATATGCATCATATCATTTCGGACGGTTATTCCACCACCATACTTACAAATGAATTATTCGCTTTATATCATGGTAAGCCATTGCCGGAAATTGAATTTGAATATAAAGATTTCGTAGAATGGCAAAACGAGTGGTTGAATGGAGGGACCATGGAGCAGCAGGAGAAATACTGGCTGGAGCAATTCAAGGAAGAAGTCCCCCTCACCCAACTGCCGACAGACGGTTCAAGCGTGATGGAATGGTCTTTTGAAGGGCAGCGTGTGACATGCTCCTTGCAGTCAAGTTTAATCCGTTCGCTTCAAGAAATGTCGCAAAAGGCGGGCACGACTCTGTATATGCTGCTTTTGGCTGCATACAAAGTGCTGCTTCACAAATATACGGGCCAAGAAGATATCGTCGTAGGCACGCCTGTTTCCGGAAGAAATCATCCGAATATTGAAAGCATGATCGGTCTTTTCATTCAAACCATTGGGATTCGTACCAAACCACACGCTAATAAAAGGTTTACGGATTACTTGGAAGAAGTCAAGCGGCAGACGCTTGAGGCTTTCGAAAACCAGGACTATCCATTTGACTGGTTGGTGGAGAAATTAAATGTACACCGGGAAACAACAGGAAAGTCGCTGTTTAACACGATGTTTGTGTTTCAAAATATTGAATTTCATGAAATCCAGCAAAACGGATGTACGTTCAGGGTGAAAGAACGAAATCCCGGAGTCTCTTTATATGATTTGATGCTAACGATCGAAGATGCCGGGCAACAGTTGGAGATGCATTTCGATTATAATCCAAAGCTGTTTGAACAAGAAACCATTGAACAGATAGCAGGGCACTATACCCGCATTTTGGATAGCCTTGTCAAGGAGCCGGAGAAATCCTTGTCTTCCGTTCCTATGCTATCTGACACCGAACGGCATCAACTGCTGATGGAGTTTAATGACACGAAGACGCCGTTTCCGCACGATGAAACAGTCTGTCAATGGTTTGAAAAGCAAGCCAAACAGCGGCCTGATCATGAAGCCGTTATATTTGGCAATGAGCGGTACACGTACAGGCAGCTCAATGAACGGGCAAACCAATTGGCGCGAACATTAAGAACCAAGGGCGTACAAGCGGATCAGTTCGTTGCCATCATCTGCCCGCATCGAATCGAGCTGATTGTTGGAATTTTGGCTGTTCTAAAAGCCGGCGGCGCATACGTGCCCATTGATCCGGAATATCCGGAGGATCGGATACAATATATGCTGAAAGATTCAGAGGCGGAGATTGTTTTGACACAGCTCCATCTACATAAACAATTAACGCCTAACGGTGACATTGTGCTTTTGGATGAGGAAAGCTCTTATCATGAGGATCGCTCGAATCTTGAATCGATCAGCGATGCGCATGATTTGGCCTATATGATCTATACGTCGGGTTCCACGGGGAATCCGAAAGGCGTACTCATTGAGCACCGAGGATTAGCCAATTATATTTGGTGGGCGAAAGAGGTTTATGTAAAGGGCGAGAAAACCAACTTCCCCTTGTATTCGTCCGTCTCTTTCGATTTAACGGTGACTTCGATTTTCACACCGTTGGTCACGGGAAATACCGTCATTGTCTATGATGGAGAAGACAAAAGCGCGGTGCTTTCAACGATTATGCAGGACCCAAGAATAGATATGATCAAACTGACCCCGGCTCATTTGCATGTACTCAAAGAAATGAATATAGCCGATGGAACGACAATTCGGAAAATGATCGTAGGCGGAGAAAATTTAAGCACCCAGCTAGCGCAAAGTGTCAGCGAGCAGTTTAAAGGCCAACTGGACATATTCAATGAATACGGACCGACGGAAGCGGTCGTCGGTTGTATGATTTATCGATACGACGCTAAACGGGATAGCCGAGAATTCGTACCAATAGGCACTGCGGCCGCCAATACGAATATTTATGTGGCGGATGCCAGCAGGAACCTGGTGCCGATCGGGGTACCTGGTGAAATGTATATCAGTGGAGCCGGTGTTGCCAGAGGATATTGGAAGCGTCCGGATTTAACAGCAGAGAAGTTCGTTGATAACCCGTTTGCCCCGGGAACGAAGATGTACAAGACAGGCGACTTGGCTAAACGCTTGCGGGATGGAAATCTTGTCTATTTGAGCCGAATCGATGAGCAAGTCAAAATCAGAGGACATCGAATCGAACTTGGTGAAATCGAAGCTGCGATGCATAAAGTGGAAGCAGTGCAAAAGGCCGCAGTTGTCGCCAGAGAAGAAGAGGACGGCTTAACACAATTGTGTGCGTATTATGTGAGCGATCAACCTATAACAATTGCGCAGCTTAGAGAACAATTGTCACTGGAGCTGCCAGACTACATGGTTCCATCCTATTTTGTCCAACTGGAGCATATGCCGTTAACGTCCAACGGGAAAATAAATCGTAAAGCACTGCCTGCGCTAGAGACAAGTTTGCAACAGATAGCCGAGTATGTCCCGCCAGGCAATGAGGTTGAATCAAGGCTAACAGCCATATGGCAAGAGTTGCTCGGCATAAGCCATGTGGGGATCAAACATCATTTCTTTGACCTTGGAGGAAATTCCATTCGAGCGACGGCCTTAGCTGCCAGAATCCACAAAGAGCTGGATGTGAATCTGTCTCTCAAAGAAATATTTAAGTTTCCTACCATTGAACAGTTAGCAAACATGGTGTTACGCATGGAAAAACATCGATATGCACCGATTCCGGTTGCAAAGGAAATGCCCTATTATCCAGTTTCTTCGGCTCAGAGACGGATGTATCTGTTAAGCCATGCAGAAGGCGGCGAGCTGACTTACAATATGACGGGTGCCATGATTGTAGAAGGGGCCGTTGATCTGGTCCGATTAAACGCTGCTTTCCAAAAATTAATTGAGCGTCATGAAGCTTTGCGGACCAGCTTTGAACTATACGGCGGCGAACCGGCACAACGTATTCATCCGAGCATCGAATTTTCAATAGAACGGATTCAAGCGAGTGAAGAAGAAGTGGAAGATCGTGTGCTTGATTTTATCAAAGCGTTTGATTTAACCAAGCCGCCGTTGATGCGAGTCGAACTGATTGAAATTGAACCTGTAAAACATGTGCTGCTGGTCGATATGCATCACATCATTTCCGATGGCGTGTCTATGAACATTCTGATGAAAGATTTAAGTCGATTCTATGAGGGGAATGAACCGGAGCCGCTTTCCATTCAATATAAAGATTATGCGGTTTGGCAGCAAACGGAAGTTCAGAGGCGGAACATCAAGAACCAGGAAGCGTATTGGCTGAATCAGTTTCATGATGACATTCCTGCACTTGATATGCCTACGGATTACGAAAGACCTGCCATACGCAATTACGAAGGCGAATCGTTTGAATTTCTTATACCGACACAATTGAAACAGCGCTTAAGTCAGATGGAAGAAAGTACAGGAGCAACACTGTATATGATTTTATTGGCAGCCTATACGATTCTTCTATCTAAGTACAGCGGACAAGAGGATATTGTCGTAGGGACGCCAACCGCCGGCAGAACTCATATGGATGTAGAGCCTGTTGTAGGAATGTTCGTTAATACTTTAGTCATTCGCAATCACCCGGCAGGCCGTAAAACATTCGATGCTTACTTAAACGAAGTAAAGGAAAACATGCTAAATGCTTATCAAAATCAAGACTATCCATTGGAAGAATTGATCCAACATTTACATCTTCCAAAAGATTCAAGCCGCAATCCTTTGTTCGATACGATGTTTGTGCTGCAAAATCTCGATCAAGCTGAATTGAAACTGGATTCCCTTCGATTCACACCATATAAGCTTCATCATCCGGTTGCCAAATTCGATCTGACCTTGTCGATCCAGGCGGATCAAGACAAACATCACGGTCTGTTCGAATACTCGAAGAAACTATTTAAGAAAAGCAGAATCGAGGCTTTATCAAACGATTATTTACACATTTTATCCGTGATTAGTCAACATCCAACCATTCAAATCGAACATATCGAATTGAGCGGCAGCAATCCGGAAGAAGACAACACGATCCATTCTATTGAATTGAACTTTTAGGAAGCAAGGGGAAAGCATACATTATTTTCTTTAAACTATACAAAATGAGGTGCTCCAATGTCGGTGTTTAAAAATCAAGAAACGTACTGGGATAACCTGTTTGATGAAGAGGATGGTCTAAGCGTATTCCCTTACTTTAAAACAGCGGAAAAAGCGTCATTCACCCGTGCCGGCTATCAGGAAAAATGCATCTGTCGTTCCTTATCTCCGGAAGTATCTCAAAGAATGATGACAATGGCTAATCATTCCGAAATGGCCATCTATTTGATTTTATTGTCAGGCATTGAATGCTTGTTGTATAAATATACGGATCGGACGAACCTCATTCTGGGCATTCCAACGGAATCCAAGCAAAAAAGCAGCCCTTCGGCTGTCAATACCATTGTCCCGTTGAAAAATACGCTTAGCTGCCATAGTACGTTTAAAACCGTGTTCGAACAACTAAAAGAAGCGGTTAATGATTCACTGAAAAATCAAAACCTTCCGTTTCGAAAAATCGTCCAGCATTTAAATGTGCAATACGACGATGAGCGCATTCCGTTGATCCACACCGTCGTTTCGTTCAATGAAATTCATTCGTTGCAATTTAAGGAAGACGTTGCAACCGATACGTTGTTTCACTTTAATTTGGAGAACAATGGGATTGATTTGCAGCTTTTTTACAACGGCAATCTATATGATGAGCGCTATATGGACCAAATCGTGTCCCATCTCGATCATCTGTTGTCGGTGATCTTGTTCAAACCCCAAGCTGCAATCGATACGGTAGACATCATACCCGAAGCGGAAAAACAGCACATTTTGTTTGATTTTAATGACACCGCCGTCAATTACCCTGGAAGCAGAACTGCATTTCAATTGTTTGAAGAGCAAGCGGAAAGAACGCCTGATCATATAGCCGTCAAGTTCGAAAACAACCAGCTGACGTACAGCGAATTAAACGAGAAATCCAATCGTTTGGCAAGAACATTACGAAACTGCGGGGTGCAAGCCGATACAGTCGTCGCCATTATGGCTGAGCGTTCGTTGGAAATGATTGTGTCCATCATTGCGATTTGGAAAGCGGGGGGCGCTTATGTGCCCCTGGACCCTGAATATCCGGCAGAGCGGCTTCAATATTTGCTGAATGATGCGAATGTAGCCGTACTCGTTGTTCAGCAGCAGTTCAAAAACAGCCTCGTCTTTGACGGCCCGACGATCGATCTGAATGATGAAACATCTTACCATGCCGATCATTCATTGTTACCGCCAGTGGCAGAACACAACCATTTGGCCTATGTCATCTATACCTCGGGGACAACGGGGAAACCGAAAGGGGTTATGGTGGAACACAGCGGGATTGTGAACTCGCTTCAGTGGAAGAAAGCATTTTTCAAGTATTCCGCAGAGGACCGCGTACTTGTTTTGTTTCCCTATGCGTTCGATGCGTTTATTTTAAATGTCTTCGGTCCGCTGATCTCGGGGGCAACACTGTATCTGTTGCCTAATCAAGACAACAAAGATCTTTTCGTGATTCAAAACGTTGTGAAACAGGAAAAGATTACCCAATTCACGACTGCTCCCCGTCTGTTACAAGCTATGATCGAACAGATGAACGCAGAGGACTTTCTTCACGTTCAACATGTCGTTGTAGGCGGAGAACAACTCGAACCCGATACGGTGGAGAGACTGTTTTCCCTGCAACCCCAGATTCGCCTCAACAATGAATACGGTCCGACGGAAAATAGCGTGATATCTACGTTTCAACCTGTTTATTCTGCTGATGAACAGATTACGATCGGCAAGCCTGTGGCCAATCACCAAGCCTATATTTTAGGAGCGCACCAGCAAATCCAGCCGATCGGCATACCGGGAGAGCTGTATGTCGGAGGAGCGGGAGTGGCCCGCGGCTACCGCAATCAACCTGAATTAACGGAAGAAAAGTTTGTCCAACATTTGCTTCTCCCCGGCCAAAAGATGTATAAAACGGGAGATCTCGCTAGATGGCTGCCTGATGGAAGGATCGAATATTTAGGAAGAATCGACCATCAAGTGAAAATTCGCGGATACCGTATCGAGCTTGGCGAGGTGGAGGCGGCCCTGTCCAACCTGGAAGCGGTGCACGAGGCGGCGGTCGTTGCGCGAGAGGGCGAAAACGGAGCCAAGCAATTGTATGCCTATTATGTCGGAGAGCCTTCTTTGACCGCCGGGCAGTTCAGAGCCATATTGGCCCGTGAACTGCCGGATTATATGATTCCCTCTTACTTTTTCCATTTGGAACGCATACCGCTCACTCCCAATGGAAAAATTGATCTGAAGGCTTTGCCTGTTACCGAAGAAAAAACGCGGAAGGAAAACGAATACATAGCTCCGCGAAACGCTATAGAAGAACTGCTGGCGTCGATTTGGCAAGAGGTATTAGGCGCTGAGCATATCGGAATTCTGGATCATTTCTTTAATTTTGGCGGAGATTCGATCAAATCAATTCAGGTTTCTTCCAGGTTGTATCAAGCCGGATACAAGATTGACATGAAGCATTTGTTTAAATATCCCACGATTGCTGAGCTAAGTCCATTTGTAGAACCGGTAAGCAGAATGGCCGATCAAGGGGAAGTGCAGGGAAGGACAAGTCTGACTCCGATTCAACATTGGTTTTTCGAACAAAAGATGCCGCATATACACCATTATAATCAGGCCGTGATGTTATATTCGGCGCAAGGATTTAAAGAGGCTCCGCTTCGCCAGGCGATGGAACGCGTCGCTGTGCATCACGATGCGTTGCGGATGTTTTTTGAAGAAACGCCGAACGGTTATGATGCTAGAATTGCCGGAACAGACGAAAGTGAATTGTACCATCTGGAAGTGATGAATTGTAAAGGGGATGCCGATCCAGCCCAATCTGTTGCCAATAAAGCGAGTCAGATTCAAAGCAGCATGGAATTAAGCCAAGGGCCTTTGATGAAGCTTGGTTTGTTCCAATGTCCGGACGGAGATCATTTGCTTATTGCGATTCATCACTTGGTTATCGACGGGGTATCGTGGCGAATCTTACTTGAGGATATTGCCAGCGGCTATGAGCAAGCGGAGCGCGGACAAACGGTCCGGCTTCCGCAAAAAACAGACTCGTTTCCATTCTGGGCGGAGCAGTTGGCCAAGTATGCGCAGGAAACCGATATGGAGCAGGAGCTTGCTTATTGGACCGAGCTTTCAAGGTTGGAGCTGGAACCATTGCCTAAGGATCACATTTGCGAAGGATCATTTTTGAAAGACAGCGATGTCATCACGATCCAATGGACAGAAGAAGAAACGCGGCAATTATTAAAACAAGCAAATCGCGCCTACAACACGGAAATCAATGACCTGCTGCTGACTTCGTTAGGACTGGCTGTTCACAAGTGGACAGGCATGGAAGAAGTTTCCGTGAACTTGGAGGGTCATGGAAGGGAACCGGTTATTCCGGATGTGGATATCACTCGCACGGTAGGATGGTTTACAAGCCAATATCCCGTCATCCTGAAGATGGAAGCAGGAAAAGAGCTGTCACAGCGCATCAAGACCGTGAAAGAAGGGCTGCGCCAGATCCCCAATAAAGGAATGAATTATAGTGTTATCCAATATTTATCCGGCCGTGCAGAAGCTGACCGCCTGCAGCTCCATCCCGAAATTCGGTTTAATTACTTAGGCCAGTTTGACCAAGATCTGCAGCAGCATGCTTTACAGGCATCGCCTTATTCCACAGGGTTATCGATGAATGAAAACCAAGCGAGAACAGCCGTACTTGATTTGAACGGCATGATTGCTGAGGGGAAATTATCGCTGACACTCAGCTACAGCAATAAACAATACGAAAGATCGACCATGGAGCAATTTGCCCGAAGTTTGAAAGAAAGTCTAAATGAAATCATTGTGCATTGCGTCAGTCAGCAGCAGACGTCATTGACGCCAAGCGACATTTTTTTAAAGGATATCAAGATAGAAGAATTGGAACAGCTTCTCGAGCAAACGAGTGAATTCGGCGAAGTGGAAAATATATATCCGTTAACACCGATGCAGAAAGGCATGCTGTTTCACAGCTTGTTTGATCCAAGTTCAGGAGCTTATTTTCAGCAAACGACGTTTGATTTGCATGGAGATTTGGATATCGATTCATTTTCAAAAAGCTTGGATGGTTTATCGCAACGATATGATATATTCCGCACGAATTTTTACAAGGGAAAAGACCAGCCCCTGCAAATCATATTTAAAACCAAAAAGATCGGTTTTGAGTTCATCGATTTGCGTCAGATGAATAAAACGCTGCAAGAAGAGCGGATTTGTGCATATGCCAGGGAAGATAAGGTACGGGGATTCGACTTAGCAAAAGACGTGTTAATGCGGTTATTTGTCTTTCGTACGGATGAAAAGACATATCGTTTTATCTGGAGTTTTCACCATATTTTGATGGACGGTTGGTGCTTGCCGCTTATTACGAAAGAAATATTCGAACATTACTTTGCTTCGCTTCAGCAAAAGCAGCCCGAACGAGCGACGATTACTCCGTATAGCCAATATATTGAATGGCTTGATCGGCAAGATGTGGAAGAGGCTAAGCGTTATTGGGATCAGTATTTGGAAGGTTATGAAGAGCAAACCGTCCTCCCCAAAGACAATCACCAAGCGGAAGCTGAACATTACCTTCCGGAGAAAGTGACATGTGCCATAGATGCCGATCTCACATTGAAAATGAAGCAGATGGCCAGCAAGCACCATGTCACACTGAACACGCTGTTGCAAACGGCATGGGGGATTTTGCTGCAGACGTACAATCGCAGCCGGGACGTTGTTTTTGGAAGTGTCGTGTCCGGAAGACCGGCGGAGATTCCCAACGTGGAAACCATGATCGGCTTATTCATCAACACGATTCCTGTGCGAATTCAATGTGAAGATGGGACGACTTTTGCTGAGCAAATGAAACAGACACAGGAAAGAGCCGTAGCCTCGCAAATGTATGAGACGTATCCGTTGTACGATATTCAAGCCCATACGACCCAAAGGCAAAATTTAATTACGCATTTAATGATATTTGAAAATTACCCTGCCGATCAGTATATGGAAAGCATAGGTCAACATAACGAATCGTCTATCGCAATCTCCAATGTTCAAATGGAAGAACAAACCAACTACGATTTTAATTTAACTGTTATACCGGGTGAAGTCATCAATATCCATTTTGAATATAACGCTAAGGTGTATGATCGAGCAAGCGTGGAGCGGATTCGCGGACACCTCTTACAAATCTTGCATCAAGTCGTTAAAGATGCGGATATCCAGGTGGAAGAATTGGAATTGTTGACGGAAGGCGAAAAAAGGCAGCTTCTTCAGACGCTTAATGATACAGCTTCGCCATACCCACAGACAACGGTTTATCAACAGTTTGAAGCGCAGTCGCAGCAAACGCCCGATCAAGCAGCCGTTATCGATAAGGACGAACAGCTCACATACCGGCAGCTCAACGAGCGGGCAAACCAGCTGGCGCGAACGTTAAGAGCGAAGGGCGTGCAAGCGGACCAACCCGTGGCCATCATCAGCAGGAACAGTGTCGAATTGGTGGTTGGGATACTTGCCATTCAAAAAGCCGGAGGCGCCTACGTCCCCATAGATCCGGAATATCCGCAAGATCGCATCCAGTACATGCTGGAAGATTCCAAAGCCGGGATTGTCTTAATGCAGCATGATGTCCGGCAGCAGCTTACTTATGAAGGCGTCGCGGTTTTATTGGATGAGGAAAGCTCTTATCACGAAGATGCCTCTAACCTTGAACCGCTCAGCAATGTGAACCATTTGGCGTATGTAATCTACACGTCAGGTTCTACGGGCAAGCCTAAAGGCGTATTAATCGAGCACCGGGGCTTGACCAATTATATTTGGTGGGCGAAAGAGGTCTATGTGAAGGGCGAGAAAACCAACTTTCCGTTATACTCGTCGATCTCTTTTGATTTAACAGTGACTTCCATTTTCACACCATTGGTCACAGGCAATACGATCATCGTCTATGACGGAGACGACAAAACCGCTTTGCTTTCATCGATTGTGCAGGACCCAAGGATAGATATCATTAAATTGACCCCGGCCCATTTGCATGTATTGAAAGCCATGAACATCGCCAATAAAACAGCTATTCGAAAAATGATCGTAGGGGGAGAAAATCTAAGCACCCAGTTAGCCCAAAGTATTCATGAGCAATTCGAAGGCCAAATTGAAATATATAACGAATACGGACCGACGGAAACCGTTGTCGGATGCATGCTTTATCGTTACGATCCCGTCAAAGACAGACGAGAAGCGGTGCCGATCGGTACGGCGGCGGCAAACATGAGCATTTATGTGCTTGATGCGGGGATGAAACCGGTGCCGATCGGTGTCCCCGGAGAAATGTATATAAGTGGAGCCGGTGTAGCCAGAGGATATTTGAACCGACCGGAATTAACAGCAGAGAAATTCGTTGAAAACCCGTTTGTAAACGGAGCCAGGATGTATAAGACCGGGGATTTGGCGAAGTGGCTGCCGGATGGGAACATCGAATACTCGGGCCGAATCGATGAACAAGTCAAAATCAGAGGCTATCGCATCGAATTAGGCGAAATCGAGACGGCAATGCAGCGAGTAGAAGCGATCAAAGAAGCCGTCGTCATAGCTAGAGAAGATGTACATGGATTTAAGCAATTGTGTGCGTATTACGTGAGCGGCCAACCAGTAACGGTATCACGGATCAGGGAACAATTGTCTCATGCCCTGCCTGGCTATATGGTTCCGACCTATTTCATCCAGCTGGAGAAAATGCCCTTGACTTCCAATGGGAAAATCAATCGGAAAGGGCTGCCGGTCCCGGATTCACGGCTGCAGGACAGAGCAGCGTACAAGCCGCCCCGAACAAGAGTGGAAGAAGTATTGGTTTCCACTTGGGAATCGGTATTAGGCGCTGAAAAGGTTGGCATTCTGGATCATTTCTTTGATCTTGGCGGAGATTCTATTAAATCGATTCAAGTGTCTTCCAGATTAAATCAACTGGGATACAAAATGGAAATCAAACACTTGTTTCAATATCCGACGATTGCCGAATTGAGTCCGCATATCGAGCAGAACCTGCATTTACCCGATCAAGGAGAAGTCAAAGGGGAGGTAAGCCTTACTCCCATTCAGCATTGGTTCTTTGACCAAACAACGATAGATCCGCATTATTATAACCAAGCTGTCATGCTGTATGCGCCGCAAGGATTTCAGGAATCATCACTTCGCAAAACACTGCAAAAGCTTGGGGAGCATCACGATGCGCTCCGCATGACGTTCCGGGCGACGGAAATTGGATACGAAGCTTGGAATGCAGAGATCGTCCAAAGCGAACTGTACCATCTTGAAGTCATGAATCTGAAAACGGAAGCCGACCCGGGTCCGGCGATTGAAGCCAAAGCTAACCAAATACAGGGCAGTATGTGTTTAAGTGAGGGGCCATTACTGAAAGCTGGCTTATTTCAATGTGCTGACGGCGATCATTTGCTCATTGCTATCCATCATTTAATTGTTGACGGGGTTTCATGGCGCATTTTACTGGAAGATATCGTGAGCGGCTACAAGCAAGCCGAGAATGGGCAAGTGATCCAATTGCCGCAAAAAACAGACTCTTTCCGGCTATGGGGCGAGAGGCTGTCGGAGTACGCGCAGAGTGCGACCATAAAGGAAGAACAGGACTATTGGACAGAGATTGAACAAACCGACGTGAAACCGTTGCCTAAAGATTTTCATGAAACACATACGTTCTCAAAAGACAGTGAAACAGTAACCGTGGAATGGACCAAAGAAGAGACGGAGCAGTTATTAAAAAAAGCCAATCGCGCTTATAACACTGAAATAAACGATCTGCTGTTAACCTCCTTTGGAATTTCTATATCACATTGGTCAGGACTTGAACAGATTGCGTTTCATTTAGAGGGACACGGAAGAGAACAAGTAGTCCCTGATATAGATATCTCTCGCACGGTAGGCTGGTTTACAAGTCTGTTTCCAGTCGTGCTTCACATGCAGCCGGGCAAAAATATATCTCATTACATCAAGACGACTAAAGAAGGGTTGCGCCAAATTCCGCATAAAGGGATCGGGTATGGAATAGCAAGGTATTTAAGCGGTGCAACAGCGTTACCGCCAGCGAAAATGTGTCCAGAAATTAGTTTTAATTACCTGGGGCAGTTTGATCAAGATTTGCAGCATCATGAGATTCAATTATCTTCTTACTCCTGCGGTTCAGACTCGAGCGAAAATCAAGTCAGCCCGTATGTATTGAATATGAACGGGATGATTGCCAAGGATCGATTGGTGCTGACGATTAGCTATAGCAATAAACAGTACGCAAGAGAAACGATCAATCGATTATCGGCATTTATTCAAAGCGATCTTCGGACAATCATTGAGCATTGCGTTCATAAAGAACAATCGGAACTGACACCAAGCGATATTTTGTTAAAAGGCATGACCATTAACGAATTGGACCAGCTCCTTATTCAACTGCCGCAAGCAGGTGAGATCGAAAACGTATATCCGCTAACTCCGATGCAGAAGGGAATGCTGTTTCACAGCTTGCTGGATGAGGACTCAAGTTCTTATTTCGAACAAGCATCGTTTGATTTGCAGGGAGAGTTAAAGATCGACAGGTTTGCAGCATGCTTGGAACGCTTATTTGAAAAATACGCCGTGCTGCGGACCCGTTTTTATAGCGGTTGGAACAATGTACCCTTACAAATTGTCTATAAAACGGAAAGACCGAAAGTTCATTTTGCAGATTTGCGTGACATGGATAAGAACCGGTGTGAGGACGAAATCCGATCCTACCGAAGAGAGGACCAAGCGAAAGGATTTGACTTGGCCCAAGATCAGTTGATGCGCATAGCGATTTTCCGTATGGAAGATCGCAAATATCATTTGATTTGGAGCTTCCATCATATTGTCATGGATGGCTGGTGCTTGCATCTTTTGACGAATGAAGTGTTTGAACATTATATCGCCTTGCAAGAAGGCAGGGAAGCAGAACCCGTATATACAGCTCCTTATAGCAACTATATCGAATGGCTTGATCAACAAGATCATGAAGAGGCCAAACGGTATTGGAGCGAGTATCTTGAAGGCTACAAAGGTGAAACCCGGATTCTTCATAAAAGACCGCAGCATGAACCAAAAGCATATGCATATGCCAATGTGACCTGCCAATTAGATCAAGACGAGACAAAACAATTACAGCAGATCGCAAACCATCATCAAGTCACGTTAAACACGTTGATCCAAACGTTGTGGGGAATCTTATTACAGAAATATAGCGGGACCGGGGATGTTGTCTTTGGCAGTGTCGTGTCCGGAAGACCGGCGGAAATCCCCGGTGTGGAACAGATGATCGGTCTGTTCATCAATACCATTCCGGTTCGAATCCGTTGCGATGAGGATAGCTCTTTCGCCGAAGCGATGCAAATGGTTCAAGAAAAGGCATTGACTTCCCAAGAGTACGATACCTATCCTTTATACGAAATCCAGGCACAAACGGAACAAAAACATAACTTAATTGATCATATTATGATCTTTGAAAACTATCCGATAGGACAACAAGTCGAGCAAGCAGATCATGGCGCTCTTGAACTAGACATCAAGAATTTCCATATGGAAGAACATTCCCATTACGATTTTAATCTGGTTGTCATCCCTGGCGAACAACTGGCCGTTCATTTTGGTTTTAATCAAAACGAATATGAACAATCAGAAGTGGAGCGGGTTTGCGGGCATTTTGAACAGCTCACGCATCAAGTATTGCAGCATCCGGACATCAAAATAGAAGAATTGGAACTTTTGAGTCTGCAAGAAAAAGAACACCTGCTCAACTGTTTCCAGTCTAACGACATGCATTACTCACATGAACAAACGATTCATCAGTGGTTCGAGGAACAAGCGAGCCGTACACCGGACCGTTTAGCCGTTGTATTCGAGGGAGCGCAGTTAACCTATGGGGAACTGAACCGGCGTGCCAATCAGCTTGCGCGAACCTTGAGAGCCGAAGGAGTGCAAGCGGAGCAACTCGTCGGCATTATGGTTGAACGTTCTCTTGAGATGATTGTAGGGATCTTGGCGATTTTAAAAGCAGGCGGGGCGTATTTGCCAATAGACCCTTATTCTCCTTCGGAACGCATCCATTATATTGTAAGAGATTCGGGCATTAACGTATTGCTTTTACGCGGGAAACTTCCAGATAACATCGTCTTTTCCGAGACATGTATCGATATACTGGAGGAACATGCCTATCATGAAACAGATGCCAACCTGGCGCTGACATGCCGATCCAATCAACTGGCCTATGCCATTTATACTTCCGGGACGACGGGTACGCCCAAAGGCACGTTGATTGAACATCGCCAGGTGATTCACCTTATCGAAGGGCTGCGCCGTCAGGTTTACTCTGCCTATGAAGCGGGTTTGCATGTGGCGATGCTCGCTCCATATTATTTCGATGCTTCGGTCCAGCAAATGTATGCTTCCTTGTTGTTAGGACATACCTTGTTTATCGTTCCCAAAGAGGCGGTGTCCGATGGTGCAGCATTATGCGATTACTATCGACAGCACCGCATTGACATAACCGACGGAACGCCTGCTCACTTAAAGCTGCTGATAGCTGCAGATGATAGACAAGGAGTACCGCTTCGTCATCTCTTAATCGGCGGAGAGGCGCTTTCCAAAACGACGGTAACCAAGTTCATGCACTTATTTACCGTTCATGGCGCAGCACCTGTCATCACCAATGTATATGGCCCTACCGAGACTTGCGTAGATGCGTCCCTGTTCAACATCGACGTTTCTGCCGATGATTGGACTCGCAGTCAAATTCACGCCCCTATAGGCAAGCCGCTAGGCAACAATCGCATGTACATTCTCGATTCGCTGCAACGATTACAGCCAGTGGGCGTTCAGGGCGAGTTGTACATTGCCGGGGACGGCGTAGGGCGCGGATACTTGAACTTGCCGGAATTGACGAATGAAAAATTCGTTGACGATCCGTTTGTCCCATCAAGCCGAATGTATAGAACCGGCGATCTGGCCCGCCTTCTGCCGGATGGAAATATAGAATTTATTGGGCGAATCGATCATCAGGTGAAAATTCATGGTTTTAGGATTGAACTCGGTGAAATCGAATCGGTAATGCTGAACGTACCGGAGATTCAAGAAGCCGTCGTTACTGCCTTTGAAGATGCAGAGGGTGAGCATTACTTGTGCGGGTATTATATGGCGGATGAGCCATTCCCGATTAGCGAACTTCGGGATGGTCTAACCCGACATTTACCCGGATATATGATGCCGGCTTATTTTGTACAACTGGATCAGATGCCGTTAACGCCGAACGGAAAGTTGAATCGTCAGTTATTACCGGCGCCGGACGGAAAGCGATACGTAGGCACGGAATACGTGTCACCGCAAACGTCGACAGAAATTCAGCTGGCGAAGATTTGGCAGGATGTTCTCGGATTAGAGCAGGTGGGGATTCGAGATAACTTTTTTGATGTCGGGGGGCACTCCCTGCGAGCGACGACGCTAGTTGCAAAGATTCAAAAGCAATTGCATGTTCAAATCCCTTTGCGAAACGTGTTCCAGTTCCCAACCATTGAACAGCTCGCTCAGGCGGTCACGATGATGGAGCAAACCGGGTATGCTTGTATTCCAGCGATCGAAAAGAGGCCCTATTATCCGGTATCGTCTGCACAAAAAAGATTGTACATTCTCAACCATTTGGAAGGCGGAGAGCTTAGTTACAACATGCTGGGCCTTATGTCTGTCGAAGGGGAGCTGGATCGGGATAAGTTACAGCAATCCTTTGCCGAACTAATACAGCGCCATGAATCTTTGCGTACCGGCTTTAAAATAGTGGACGGAGAACCTGTTCAGTATGTCTTGGATCACGTTGAATTTTCAGTAGAGTCCTATCAGGCCAGAGAAGATGAAGTGGATCTTTGCATTCGTCAATTTGTTCGCCCATTTCAACTGGATGAGCCTCCACTGCTTCGCGTCGGGCTGATAGAGATTCAACCGAATCGCGGAATTCTGTTATTTGATATGCATCATATCATCTCTGACGGAACCTCCATGAGCATACTGATTAAAGAATTTGTGCGAACATATGAAGGAGAAGCATTGCCGCTTCTAAGAATCCAGTACAAAGACTACGCAGTCTGGCAAACGGGAGAAGCGCGACTACAAGAAGTGCAAAAGCAAAAAAACTATTGGTTAGAGCTGTACGGCGATGATATTCCCATCCTTCATCTGCCAACCGATTTTACACGTCCTGCCACACGGGATTTCACGGGCGCCACGCTGCATTTTACGATTGATGAGCAAAGAAGTGCCGGATTAAAGCAACTGGCATCCAAAACCGAATCCACATTATATATGGTACTTCTTGCGTCCTATACCTTATTGCTGTCGAAATACAGCGGCCAAGAAGACATTATTGTGGGCAGTCCTATAGCAGGGAGACCGCATGCGGATTTGGATTCCATCATCGGTATGTTCGTCAACACACTGGCGATGCGTAATTACCCTGCCAAAGAAAAGACGTTCTCTCAGTATTTGACCGAAGTGAAGGAGAATGCATTAAAAGCTTACGAGCATCAAGATTATCCGTTTGAAGCGCTGGTCGACCAGTTGGACATCGCCAGAGATTTAAGCCGCAATCCGTTGTTTGACACGATGTTTGTGCTGCAGAATACAGAGCAAGAACAACTTGCGATAAACGATTTGACATTTAGCCCTTATCCTAGTGAACATACAATGGCTAAATTCGACTTAACCTTAACAGCCGTGGAAGAAGAGACGTGCATTCATTGCACGATGGAATACTTGACGACACTGTTCAAGCCGGAAACGATCGAGCGCATGATGCAGCATTTTGGGCACCTGATCGATGCAATCATCGAACATCCTGGGGCCAGACTGGCTTCTTTGGATATGATGACACCGCAAGAGAAACATGAAATTTGCGATCTTTTTAACAATACAAAAGGAAACGGCGAACATATCCCAACAACGATTCACCAGCGATTCGAGCAGCAGGCAGAGCATACCCCTGACCATGTTGCCGTTATGTTTGAAAATCAATCCTTAACCTATCGTCAGTTGAATGAACGCTCCAACCAACTGGCGCGTGAGCTTAGGAAACAAGGTGTAGGCCCCGATCAGGCGGTTGCCATTCTCACGGAGCGCTCGGCAAATATGATCATCGGCATCCTAGCGATATTAAAGGCCGGCGGGGCATTTCTTCCCATAGATCCGGAGCTTCCTGATGAAAGACGTTCATTTTTAATGGTAGACAGCGGCGCCGATGTCCTTGTGACTTGTGCCCGGCATACCGTTCCGTCTTCTTTTGAAGGTGTTGTGGTTCTGCTTGACGATCCGTTGGTATATCAAGGTGCGGCAAGCAATCTAAACCTTTCACATGCGGAAAATCACTTATTGTACGTCATTTACACATCAGGTACAACAGGAAAGCCTAAAGGGGTTCAGTTAGAGCATAAAACGATGTTGAATCTGCTCGATTTTGAATGGGAACATACGCAGCTACGTTTTGACAGAGTCTTGCAATTTGCCGCGATGAGTTTCGATGCTTGCTATCAAGAGATATTTTCTACGATCTTAAGCGGCGGGACGCTTTATATCATCGATAATGAGATGAAACGGGAAATTCGTCAGCTCAACGATTTTGTCAAGACAAACAGGATTCAAACGGCATTTCTCCCTACAGCGTTCCTTAAGCTCCTTGCATCGGAGAAACAATATTTCGAACCGTTTGCCGAATGCGTGGATCATATAGTTGCTGCTGGAGAACAGCTGATCATGACGAATATACTGTGCGACATGCTGGCGCGGCACCAATGTACACTGCACAATCATTACGGTCCGTCGGAAACGCATGTCGTGACCACGTATACCGTTGAACCGGACATTCATCAAGAGATGCCGCCAATCGGTAAACCGATTTCGAATACGGAAATTTTAATCTTGAATGAAGCCGGGACGCTTCAGCCTATCGGTATCGTTGGCGAGCTTTGCATTGCGGGAGTCAGCTTGGCCAGAGGCTATCACAACCGGGAAGCCTTGACACGCGAAAAATTTGTTCCGCATCCCTATGATCCAAGTCAACGGATATATAAAACAGGCGACCTTGCCCGTTACCTTCCTGACGGAAACATTGAATATGTTGGGAGAATGGACGATCAAGTCAAAATTCGCGGCTACCGGATCGAACTTGGCGAGGTTGAAGCCGCTCTTCTCAACATCGAGTCTGTACAAGAAGCCGTTGTCCTAGCCAAAGATCATGCAGAGGGGCAAAGCGATTTGTATGCCTATTTTGTAGCGGAGCAAGCACTGCCGATCAGTCAACTCAAAGAAAAGCTAGCTAAACAAATACCAGGCTACATGATTCCTTCATACATGATACAACTGAAGCAAATGCCGCTTACATCCAATGGAAAAGTAAATCGCGGCGCATTGCCGCTACCCGAAGCAGGCTTGCAAACCGGAATCGAATACGTTGCCCCCCGGACGAGACTGGAAGAACAGTTAGTTCACATCTGGAAAGAAGTATTGAAGTTAGAACAAGTAGGCGTGAAAGACAACTTTTTCGATCTGGGCGGACATTCGTTGCGGGGGATGACGCTCGTCGCCAAAATCCATAAGCAATTAAACAAAAGTATTTCGTTAAGAGAAGTTTTTCAAGCACAGACGATTGAAGAAATGGCGAAGGTCATTGCAGGCGCGGAAACCTGCGGACCTGATGATATCCCTGTTGCAGAAGTCAAAGATGTTTATCCTGTATCTTCCGTACAAAAGATGGTTTACCTGTCTACACAAATTGAAGGCGGAGAACTAAGTTACAACATGCCGGGAATTTTGACGTTGGAGGGAAGGATCGACATGGATCGTTTACAAGCCGCGTTCCATAGACTGATTCAACGTCACGAATCGCTGCGCACCGGATTTGACATGATCCGCGGAGAACCGATGCAGGTGATCAAGCCCCAGGTGGAGTTCTCTATAGAAAGGTACAAGGCAGCGGCTGAGGAGGTAGAGGAGCTGTTCCGTGCCTTCGTGCGAAGGTTCGATCTCAGCCAGGCCCCATTGCTTCGAGTCGGACTCATTGAATTGGAACAAGACAAGCATGTCTTCATATATGACATGCACCATATCATTACGGACGGCGCTTCCATGAATATTTTTGTCGAAGAACTGATTCAACTGTATGACGGCAAAGAATTAGCCCCGCTCCGGATTCAATACAAAGACTTCGCTGCATGGCAGCAGCAGGCGGGGCAGAGGGAACGAATCATGAAGCAGGAAGACTATTGGCTGGATGTATTTCAAGAGAAACTTCCGCCGCTTGAATTGCCGAGAGATTTCGCCAGACCGCCTGTTCGAAGCTTTGATGGAAAGCGATACAATTTTGTACTTGATGAACCTGTGGTCCAAGGTATAAAAGAGATGGAAGAATTGACCGGATCGACCACTTATATGATCTTGTTCGCAGCCTATACCATACTGCTGTCCAAATATAGCGGTCAAGAAGATATTGTCGTCGGTACGCCCATTGCGGGAAGGATGCATGAAGATTTACAACATATCATCGGGATGTTTGTGAATACGTTAGCCATTCGTACCGCTCCGGTTGGAGAAAAAACTTTTATGGATTATATAACGGAAATCAAAGAAACGATGCTAAAAGCTTATGAAAACCAAGAGTATCCTTTTGAAGAGTTGGTTGAGAAGCTCGGAGTGAAACGAGATTTAAGCCGCAATCCGTTGTTCGATACGATGTTCGTGCTGCAAAATACGGAAAAAACGGATATTGAGGTGGATTCTCTCGCCGTCAGACCTTATGAACAAACGAATACGGTGGCCAAATTTGATCTGCAGTTGACCTTTGTGATGAATCAACACGAGATTCAAGGCAGCTTTGACTACTGCACGAAGCTATTTAAAAAGAAAACCATCGCTACATTGGCCAAGGATTACGTTTTGATCCTGTCGGCGATGATACAAAACCCATCGATTCCTTTAAAAGATATCCAATTAAGCGAGAAAGTAAACAAAAGTAAACACTTCACAAGCGCAATCGAATTAGATTTCTAAAAACGGTTGATATCGGCTGTCCCCGGCATGATTTTCATCTGGGGACAGCCGTCAGCCGCCTTCGAAGCAGAAAGTTAAACTTACTGGAGGGATATCAATGTCAGAATTTAGACAACAGGAGTTGTTCTGGAGCAGCATGTTCGATGCGGAAGATCGCCCCATTGCATTCCCTGCGTTTCAAATGTCAGACTCAACATTAGAGCATGATGCGTCTAGTGCTCCTCATTGTATTCACAGTTCATTGAGATCTGATGTATCCCTGCGCATCATGACCATGACGAATCAATCGCCAATGGCCGTCTATCTGGTTCTTTTGATCGGAATCGAGTGCCTTCTGTACAAATATACGGGGGAAGAAGGCGTTATTGTAGGTGTGCCAACCTTTGAAGACGAAACCGATGAGGACCTTCGTTTGGATCAACTCATGTTAATTAAACAACATATCAATGCGAACAGTACGTTTAAATCCATCTTTCATGAATTGAAACATACGCTGGGCGAAGCGATCTTGAATCAGCATGTTCCCTTCGATAAGATGGTCGGGCAGCTGCGTCTGAACTACGATGCGAATCATTTGCCAATGATTCATACGATCGTATCATTAGATCAAATTCACCCCGATCGTTTCAAAGAAACAGTTGCTTCGGATGCTTTATTTCAATTTGACATGGGGGATGACTCTATTCATTTAAAGCTAATTTATAATGAACAAGCTTATGATCGTCAGTATATGATGCAAGTGATCGAACATTTAAATCGTCTTTTCTCGATCATGTTATTTCAACCCGACCTCACCCTCCGCCAGATTGATATTTTGTCCGACGCGGAAACAAATCAACTCCTCGTTGACTATAATCATACGGTAGCTGAATATTCGAGGAATAAGACGATTCATCAGTTATTTGAAGAACAGACAGAACGAACACCTGATCAAGTTGCCATCATCTATGGGGATAAGCAGTTTACGTATCGGCAGCTCAATGAACGGGCCAATCAATTGGCTCGAACGTTAAGGGCCAAGGGCGTGCGGGCGGATCGGCTCACAGCCATCATCAGCGAACATAACATCGAGCTGGTACTAGGAATACTGGCCGTATTAAAAGCCGGCGGCGCCTACGTGCCAATTGATCCGGATTATCCGGGGGATCGCATACAGTATATATTAGACGACTCCAACGCGGAGATCGTCCTGACGCAGAGCCATCTTCAGCAGCGGTTGACCCATGCAGGCACGATCGTGCTATTGGATGAGGAAAGTTCTTATCACGAAGAGCACTCTAATCTTGAGCGGAACAGCGATACGAAGGATTTAGCGTATGTGATCTATACATCGGGCTCCACAGGCAAGCCCAAAGGCGTACTCATTGAGCATCAAGGCTTAACCAATTATATTTGCTGGGCTGTCAGGGTATATGTGAAAGGGGAGAAAACCACCTTTCCACTATATTCGTCCATCGCTTTCGACTTAACGGTAACGTCTATTTTTACGCCGCTCATCAGCGGTAATACCATCATTGTCTATGGAGGAGAAAACAAGGCGACATTGGTTTCATCCATTGTACAGGATTCCAGGGTCGATATTATCAAGCTGACTCCGGCTCATTTGCAGTTATTGAAAGAAATGAACATTTCCCATGAGTGCACGGTCCGGAAAATGATTGTAGGCGGGGACAAGTTAAGCACACGCCTGGCCCGGGGCATCAGCGAGCAATTTCAAGATCAAATTGAAATTTTTAACGAGTACGGGCCGACGGAAACCGTTGTCGGATGCATGCTTTATCGTTACAATGCCGCCAAAGACAGACGCGAATCGGTGCCAATCGGTACGGCCGCGGCCAATATGAACATTTATCTGCTGGATACGGATAGGAAGCCGGTGCCGATCGGCGTTCCCGGAGAAATGTATATCAGCGGGACCGGCGTAGCCAGAGGATATTTGAACCGCTCTGAATTAACGGCAGAGAAGTTCGTCAAGCATCCCTTCGTGCCCGGAACGAAAATGTACAGAACGGGGGATTTGGCCAGGTGGCTGCCGGATGGGAACATCGAGTATCTCGGAAGAATCGATCATCAGGTGAAAATCCGAGGCTATCGCATTGAAATTGGCGAAGTCGAAGCCGCCTTTTTCCATATACCGTCGATTCAAGAAGCCATCGTTATGGCACAAGAAATCAACGGAGAAACTTCCTTGTGTGCCTATTATACCGCACACCATGCTTTAACCGCAGGCGAGCTCCGGGAACAACTATCCCGGCAGCTTCCTGCCTATATGGTACCTGCTTATTTCGTTCAGTTGAAAGCGATGCCGCTTACTTCCAATGGAAAAATAGATCGTCAGGCGCTGCCTTCTCCAAGTAGGAATCTCACAGGCATGAACTATGCAGCTCCACGCACAGAACTGGAAAAAATACTAGCCGGAATATGGGAGTCGGTATTAGGCGTAGAACGGGTCGGAGTCTCGGATCATTTCTTCGAATTAGGAGGGGATTCGATTAAGTCCATTCAAGTGACCTCAAGTTTATACCAAGCCGGGTATAAACTTGAAATCAAACACTTGTTCAAGTACCCGACGATCTCCGAACTTGTTCCCTACGTAGAGTCCGTAACCCGAATCGCAGAACAAGGAGAAATCAAAGGCCAGGCGCTGCTGACCCCGATTCAGCATTGGTTTTTTGCACAGAAATACCCCGATTTACACCATTATAATCAAGCGGTTATGCTTTATTGGAAAGAAAGATTGAATGAATCGAAGCTTCGGGAAGTCACGAAGAAGATTGTGGAGCATCACGATGCATTGCGCATGGTCTATGTTCCAACTGAACATGGATACGAAGCTCGAAATCGGGGGATCGATGAAGGAGATCTATTCAGCCTTGAAGTGATCTCATTATTGGAAGAAAACAATGTTGCCCAAGCGATAGAAACGATATCCAATGAGATTCAGCAGTCTATTCATCTAGCTGAAGGCCCGCTCATGAAACTGGGATTGTTTCAGTGTCAAGAGGGGGATCATTTGCTGATTGTGATCCATCATTTGGTCATCGATGGCGTTTCATGGAGAATATTAATCGAGGATATAGCGGCTGCTTATGAGCAGCTTCAAAACGGAGAAACGATCCAGCTTCCGAAGAAAACGGACTCCTACCTGTTATGGGCTGAACAGTTGAAACGTTATGCAAGAAGTCCGGAATTTGAAATGAAAAATCAATACTGGTTCGGGCATCAACATATTCCAGCAAATGTATTGCCAAAGGATCATGAGCAGGAGCTTGGTCTGGCCGAAGACCGGGAAACGGTCATCGTCCAATGGACGGTCGAGGAAACCGAGCGTTTATTAAAAAAATCAAACCGGGCTTATACAACTGAAATGAACGATTTATTGCTGACCGGACTTGGCATCGCTATGCATCGTTGGACTGGATATGAAGACATTCTCATCCATCTCGAAGGACACGGCAGAGAGTCTCATTTTTCAGACCTCGATATTTCTCGTACTGTGGGCTGGTTCACAAGCCAATATCCGGTTTTGCTGCAAATCAAGGCAGACCAAGATATCTCACAGCGAATTAAAACGGTGAAAGAAACTTTGCGTCAGATTCCTGAAAAAGGAATAGGTTATGGCCTGATCAAGTATTTGTCAGATCACCCGATGGCTCCGGAATTGGCCGGACATCCGGAAATTAGTTTCAATTATCTTGGTCAATTTGATCAAGATTTCCAGAATGGGAGGATCGAGGTATCTCCTTACTCCACCGGGAAAATAGCCAGCGACAAGCACCCCTTGACCTATGCACTTGATATCAACGGTATGATTTCAAACGGCCAATTGTCACTGGCAATCAGTTATTCTGGTAAACAATATCAAAGAGAAACAATCGAAACATGCGCAGATCTCTTAAAAAGCAGTTTGCAACAAGTCATCGAACATTGTGCAGATCAAGAGCAAATTCTTCTGACGCCAAGCGATATTTCGCTAAAAGAAATGACAATCGACGAATTAGATCGATTTGTCCAACAAACACAGCATCTTGGCGACATTGAAAATATATACCCTTTAACCCCTATGCAGAAGGGAATGTTGTTCCATAGCTTAATCGATTCGGCTTCCGGAGCTTACTTTGAACAAGCCGCTTTTGATCTGAAAGGTCTATTGGATATCGAGGCATTTACGATGAGTTTGTCGCAGCTGGCCGAAAGACATGACATTCTTCGAACTCATTTTTATACCGAATGGAAAGATCAGCCTTTGCAGATCGTATTCCGCTCCAAGCGGATTGAAACGATCGTTGAAGATATTCGCAGCATGAACAAGCAACAACACAACGAGTTTATTGCCGCTTTTGTACAAAAAGATAAGGCACGAGGGTTCGACCTTACCCGAGATGCTTTAATGCGCGTATCGATCCTGCGAACAGAGGAAGATCAAGCGCGATTGATATGGAGCTTTCATCATATTTTAATGGATGGCTGGTGTTTGCCTCTTATTACGAAAGAAGTGTTTGAAAACTATTATGCGATTCTTGAGCAGAGGAAACCGAAGCGGGGAGCCGTTACTCCGTACAGCCAATATATCGAATGGCTGGATGAACAAAATCATAAGAAAGCAGCAGCCTATTGGCGGGATTATTTGGACGGCTATGAAGGACAAACCGTTTTATTGAAAGAACAGCCTTCCAATCAGGCCAAAGGGTATGAAAAAGGAGAGCATGCGTTTCGTTTAGGAAAGCAGCTCACAGAGGAGATCAAACGGGCCGCAAGCCGACATCAAGTCACCGTCAATACATGGATACAAACCGCATGGGGATTGTTGCTGCAAAGATATAACGGCAGTCAGGATGTCGTTTTCGGCACGGTCGTATCCGGTCGGCCGGCAGACATTCCGGGTATTGAATCCATGGTCGGTTTATTTATCAATACCATCCCCGTACGAATTGATACTCAACCTGAAATGACAGTCGCACAAGTATTGAAAACGAATCAGGAACGGGCGCTTGCTTCTCAACCATACGAAACATATCCATTGTATGAAATTCAGACTCAAACCGAGCAAAAGCAGCAGTTGATCAGTCATATTATGGTATTTGAGAATTACCCGGTCGAGGAACAAATGGAGCATATGAAGCAGGATCACACCGCATTAGACATTATCGATTTTCATTTGGAAGAACATACCCATTACGATTTTAATTTCATTGTGATGCCGGCCGGGGAAACTGAAATTCATTTTGTGTACAATGCCAATGTTTATGATCAAGCAAGTGTCGAGCGGATGCAAGCGCATTTTATGCAAATCATCAAGCAAATGGTGAACGATCCTGAGATTGGCGTCCAAGAACTGGATATGCTTGCGGCGGATGAACGATCGCTCCTCATAGAGACATTTAACGATACTTTGGCCGAGTATCCAAAGGAAAAAACGATTCATCAATTGTTTGAGGAACAAGCGGAACGAACGCCTGAGCAGGTAGCGATTGTTTTTGAGGATAAGAAGCTGACGTATCGCCAGCTCAATGAACGGGCCAATCAATTGGCTCGAACGTTAAGAGCCAAGGGCGTGCGAGCGGATCAGCTCACAGCCATCATCAGCAAACATAACATCGAGTTGGTAGTGGGAATATTGGCCGTATTAAAAGCCGGCGGCGCTTACGTGCCAATTGATCCGGATTATTCTGAGCATCGCATACAGTATATATTAGACGACGCCAACACGGAGATTGTTTTGACACAGAGCCATCATCAGCAGCGGTTGGCCCATGCAGGCACGATCGTTCAATTAGATGAGGAACATTCTTATCACGAAGATGCCTCTAACCTTGAACCGCTCAGTCATGTGAACCATTTAGCGTATGTGATCTATACATCGGGCTCCACAGGCAAGCCCAAAGGTGTATTAATTGAGCACAAAGGCTTAACCAATTATATTTGGTGGGCTGTCAGAGTCTACGTGAAGGGGGAAAAAACCACCTTTCCACTATATTCGTCCATCGCTTTCGACTTAACGGTAACGTCTATTTTCACACCGCTCATCAGCGGCAATGCCATCATTGTCTATGGAGGAGAAGACAGGGCAACCTTGGTTTCATCTATTGTACAGGATCCCAGGGTGGATATTATCAAGCTGACCCCGGCTCATTTGCAAGTTTTAAACGAAATGAACATTCCCGATGAGTGCAGGATCCGGAAAATGATTGTAGGCGGCGACAAGTTAAGCACACGGCTGGCCCAGGGCATCAGCGAACAATTTCAAGATCAAATCGAAATCTTTAACGAATACGGGCCGACGGAAACAGTCGTCGGATGTATGATTTATTCCTACAATCCTGAGAAAGACAGACGCGAATCGGTGCCAATCGGTACGGCCGCGGACAATATGAACATTTATCTCTTGGATGCGGGTATGAAGCCGGTGCCGATCGGCGTCCCTGGAGAAATATATATCAGCGGGGCCGGCGTAGCCAGAGGATATTTGAACCGTCCTGAATTAACGGCTGAGAAATTTGTTGAACATCCTTTTGCCGCAGGCGAAAAAATGTACAAAACGGGAGATGTCGCCCGGTGGTTGCCGGATGGACATATGGAGTATTTGGGACGAATCGATCTTCAGGTGAAAATTCGAGGCTATCGCATTGAAATGGGCGAGATCGAAGCGGCTTTATTACAAGTGGAATCCGTCAAAGAAGCGGTCGTCATCGCGCTCGAAGAAGAGGGCTCCAAGCAGTTGTGTGCTTACTTGGTAGGAGGCGAATCATTAAAAACGCTGCAGCTCAAGCAGCAATTGCTGAACAAACTGCCTGCGTATATGATTCCGGCCTATTTTATACGGGTAGAGGAGATACCATTAACAGCTAATGGTAAAATCGATCGAAAAGCTTTACCTGCTCCTGATGGAAATATGCCGACCGGAACCGAATACGTGGCACCCGAAACGTTGATTGAGAAGCAGTTGTCCGAGATATGGAAGGATGTTTTAGCTCATTCTAACCTGGGGATAAAAGATAACTTCTTTGACGTTGGCGGCCATTCGCTCAAAGTATTGCAATTAATTCATCAAATTAACGCGGTCATGGGAATCAAATTGCATTATCACGCCGTTTACGATTCCCCTACCATCGAAACAATGGCAAGCGCCATTCAAGCCGCGGCCTTAGAGGGCAAGACGGACAGCGTATTCGTCAAGTTGAATCAGAATGGTTCGATCCCTGTGTTCTGTTTCCCTCCTTTAATTGGGTATGGGTTGGTTTATAATGAAATGGCGAACAGACTTGATGGCGACTGCGTCGTCTATGCCGCAGATTTTATAGAAGAGCCGTCACATGAGAAACCGATCATCGACCGGTATGTAGAAAGCATGATCAGCATTCAAGAACAAGGACCTTTCGTTTTGCTTGGTTATTCTTCAGGATCGAATTTGGCTTTTGAGGTTGCCAAAGCTTTGGAACAGCGAGGACGTGCCGTTTCCGATGTTATGATGTTGGATTCTCAAATCACCACTTCGGTGACTCATTTATCGAAAAAGGAAATCGAAGAGATCGTCTATCTGAATCTCGATATTATTCCGGGTTATTACAAAGAAATATTAACGATTCCTTCGATTAAGGATAAAATAAGAGGCTATCTTGCGTATCATAATCAACTGATCAATTCCGGCGCCGTCAACAGCAACATACATCATTTGTTGTGTGGCGATTTGACTGATAGAGGATGGACGCAATCAACTGTACAGCATTACCTTGAGTACAAATTAAAAGGAGACCATGTGACAATCTTTGAACCTCATAATATCGAAGAAAATGTGGATGCAATTCGATCTATTATCAAAAGGATTGAAGAACGGCATCATCAAGGACTTGTTCTTGATGAACAACTGTCAATGGGATCGTTTGCGGGAGACGCAAAGTTTGACAAAATGTAAATGATCAAGTGTAAAACGCCGCTGGCCTGGCAGCCAGCGGCATTTTTTATTAAAAAGGCGAGAGTAATACTCCTGTGTTTGTAAGGCTTACTCTAGAAATCGTCCAATTTATGCGTTCTTCATGACCAGTTGTCATCAAATGGTAAAAAACAACCTCCATTTTAAGGAAAAAGAAGGATGTCAAGTTATTAGAAAAAAGTGTAGCGTATGTTTATGGGTTCTTGCTTTATTATTGAGTTGCTTATTTGGGGAGTCTGCGTATGCTGCCAGTACTACAATTGCAAAACATGTAGGGAATTCAAACCCGCTTATAGACCATCATTTGGGGGCAGATCCGTTTGCGCTGACCTATAACGGAAGAGTCTACATCTATATGTCAAGTGATGACTATGAATATAATAGCAACGGAACGATTAAGGATAATTCATTTGCCAATTTGAATAGAGTATTCGTCATATCTTCAGCGGATATGGTGAACTGGACAGACCACGGAGCCATTCCGGTAGCAGGTGCCAATGGGGCCAATGGCGGCCGAGGGATTGCGAAATGGGCAGGTGCGTCCTGGGCTCCGTCAGTCGCAGTTAAAAAGATCAATGGCAAGGATAAATTCTTCCTTTATTTCGCCAACGGCGGCGGAGGTATCGGGGTTCTCACCGCAGACAGTCCGATTGGCCCATGGACCGATCCAATCGGAAAAGCGTTGGTAACGCCAAGTACACCAGGAATGTCCGGTGTTGTGTGGCTTTTTGATCCGGCAGTATTCGTAGATGACGACGGTACCGGTTACCTGTATGCAGGCGGAGGCATCCCTGGCGGTTCAAATCCAACGCAGGGGCAATGGGCCAATCCTAAAACAGCAAGAGTGATGAAATTGGGACCTGATATGACCAGTGTTGTTGGAAGTGCATCTACGATTGATGCGCCTTTTATGTTTGAAGATTCGGGAATGCATAAGTATAACGGAAAATATTATTATTCCTATTGCATCAATTTCGGGGGCACGCATCCGGCCGATAAGCCCCCAGGTGAGATCGGCTATATGACCAGCTCAAGTCCCATGGGTCCCTTTACGTATAAAGGGCACTTCCTGAAAAATCCAGGTGCATTTTTCGGAGGCGGAGGAAACAACCATCATGCTGTTTTCAATTTAAAAAACGAGTGGTATGCGGTGTACCATGCTCAAACTGTCAGTTCCGCTCTGTTCGGGGCCGGCAAAGGATACCGTTCTCCCCATATTAATAAGCTGGTGCATAATGCAGATGGATCCCTTCAAGAGGTTGCGGCAAATTATGCAGGCGTAACACAGCTTTCCAATTTGAATCCATATAACCGGGTAGAAGCTGAAACGTTTGCCTGGAATGGACGCATTTTGACCGAGAAATCCTCAGCACCCGGCGGGCCGGTAAATAATCAACATGTAACAAGCATTCATAACGGAGATTGGATTGCTGTAGGAAATACAGACTTCGGGGCGGGCGGTGCCAGGACGTTTAAAGCAAATGTAGCATCCACTATTGGCGGAAAAATAGAAGTGCGTCTTGATAGCGCAAACGGTAAGCTTGCAGGAACCCTGAATGTACCTTCCACAGGTGGAGCGCAAACCTGGAGAGAAATAGAAACTGCGGTAAGCGGCGCAACCGGTGTGCGCAAAGTTTTCTTTGTATTTACCGGAACAGGTACAGGAAACTTGTTTAATTTTGATTACTGGCAGTTTACCCAAAGATAGCACCGGCAATGGTCCCGCTTAGAGTGTACAAATGGCCAACGCCGGAGCAGCCCCTCCATTATGAATATACCGTTTGGGTGAAAAAATGGTTCGGGTAATTATAACGAGTTTAGCAAGGAAAAAGTTTGATATACCGCATGAAAGCAAAGGGCTGTTTCAAAAGATGAGAAAACCTTTTGTTTGCAATATAAAAGGAGACAGATCAGATTTTTTAATACCATAAAAGACAAGGAGAGTAAAAAATGATTTCAAGCGTGAAAAAACCAATTTGTGTATTATTGGTATGTTTCGCTATGCTGTCAGTAATGTTAACAGGGCCAGGCGCTACTGAAGTTTTGGCAGCAAGTGATGTAACAGTTAATTTATCTGCAAATAAACAAGTGATTCGCGGTTTTGGAGGCATGAACCACCCGGCTTGGATTGGAGATTTGACAGCATCTCAAAGAGAAACCGCTTTTGGCAATGGACAGAATCAGTTAGGTTTTTCAATCTTAAGAATTCATGTGGATGAAAATAGAAATAATTGGTACAGAGAACTGGAGACTGCAAAGAGTGCGATCAAACATGGAGCAATCGTTTTTGCTTCTCCCTGGAATCCTCCAAGCGATATGGTTGAGACCTTCAATCGTAATGGTGACACATCAGCTAAACGGCTAAGATACGATAAGTACGCCGCATACGCGCAGCATCTTAACGATTTTGTTACCTACATGAAGAATAATGGCGTGAATCTTTATGGGATTTCTGTTCAGAACGAGCCTGATTATGCACACGAATGGACGTGGTGGACGCCGCAAGAAATACTTCGTTTCATGAGAGAAAATGCCGGTTCCATTAATGCACGTGTCATTGCACCAGGATCTTTTCAGTACCTTAAAAATATATCGGACCCCATTTTGAACGATCCACAGGCGCTTAGGAGTATGGATATTCTCGGAACTCACCTGTACGGTACTCAGATCAGTCAGTTTCCTTATCCTCTTTTCAAACAAAAAGGAGGAGGGAAAGAGCTATGGATGACGGAAGTATACTATCCAAACAGTGACAACAATTCAGCGGATCGCTGGCCCGAGGCATTAGGCGTTTCAGAGCATATTCACCATTCAATGGTGGAGGGAGATTTTCAAGCTTATGTTTGGTGGTACATCCGCAGATCTTACGGTCCTATGAAAGAAGACGGTACGATCAGCAAACGCGGTTACAATATGGCTCATTTCTCGAAGTTTGTGCGTCCCGGCTATGTAAGGGTTGATGCAACGAAAAATCCTAATGCGAACGTTTACGTGTCAGCCTATAAAGGTGACAACAAGGTCGTTATTGTTGCCATTAACAAAAGCAACACTGGGGTCAACCAAAACTTTGTGTTGCAGAATGGATCTGCTTCTCAGGTATCTAGATGGATAACGAGCGGAAGCAGCAATCTTCAACCTGGAACGAATCTCAATGTAACGGGCAATCATTTTTGGGCCCATCTTCCAGCTCAAAGCGTGACAACATTTGTCGCAAATCGTTAAGGGTACTAAGGCAAAGGGTGCTGATCAAGTCTCATTTTCAATAGAATGTCTGAATTTAAGCGATTTTCTGATCAGAAAATCGCTTTTTTCGTGTCGTGCGTCACTTTGAAGCCATTTTAAACGCGAGAGACATCAACTTGTCAAGGTAAAGGCCGTAGGTCGAAACCTCAAAATCAAGAAAAGGTTTCATAAACTCTAGTTATGAAGCGTTTTTATGCGTTGTAAACACTAGTCAAATAAATATTTTATCATTTAATGAATCCACTTTTATGTTCTCTTTACAGAAAGTAAAAGTGGATTCATTATTATTTAGGAAAGTAAAACTGGATCCATTCTGAACGACTGATGCACAATTACTGAGACATTATGAATAATTATAGAAGGGTATTGTAGAACCTTGGCGAAATTTTATAGAAATATCTTGTTAAAAGAGGTGTGTACATGTATTCGCCCATTAACATTAAAAGAAGCAGCAAGTTCGGAAATCATTATTGGGAATCATATAGTCCTAAACTAAAAAGGAATGATCTAGAATACGATTTTTGGGTTCTTGTTGAAACAGACCCTAAAACAGTTTTGAAAAGCGCTTAAAGCGCAATGTATGTATTTCACATTCGCCACTTTTATTAATTAAGGGGGAACAAGAGAATGAAAACTTATGACGCATTTCCGGAACCCATTGGCGGCTATACTGTCGGTCGAACCCAGATGGATTTTGAGTACACGGCATCAGATCACTCTAAAAGAGAACTGACGGCGTTTGTGTACTATCCGTCCGACAGTAGCGAAGGTAAGACTACATCAACGTACATGTTTCCTGAAGTCTACGAGATGTTTAATGAGCAGCCACTTGTCACTGCGTATCTTAAAGGGAAGGATGTTTTCTCTATAGATATCAAGACCCAGTGTTACGACGACCTTGCTCTCTCCGGGAAGGAAAAGCGCTATCCGGTGTTATTCTATGTTTGCGGCGGGGGTGGTTCTCCAGAATGGGGTACAGTGATCTGTACAGACTTGGCAAGCATCGGATATGTTGTGGTAAGCATCGGCCATCAGAATAGCACGATGTATAAGCGTAAAGATGGGCGCCTGTTTAATGTATCAAAGGATTTTTCGGATGTCATTATGGCGTTTTCTGAAGATCCGGAGATGCTGGCGTTGGCTGGTAAGATGGAGATGCGGCCTGACGATGAAACTGCCATTGAGATGTGCCATAACGTGCTTACACTGCCGATACTTGCCAAGTTAACAGAGTATAGTGAATTACAGGCAGAAGATGTAAGGTATGTAGCCGATTATCTTTACAAACTGGACTCTGGAGAGCTGAATTCCATCTTTAAGGGCAGATTGTTGCTTGACATCGGCATGGGCATAGTCGGACATTCTTATGGAGGGCCTACGACGGCGATTGTTTGCCGGGACGACGACCGGTTCGCCTGTGGGATTGGCTTGGATAGCGGTGCGTTCGGCCTTCTCGAGAGCGACCTAAAGAAACCCTTTTTGCTACTGTTTTGTGAACCTAACTATAACATGAATGCGATAATTGGCGCTAACAATAGCATGGAAACCTATTATTTCTCTGTTGATCGTGTTGCGCATTTAGATTACTGCGACATCGTGTTTACCAGTGTTAATGAGGAACTCAGAGGCGAACGGGATGCTATGGAGGTGCGAAATCTTGTTACAGACTATACGAAGAACTTTTTTGATCATTACATACTGCAGAAGGCTGCAAGTGTGGAAAGTCTAGCATACGATGGCGTGGACTTGATCAAGAAGACCAGCAACAAGTTAAAATACTTAAACTGAAAAACCTTTATGACTATGACCAATTTAATTTAATAAGGACGTAGAGGTTTTTTAATATTACACTACAAAAAGGGGTCTTTCCAAAGTCAATCCTTTGTTTGTGAGTCATACAAATTAAAAATGGATCGAGATATATTATTTATAAGTTCTACCTCGGAATGAGTGCGAGAAGAAAGTAAGTGAACATGGGCTTTTAAATTATCTAGGGAAGTATCAGCTTCACTTACGACAAAAAATAGAAGGTCTAACTTCAAGAATGGATCCACATTTACCTTCTAGTACAGAAGATGAGCATGAAAAACAACTGCTGTCTGTTTTCATTTTATTAGTTTACATAATATATATTCTAGGAAGTAAATAAAATAAATCATTTTCTGTCTCGTTATAAAAGTATACTTAAGTTAGTGAGACAGAAAATGAAATTTTACGCTTCTTAAAACTCAATCATAAAATGGTGTTGTTAATTCATAATAAACGGCTTCTAAATCTTCCAGCGTCATATCGCCATATGCACATTTAATAGCTGAATCAGCAAATTCATCGTAGTCATAATCCGTAGAAAAACGTTGCTGCAGCTGTGTCTCGTAAGGTTCGATCTGTTCTTTTTGATTTTGAATATCTTTTTCCTTACCTGGATAGTCCGGGCCGTTTATCACATCATTCATATGTTTGAACAGCACCATATACTGTTTCAATATGTCATCCACAACGTAATCCTCCTTGTTTTGCTGTTTAAGATGCTAAAAACGGACATCATTGCTGATGCCCGCCAAAAGCTGAACTATTTGGGCTCTGTCCCCCAAATCAGTTTTCCGTGATTATATAATGTGATTTTTTTCGTTGTTTTAAACGTATTTGATTGAAAAAAGGAATAATCCTCGCTTTGTGCATAATTGCTCCAGTCATCATTGTGAAGACGAAGCTGAATATCCCCTGTGCTTGCTCCGGTTGACAGCGTTCCGGTTTTAAATCCTAGTTCCAGATAGGTATCTGCGCCTTTCTTAGGTTTATGCAACGTCACAAACTTGTGGGTCACATTGCCGCATCCGATCTTCGCGTAGTCACAGTCAAAGTTTTGGCCTTTGTTTTTCGCGTTATACCAGTAACGGACAGTGACATCTTTTAAATCAACCGTGGAGTTGCCGTTATTTTTGATGTGAAACTGCGGGCGGATCTGGTTTCCGTTCACACTTCCATCCCCTGCTCTGGATTGCACAGAGATGCTCTTTTCCTGTGTAGGTTGATCTTGAACCGGCGTTTCAGGGCTGTCCTTCGTCGAATCTTTGGTACCGAGAATGCTTTCTCTTACAAATGTTCCTGAAGACGATAAATCTGACAACGGCCAGCCGCCTGTTTTAGATGCTCCCGGCTTTAAAGCTGAAGACGATTCCTGCTTATCAGAAAGATTCCAGTTGACCCAGCTGATGTTCTTGCTGTCGAGATATTTCAGCCATTCCCGTGACTGGTCCAGGAATACTCCGCCATTTCCGGAAGCATCGCTTGTCCCCCATTCCGTCACAAAAATAGGCGCTCCTTTGCTGAGGGCATAGTTTGCCTTATCCCGTAAAAACTGGCCATGTGTGCCGGCATAAAAATGAAGCGCGTACATGATATTGTTATCCGCAAGCTGATCATCGGCAGCATCATTCACATCCTGGCTCCATGTACCGGTACCGACAATGATGATGTTGTCGGGATCGTTTTTCCGGATAACGGAACTTACTTCTTCCGCATACGGTTTAATATCACGCTTCCAGTTCACATCGCCGTTTGGTTCATTCGCAATTTCATAGATAACGTTTGGCGTGTTTCCGTAAAGGCTTGACATTTCCTTGAAGAATTCTTTTGCCTTCTCTTTATTTTGATTTGGGTTGCCGTCATTTAAGATATGCCAGTCGATGATGACATATATCCCAAGCTCTTTTGCCGCTTCAACCGCTTCTTTTACTTTGTTTTTCACAGACGGATTATCAATATAACCGCCGTCTGCCGTATACATCGCCGCTCGGAAAACCGTAATGCCCCAATCGTCCCTCAGCCATTTTAAGCTATCTTTATTGACAAAATCGCCAAACCATTGCAATCCGTGGGAGCTTATCCCCTTCAACTGCACTGTTTTGCCGTCTTGATTGACTAGCTGTGTACCTTTTATGCTAAGCTGGCCATTTATGGATACCGGCGTCTTTGTCCCTGCTGCAGATGCTTCTGGAGCCGCCAAGCCGCCGGTCGCTAGTAATGCAATGAATAAACATACGGTTAAGATAGAGACTGAACGTTTCATATATGATATTCTTCCTCCTTCAAATCAATATGTAAAAAATATGCCTAGTAACTCACCGCTCTCCTCCCTTTCGCTTTTTTACCACGAACTCATTGTAAAAAGCTTTCTTATATTTGTCTATCAACCTAATTTCTTGTTTTTAGCCGGCTTAAAAGCCTGTCTAATTTCTCTTTTTGTGTTGTTTCAGATACAAGCTGATACATGTGGATCAAAGATAAAAGTGTATAATCAGGACTTTACACATCATTATTTTATCAAATCAAAATATTCCGCTTCTTTTCGGCAAATAAAAAGCTGCATTCATTGAAGTGAATGCAGCCGTGTTTTTATGCTTCTTGTTTCTCATCTTCCCAAGTTTCAGTGTTTTTAAGACCCAGGATGTTTTTCGATTTAAATACAGGGTCAAGTCCTTGTTTACGCTGATTCGCGTAATCTTTATACACTTTGTAAGCTACGTTTGACAAGAGCGTTATCACAATTAAGTTAATCAGCGCCATAATCCCCATAAAGAGGTCCGCCATATCCCAAACAATCTGGAACCCTGCTACACACCCAAAGACAACCATAGCAATAACCGCGATACGGTAAATGTTCAGCCATGTTTTGCTTGTTTTAATAAATTCAATGTTTGTCTCGCCATAATAGTAGTTTCCGACAACTGAACTAAAGGCGAACAAGAACATTGCGATTGCTATGAAACTAGGCGCCCAGCCTCCAATATGGTGGCTCAGAGCAGCCTGTGTAACCTGGATGCCGTCACCTTTTGGTGTTACACTGTACAGTAAAATGATAAACGCTGTGGACGTACATACGATAAATGTATCGAAAAACACGCCTAATGTCTGAATAAAGCCTTGCTTTGCCGGATGCGAAACATGAGCAGTAGCAGCAGCGTTTGGCGCGCTACCCATTCCTGCTTCGTTAGAGAAAAGCCCGCGCTGTGCACCAATGACGATGATCGCTCCCAGTCCTCCGCCGACAACTTGTTCAATTCCTAAAGCGTTTTTAACAATGATCGCAATAACGCTTGGGAATGCAGAAATATTTGTGAATACAACATAAAGAGCAATGAGAATATAAAGCCCAGCCATGACTGGAACAATCAATTGTGTCACAGCGACAACACGTTTTAAACCGCCGAAGATAATAAAGGCCGTTAAAACAGCAAGAACAATGGCCACAACTGTTTTGTTCACATGAAAAGCGCCTTCTAACGCTCCTGCAATTGTATTGGATTGAACAGCGTTAAAAATTAAACCGAATGATACGGTAATCAAGACAGCGAATACGATGCCGAGCCATCTGACTCCAAGGCCTTTTTGAATATAGTAGGCCGGTCCGCCGCGGAAATCGTCTCCGTCCTTCACTTTATAAAGCTGTGCTAACGTGCTCTCAACAAAGCTTGAAGCCATACCTACAGCAGCTACAACCCACATCCAAAAGACAGCGCCCGGTCCGCCTGTCGCAATTGCTAAGGCAACACCCGTCAAATTCCCTGTACCGACTCGGGATGCGGCTGAAATAAAGAATGCCTGCATAGATGAAACGCCTTTATTTCCGTCAGGCTTCTCTCCCACTATTCTGAACATTTCAATAAAATAACGGAATTGGATAAAACCAAAACGAAGTGTAAAAAATAACCCAAGTCCTACTAAAATATAAAATAAATATTTCCAGATAAAAGCACTTGGAATATTGATTAAGCTGTTGAAAAAAGACTCCATATTGACCTCCCGTATTCATCAATTCATAGTAATTTCAAATTTGATGTTAGATTTTTTAACATGCTAAGTCTTATTATATCACAATATGTCGAATTAGGAAGTTTTTTCGTGAAGATTATTGTCCTAGATTGATACTCACTCCTTCGCTCCCTCTCTCTATTATTTTCCTATGATTAAAAAATTACTTCTTATAAGCTTTCATTAAATATCGTATTCTCTTTTGAAAATTAAGAATTTCTCTGATAAATAAAGACATAAATCCTAAACAACAAACATATCATTTAAAATATGTTTTTATTCACGTCTCAGACCGGGTATACATACACTAATAAATGAAGTTGCTCTTTCAAAAATAAGCAAAAAGATATATACTTAACAAAGTAAACTTTATTTTTAAATTTAATAAATCAGGTTTACTTTTGGAATGGGTTAGGGTATTATTATAAAAATATTCAGTAATATTAAAGGAGGGGGAGATCATTTGAAAAAAGTAACGATACTGAAAGCGTCCATCTTATTCTTGGCGATTGCCAGTTTTCATTTGTTCTCAATTCCCCACGCCTTTGATATCGGCCATCATTATAAAGCCGTAGCCGACCAGCAGGAATTGCATGAGATGAAAGCCGGCCAAAATGCTGATGATGAGAAGAAATCCATCACAGGAGCATTTGCGCTGACTGCTTTATGGGCAATGGCTGTTCGGCTTCTGACCGCTGAAAGCAAAGATACGGGATACTCCCGCAGGCGCCAGCGGAAAAAAAGCTTTATACTGGCCAAATTTTATCAATCGTCTTATTTTGGCAAACTTCATGTTCAACATCACCCGATTATATAACGAAAATATGAGGAGGCTGTTAAACATGTTGTTTATCTTAAGAATGGTGATTTTAGGCTTATTCTCTTTCACAGCGCTGAATTTATTTGTATGGCAAGGAATCGAATTTGTTCATGCCTTTACAGATCTTTTCACCAGCCATGAAAGCTAATTGAAAAACAAACGAAACCCGCTCGCACAATGTGAGCGGGTTTTATATTATTCCTCTGTTTGAAGGCGCCAAACAGCTGTGACCTTGCCTGATTCCTCTTCATCAATAAAGAAAGAGCCATTGCTGTATCTGTCGTTTGTCCGCAAGTCTTTTGCCTGCAGTTCTTTTCTGTCGCCTTTTTCTGTTTCCGCCATAAGTTGTTGATCAAGACGACAAGCGAACACCGATACGACACGGTGAGGATTTTTCTTCAGTTCCCTTAGCATCACGACACCGCGTTTTGCACGGGACGTTTTTTCAAACTCGGCGAGACTCATGCGTTTTACCGCTCCCCGCTGTGTGAACAATACAATTGAATCAGATTCTTGAAGGATCTCTCCGGAGACCACAAAGTCATCTTCTTTTAAGTTAATCCCTTTGACACCTGCCGCACGCGCACCAACTACATTTACTTCGTCTTCTCCAAACCATAGGCCGTATCCAAGGTGAGTGGCCATAAAGATCTGGCTTTCCCCATTTGTCACATGTACATCGATCAGTTCATCTTCACCCTTCAAATTTAATGCCACGAGCGCTTTAGAATAACGCTGTGCTTTATAATGGGTGAGCTCTGTCTTTTTCACCATTCCGTTTTTCGTAAAGAATAATAGATACGCTGCTGGATCAAATTCTTTTATCGGTATGGCCTTTACAATCGTTTCATCACCATCAATGCTAATCACATTTGAAAAATGCTGGCCCATGTCCTTCCATCTGATATCAGGAAGCTGGTGAACCGGGCAATAGATATAGCTTCCTTTGTTCGTAAAGAGCAGCAGCACATCTGTCGTATTCATTTCAAACTGATGCAGTATCCTGTCCGTATCTTTCATCCCGAAATCCTGACCGTTGGAAGCGGCATATGAGCGCTGGCTCGTCCGTTTTAAGTAACCATCCTTCGTAACGGTCACATATACATCTTCAGAGGCAACCATGACTTCAAGGTTAATTTTAATTTCCTCAATTTTTTCTTCAATCACAGAGCGTCTTGTGTCTGCATATTTCTTTTTCAGTGCTTTTAAGCTGTTTGTGATCACTTTTAACAGCTTTTTATCATTGCTCAGAATGGATTCGAGCTCTTCAATTTTTTCATCTAGCTCTTCAGCCTCTTCCTTCAGCGCTGTGATATCTGTATTGGTTAAACGGTATAGCTGCAATGACACGATCGCTTCAGCCTGAGGCTCTGTAAATTCATATTTCGCTATCAAATTGTTTTTAGCGTCACGTTTGTCGCTTGAAGAACGGATTGTTGCAATGACTTCATCCAAAATGGACAAAGCTTTCATGAGACCTTCTACGATGTGATGCCTGTCTTTTGCTTTTTGAAGCTCGTAAACGGAACGGTTTGTGACGACTTCTTTTTGGTGGCCGATATATGCATCTAAAATAGCCGGCAGACTCATCAGCATCGGACGGCGGTTATGAATGGCCACCATATTAAAGTTATATGTGATCTGCAAATCGGTATTTTTATATAAGAAATTCAAAATGCCTTTGGCATCCGCTTCTTTTTTCAGTTCAATAACCACTCTCAGCCCTGTTCGGTCCGTTTCATCGCGAACCTCTGAGATGCCCTCAACCTTTTTATCAATGCGGAACTCGTCCATTTTTTTCACAAGGTTGGCTTTGTTTACTTCATATGGAATTTCAGTAATGACGATTTGTTCACGTCCGCCTCTGATTCCTTCTATTTCAGCTTTTCCGCGGATAATGATTTTTCCTTTTCCGGTTTCGTAAGCTTTTCTTATGCCGTCAACACCTTGAATAACACCGCCTGTCGGAAAGTCAGGCCCTTTTATAACTTCCATGAGTTGATCAACAGAACAAGATGGCATTTGGATGCGTTTAATAACAGCATCAATGACTTCTCCGAGATGATGAGGGGGAATGTCAGTCGCATATCCCGCTGATATCCCGGTAGATCCGTTGACCAATAGGTTAGGGAACATCGCCGGGAGTACGACAGGCTCCTTGCTTGTATCATCGAAGTTCGGCACAAATTCAACCGTATTTTTGTCAATATCCCGAAGAAGCTCAGATGCGATCGGAGATAATCGCGCCTCTGTATAACGCATGGCTGCCGGTGGATCTCCATCGATGCTTCCGTTGTTCCCATGCATTTCGATCAACACATTTCGCACTTTCCAATCCTGGCTCATCCGCACCATTGCTTCGTAAACCGAACTGTCACCGTGCGGATGATAGTTACCGATAACGTTACCGACTGTTTTGGCCGCTTTTCTGAAGTTTTTATCAAACGTATTTCCATCTGTATGCATCGCATACAGAATTCTGCGCTGTACCGGCTTTAAGCCGTCTCTTGCATCAGGAAGCGCTCTGTCTTGAATAATATATTTACTATAGCGCCCAAAACGGTCCCCGATCACCTCTTCTAATGGTAAATCATGAAATAATTCTGGCTGTGACAATCATTAAACCTCCTCAGCGACCGATAAGTTTTCATTTTCTAAAATATTGCTTTCTTCATCTAAGCCGAAAGCGACGTTTTTCTCAATCCACTTTCTGCGCGGCTCCACTTTGTCTCCCATTAACGTCGTGACACGTCTCTCTACGCGTGCCGCATCGTCGATTTTGACCCTTACAAGCGTACGGGACTCCGGATTCATCGTCGTCTCCCACAGCTGGTCTGCGTTCATCTCTCCAAGTCCCTTATATCGCTGAATGGTATAGCCTTTGCCGACTTTTTTCAGGACATCATCCATCTCTTCATCAGACCATGCATATTCAATAATTTCCTTTTTCCCGCTTCCTTTGCTGACCTTATATAAAGGAGGCAGTGCAATGAACACCTTGCCATGCTCAATGAGCGGCTTCATATAGCGATAGAAAAAGGTGAGAAGCAGCACTTGAATATGAGCGCCGTCAGTATCGGCATCGGTCATAATGATGATTTTGTCGTAGTTGATATCATCGACTGAGAAATCCGCTCCGACTCCGCCCCCGATCGCATGAATGATTGTATTGATCTCTTCATTTTTAAAGATATCAGCAAGTTTCGCTTTTTCCGTATTAATGACTTTACCGCGTAAAGGCAGAACCGCTTGGAATCTGCGGTCTCTTCCCTGCTTGGCTGATCCGCCTGCAGAATCGCCCTCAACGAGATACAATTCGTTTTTTGCCGGGTTTCTTGAACCGGCAGGCGTCAGCTTTCCGCTTAATGTCGCTTCAGATTTTTTGCGTTTTTTGCCGCTTCTTGCTTCTTCACGGGCTTTGCGTGCCGCTTCGCGTGCCTGACTCGCTTTGATTGCTTTTTTCACAAGGAGCGTTGCGGTATCCCGGTTTTCCTCTAAAAAGTAAGCAAGCTGCTCTGAAACAATCGCATCAACTGCTGATCTCGCTTCGCTTGTACCGAGCTTTCCTTTTGTTTGTCCTTCAAACTGAAGAAGCTCTTCGGGAATGCGAACAGAGATAATGGCTGAAAGCCCTTCCCTTATATCAGTGCCTTCAAGGTTCTTATCCTTTTCTTTCAGCAAAGCCACTTTTCTCGCATATTCATTAAAAGCGCGTGTCATCGCTGTTTTTGCACCTGACTCATGAGTACCGCCGTCTTTTGTTCTGACGTTATTAACAAATGACAGAATGTTTTCAGAATAGCCGTCATTAAACTGGAACGCAAAGTCCACTTCTATTGAATGATGCTCGCCCTCAAACGAGACCACTTCAGACAAGACGTCTTTTTCCTCATTTAAGTAAGCGACAAACGCTTCTATGCCGTTCTCGTAATAAAAGACCTCCTGCTGGTCATTCCGCTCATCAATCAGCTCAATTTTTAATCCTTTTAACAAAAACGCAGATTCTCTTAATCGTTCAGAAAGCGTTTCAAAATTATAAGTTGTTGCACTGAACATCGTTGGATCTGGCTTAAAGTGCGTAAGCGTTCCTGTCTTTTTTGTTTTGCCGATCTTCTCGAGGGATGTAACCGGGTTTCCCCCATTTTCAAACCGCTGCTGATAAATGAAACCGTCCCGCTCAATGGTAACCGTCAGCCATTCAGATAAAGCATTTACGACTGATGCACCAACTCCGTGCAGCCCTCCGCTTGTCTTATAACCGCCTTGGCCGAACTTTCCTCCGGCATGAAGCACCGTTAAAATCACTTCAGGGGTTGGTTTGCCGAGCTTATGCATTCCGGTCGGCATGCCGCGGCCTCTATCCTGTACAGAAATACTGTTGTCTTTATGTATTTTGACGATAATGTGATCTCCATGGCCGGCAAGCACCTCGTCGACAGAGTTATCTACAATTTCATAAACCAAGTGGTGCAAGCCCCGCGCGTCAGTAGAACCAATATACATACCCGGCCTTTTCCTGACGGCCTCAAGGCCTTCGAGCACCTGAATGGCATCTTCGTTGTAATCAAATTGCTGTTTTCTAGCCAAACGTACAAACCCCTTTCAAAAACTAACATTGTCTTTCTCTTTTTTCAGTGATGCGCATTTGTAAAAAGTATTTTTTATAAACCTCGCCTTAAGCCGGTACTGCCTTGGACTCCCCATTATAACCAATATGTTTGTGATCGCAACATATAGCTAACGAATCAGTTCACAAAACATCGGGCAAAGTGCTGTTTTTACGAAATGGGAACGTATGTTTGTTTATTATATATAAAGCAGCAGACCTTCGCAAATCGAACGGCCGAAACCCAGCTGGACAAGGTGTTCAAAAAAAGCTGTTCAAGCTTTATTGTATCTGTTTCACCGTAATACGCAAACAATATCTTAAAATTAAAAAGCAAAAATCCTTGAATTCACAAGGATTTTTGCGGTTCTGCATCTATTTTGTTACTGCGTGCGCCACTTTTATACACAGATCCATGATAACCGTTCTGTCTTTTTCCTTTAGCATCTTGTAAGCTTCTTCGTTGATCAGCCCTTGCTGTGCCCAAAATACCGGAGCATCTGTCTCCAAAAACTCTTCCGCAACGCCTGGCAGCTGTTCTGAGCGCCGGAATACATTGACAATGTCAACTGGTCCGTCAATCTCTTTTAAAGATGAAACGGCTTTGACACCCAGAGCTTCATCAATTGTAGGATTGACGGGAATGATATCATAGCCCGCATCCTGCATCGCTTTTGAAACCATATGTGACGTTCTATCCGGCCGGTCCGAAAGCCCCACTACCGCTATTCGCTTGCTTCTATCTAGAATCTCTTTCAATTCCGCTTTGGAAGGGTTTTGCATTCTGTACCACTCCTTTTTCATCTATTTTACACGATCAAAATGAAAGAAATCAAAATATGGTGCACATTTGTGTGGATTTGTAAGCAAACTTTACAAAAAACTTGTCATCAGATCATGACATCTCATGTTAAAATAGAAAGAAGGGACTTTGAAAAAGGAGAAATGTAGATGTTTATTGCTTTATTGATTATTTTGGCCTACCTGATAGGCAGCATTCCATCTGGCTTAATTGTGGGCAAGCTTGCCAAGGGAATTGATATTCGGGAACACGGAAGCGGCAACCTAGGCGCAACCAACGCGTTCCGTACGCTGGGCGTAAAAGCTGGTTCCGTCGTCATAGCCGGAGATATTTTGAAAGGGACGCTGGCAACTGCATTGCCTTACCTCATGCATGTTGATATTCATCCGCTTCTTATAGGAGTCTTTGCAGTTTTAGGCCATGTGTTTCCTATATTCGCCAAATTTAAAGGCGGTAAAGCCGTGGCAACGTCTGGAGGCGTTTTGCTATTTTACGCACCGCTGTTATTTATCACGATGATCGCGGTATTTTTCATCTTTTTATACTTGACTAAATTTGTTTCCCTGTCATCAATGTTAACAGGGATCTATACTGTTATATATAGTCTCTTTGTCCATGATAGGTATTTATTGATTGTTGTTACCCTGCTCACTATTTTTGTGATATACAGACACAGGGCCAACATTAAACGAATTATCAATAAAACAGAACCTAAAGTGAAATGGTTATAAACGTAAAAACCTTCTCTTTTGACACAGAATAGCCTAATACGTTTATAATAGAGAAAATTCAAATGAAGTACAAAGGGGTGTTCTGTTATGAATATGATAATTAACGAAGACGCACTGAACTGGTATAAAGAAGAGCTGGATTTAGAAAGCGGAGATCAGGTTCGCTTTTTCGTCCGCTACGGCGGCTGCAGCAACGTTCAAAAGGGATTTTCCCTCGGTGTTGCGAAAGATGCCCCGCAAGAGGCTGGAGCCACTGCAGAAGCCGGCGGCATTACCTTCTTTATTGAAGAAAGTGATCTATGGTACTTCGATAACCACGACCTTCTAGTCAGCTATTCAGAGGATGCTGACGAACCTGTTTTTGAATATCAATAAAAAAGGAACGCACGTTATGTGCGTTCCTTTTTTACAAATGAAATCTTTTAAGATGATCGGTCAGGTTCTCTTGTTCCAAAATATATTTTTGTGTCTCACCCAGGAGATCAAAGTGAGGAAATTCACTTTTCTTATGTATCCATTCTTTTTTTAAACCGTACGCCGCCCCCCATTGAATCAGCTTATCAATATCTGCACAGCCGGCTTTTGTCACGGTCTTTGCTTCTGGAAACCGGTCATCCAGCCAGTAATGGGTTAAAAATGCCATGTCTCCTCTTTTCACTGCTTGTTTCCACCGGTTGAGTTCTTCCCGTTTCACTCCAAACGCCATATCTCGTTCACTTCCCTATTTTTTGGCCTTTTCATATGCTGCGTGCCAATCAGGGAAAGCTTTACGGAACTGAATAGGCTTAAAGCTTTCTTTATCCACACAAATATGAGATGAGGTGGCTTCGATGGAAAGCTCACCGGCCGGATTATAAATATGATAACCATAGACGGTTTTAAAGCCGTTGTAGTCCTCTATCCATGTATGCACAACCGCGGTTTCTCCATAATGAAGCGGCTTTTTATAGGATATATTGATATCAACGACTGGTGAGAGGACGCCTCTCTTTTCCATATCACTGTATAAAAAGCCTAAATCCTTTATGAGAGCCGTTCTGCCGACCTCCATCCACACAAGATAATTCGCGTGATAGACAATCCCCATTTGATCTGTCTCTGCATAACGCACTTCTATTTCTTTTTTTGATACCTGCAAAATTATTCTGCTCCCTTAACGTCAATTTAGCCCCATTTTACCATAATCAAATCAGAAAGAAAAAAACCAGGTTTCCCTGGTTTTTAAGAGCGGTATCCGTTTTGTCTCGCTTCGGATTCGTCTTGAATTTCATTGCGAAACGCTTCGATACTCTGTTCGCGTCTAGCATTTTTTTCTTTGATGTGCTGCTTATCTTCTCCTGAAGCAAACTCCATAGATGCTTCTGCTTCTTCCATGTTTTCAATTGTATTTTGAACCATATCCTGCAGCTTTTCTACGTTATCAGAACGATCATCAGGATTAGGGTGCTGGTATTGATTATGGTTATTTGTCATTTGGATGGACCTCCTAGAAATATACTCAATTTTGCGTTACTCACCTTTTGTCTGCATGATGATCGGCTGCTGTCCGGACTTATCCTGCATTTTTTCCCCTTTATTGGCTCTATATTTTACAGGCTTCGTACCCAAGTGGCTTGGAGCAAATTGAGGCTGACCGTTTTTCTTGTTGTTTCCCATGTCTATCCCTCCTCAATAGATAGGATTCTCAAAAGGAGGGGTAAACATGAATACAAATTTAAGGTTATTTTTGCTTAAATCGCTGTTCAAGCTTTTCCTCAAGCTGATTTAAATACTCTGTATTGGTCATCAGCTCTTTTTTATTTTCCATGACGAGCTCATGAAAAGAACGTTTTCTCATCTTCTTCACTCTTCTCACCTCCGCATATTCATTTATTTTTTCCAATTCTGAAAATTTGTAAGCATTCAGAACATAAAAAAACTGAATCTAATCAAGATCCAGTTTTTGTTCCATTTCTTTTTTTGTCATGGTGCCGATATGTATTTCTTGAATAACGCCTTTTTCATCTAAGATATACGTCGTTGGATATGACATCACGTTATAGTCAGCATTAATCCCTTTTTTATCAATCAGGATAGGAAACGTTAATTCATACGTATCAGCAAACGCCTGAACCTGTTTCACACTTTTCTCAGCTGAAGTGAAATTAACAGCAACAACCGCAAGTTCGTCTGCGTATTCTTTTTGCAGCTGTTCCATCGCTGGCATTTCCTGCCGGCACGGTTTACACCAAGTTGCCCAAAAATTGAGGAGGACTTTTTTGCCTTTTGTGTCTTGTAAGGAACTTTTCTCTCCCGATAGCGTTTTCAAAGTGAATTCTGGAGCTTGCTGTCCCTCTTCTATTCCCACTTCTTTTTTGCTGTATGTTTGATACAAATTCCATCCCATATAGCTGGCAAGCATAATAAGCAGGATCCCTGCGAGCCATTTTTTCATCATATGCCACCTCCGCAGCACACTTTGTCATAAAAAGAAGAGAAAGCGAAATGCCTTCTCTTCCTATTGATTCATCAGGACTGCTTCATTTTATCGCGAAGCACCATTTGCAGGATGCCGCCATGGCGATAGTAATCAATTTCAACTTCACTATCAAAGCGGACAAGTGCTTCAAATGTTTTTACATTTCCGTCTTCATCAATTGCTCTTACTGTAACGATATCACGAGGGCGTACGCTTTCATCAACATCTACCTCGATCACTTCTTTACCGGTTAAGCCGAGTGTTTCTGCGTTTTCACCTTGTTTAAATTGAAGCGGCAGCACACCCATAAATACAAGGTTGCTTCTGTGAATTCTCTCAAAGCTCTCAGCAATGACCGTTCTGATGCCGAGAAGGTTTGTTCCTTTTGCAGCCCAGTCACGTGAAGATCCCATACCGTAGTCTTTTCCAGCTAATACAACAAGGCCGGTTTTATCTTCTTTATATTTCATGCACGCATCATAGATTGATGTTACTTCACCAGTCGGCCAGTACGTTGTAAATCCGCCTTCTGTACCCGGCGCGATTTGGTTTTTGATGCGGATGTTGGCAAATGTTCCTCTCATCATGACTTCATGGTTTCCGCGGCGGGAGCCGTAGGAGTTAAAGTCACGAGGAGAAACCCCTTTCTCTTGCAAGTACTTTCCGGCAGGCGTGTCTTTTCCGATTGCCCCTGCAGGAGAAATATGGTCGGTTGTGACTGAATCGCCAAACTTACCGACAACACGAAGACCTTTTAATGGTTCAACCTTGCCTGGTTCAACAGACATTTCTTCGAAGAATGGCGGATTCTGAATGTAGGTTGACTCATTATCCCATTTATATAACGCTTCATCTGTCGTTTCAATTTCGTTCCAGCGCTTGTTGTCGTCAAATACCGTTTCATACTCTTTGCGGAAGAGCTCAGGCGTAACAGTTTGCTTAACAAGTGAATTAATTTCATCCATTGACGGCCAAATATCGTTAAAGTAAACGTTTTGACCATCTTTTCCTACACCGATCGGATCGGTTTTCAGGTTAATGTTCACCGTTCCAGCCAGCGCGTATGCCACAACAAGCGGCGGTGAAGCAAGATAGTTGCCTTTAACAAGCGGGTGAATACGTCCTTCAAAGTTACGGTTTCCGGAAAGGACAGATGTAATCAGCAGATCATTTTTCGCAACCGCTTCTTCGATTTCTGGTGAAAGCGGTCCTGAGTTTCCGATACATGTTGTACATCCGTACCCAACGAGGTTAAAACCAAGCTCTTTCATGTATGGAAGAAGGCCTGAATTCACAAGATATCCTGTAACGACTTTAGAACCCGGTGCAAGTGACGTTTTCACGTAATTAGGCACCTCAAGTCCTAATTCAACCGCTTTTTTCGCTACGAGTCCGGCACCGATCAGAACGTACGGGTTCGATGTATTCGTACAGCTTGTAATCGCAGCAATGGCTATCGCACCCGTTTTCATCACTGTTTCTTCGCCATTAAGGAGTTTAAAATGAATTTCTTTATCTTCTTCTTCATCATTTAAACCGAATCCTTGGTTACCCGCAGGGCTGACTAAATGTTTTTTGAACGTTTCCTGCATAGCAGAAAGCGGGATTAAATCCTGAGGGCGTTTTGGGCCTGATAAGTTTGCTTCAATTTGAGTCAAGTCAATTTCAACCACATCAGTAAATTGAGGGTCTTCAACATCAGGAGTGTAGAACAAGCCATTGCTTCTGCAGTATGCTTCGACAACATCAATATGTTCAGGATCACGGCCTGTCAGACGCATGTAGTTGAGCGCTTCTTCATCTACTGGGAAGAATCCGCATGTAGCGCCGTACTCCGGAGCCATGTTCGCAATTGTTGCACGGTCCGCAAGCGGCAATTCAGCAATACCCGGTCCGAAGAATTCAACAAACTTGCCCACAACGCCTTTTTCACGCAGTACCTGAGTCACTTTTAACGCCAAGTCAGTAGCGGTTGTTCCGTTCGGAAGCTTGCCGACAAGTTTCGCGCCGATCACCTCAGGAACAGGGAAATAAGAAGGCTGTCCAAGCATTCCTGCTTCAGCTTCAATTCCGCCGACACCCCATCCGAGAACACCGATTCCGTTAATCATTGTTGTATGTGAATCTGTTCCGACAAGCGTATCAGGATACGTGACAAGCTCGCCGTCTTCTTCAATGGCATGGACGACACTTGCCAGGAACTCAAGGTTTACCTGGTGCACGATACCTGTTGCAGGCGGCACTGCCTGATAGTTATTAAACGCTTTCTTTGCCCAGCTCAAAAATTTATAGCGCTCTGCATTTCTTTCGAATTCCAAGTCCATATTAATAGCTAACGCATCTTCTGTGCCTGCTTTATCAACCTGAACAGAGTGGTCGATAACGAGATCAACAGGAATTTCAGGATTAATTTTATCAGGATCTCCGCCGACAGCTGCCATAGCTTTACGCAGTGAAGCTAGGTCTACTACTGCCGGAACCCCTGTGAAGTCTTGTAAAATAACACGAGATGGTTTGAACGGAACATCGATTTCCTTTAATTCGGCAGTTCCCCATTTTGCCAAATTTTCCACATGCTCTTGTTTGATCACGAATCCGTCAACTTGACGCAATACTGATTCTAAAAGAACTTTGATGGAATAAGGAAGCTTCGAAACCTTCCCGACCCCTGCATCTTCCAATGCTTTTAAAGAGTAGTAATGATAGGTTTTCCCATTTGTAGTAAACGTTTTTCTCGCTTGGAAAACGTCTTTTGCTGCAGTTTTTTGCTCGTTTGCCATTCTCCAAAATCCCCCTTCAGATCAGATCATTCTCAGATGAACGTAAATCCCATCACAATTTTCTCACAATTTCATATTAAAACAAAATCATACATAAGTAAATATCAATGTTTTTATTAAATACAATAAGTTCGGCTTATCAGACAAACGTACCGGTAATTATTGCTGTTTATGATCTCTCATAGAACGAAACAAAAGAAGCCATATTATGATGGAGGTGATAATGATGGTCAAACGAAAAGCGAATCACGTGATTAACGGCATGAATGACGCAAAAAGCCAAGGCAAAGGCGCAGGCTATATCGAAAACGACCAGCTTGTACTGACTGAAGCGGAACGCCAAAATAATAAAAAAAGAAAAACCAATCAATAACATCGAACTCTTTTAAGGAGGTTCTCATTTTATGACCAATAAAAATACTAGTAAAGATATGCATAAAAACGCCCCTAAAGGACACAATCCGGGCCAGCCGGAGCCTCTCAGCGGAAGCAAAAAAGTGAAAAACCGGAACCACACAAGACAAAAGCACAATTCAAGCCATGATATGTAAGAAAAGCAGACCTCAGTGTCTGTTTTTTTATGCGTTCACCCATTTCTGATCCGCCGCATATGATGTCAAGCAAGGTTGATATGTGGAGGAATGCTTCCATGACCCATTCTAAACGTAATGACGCTAATGATTTCGATGGTATGGATGAATGGCTTCGGCAATTCTTTGAAGATCCCTTCGCCTGGTACGATGAAACATTGCCTATTGATTTATATGAAACAAGTCAGCAGTATATTATTGAAGCGGATCTGACTTTTTTACAGCCGACACAAGTAACGGTTACCCTGTCTGGATGCGAGTTCATCTTAACGGTCAAATCGTCAGGACAGACTTTTGAAAAACAAATGATGCTTCCTTTTTATTTAAATGACAAAATCATTAAAACCGAATGCGAAAACCAACTACTCACAGTTGCCGTCAATAAAGAAACAGAAAATGATTCTTCTTTTTCTCTTCAATTTCCTCTTAGCTAAAATGAAAAGTCACTTTCATCCCCTATTATGAAAGTGACTTTTTTCCGTCCATTTATCGTCAAATGCCCTCTAGTGACTCTCCCATGGCCAAATAGCAGATTCACTATACAATAGATTATGATCTACTATCTCTTTTGACTAGACGTCTATCACTTTTTTTCTATTCTTTTTTTACTGTGTTCTTCTAATCTCTCTTCGTATACAATATGGTTAGAATAAGGGGGAATGATTGATGCTGGAAGGCTGGTTTTTGTGGTTTATTCTGTTTTGGGTGATCACGATGATTGTCTTATTATCAATCGGCGGTTTTTTTATGTTTCGAAAGTTTTTAAAGCGTTTACCAAAAGAAGACGGCAGGTCAGAGCTGGATTGGCAGGATTACTATATCGAAAAGAGCAGGCATTTGTGGAGCAATGAAAACAAACAATTCCTTAATGAATTGGTATCTCCGGTTCCGGAGCTGTTCAGAGATGCAGCAAAAGCCAAAATCGCGGGTAAAATCGGTGAGCTTGCATTAAAAGAAAAGGTATCAAAGATTGATCAGCAACTTATGATCAGAGGCTATATTCTCGCAACTCCTAAAAGAGACCATACCTTCTTAAAAAGACATCTCAGAGACAAAAAAATCGATCTCGAACCATATCAAACCCTTCTTAAATAAAAAACCTTTCCTGACAGGAGGAAAGGTTTTTTAATTCATTTGAATATTAGCAGACTGCAGCTCATTATGAAGTTTTCGGTATGACAAGTACATGGCGATTCTCCACGGCACAATCATACCGAACGCCAGAATCCAAAACATTCCGCTCAGTGCGCCGTAATCAATTGATGTACTCAAGATCGATTTCATCACGATTCTGATCACCAAAAGGCCGACTAATATAAATACAAATGCTTTAGAGCGTTTCATGTAAATTTCATTATTTTTAATTTCGAATTTAGACGTTTTGATTAGAAAAATAGAGAAAATCACGCCTAAAGTGAATGCTTCTAAAAACTCTGCACCAGTTACCCAAAATACCGGAAATAAAAACATTAACGCTCCCGTACTCATAAAAATCGGCGGAAGGATGATTTTTTTCGGTGAAACGGGCTTATCAGAAGATTTTATTCTGACCACCATCACAGCTACAGCCATTAACACAGCAATAATCGATGAAACTATAATCATCATATTTATCATTCCTTTGTTTCTAGGAGTGTTGATACTATATACTATACTCCAAAACAATAAAAAAAACCAATGACTTTAATGTCCCATAACGCGGCTGACAGCTTCTAGCACTTTTGTTTCCTCGAACGGTTTGACAATAAAGTCCTTTGCCCCCAATTCAATCGCTTCTGTTACAATTCTTTGGTGCCGCATTGCGGTACACATAATGACCTTCGCTTTAGGATCGAAGGTTAAGATATCACGAAGCGCCTTAATGCCGTTTTTCACTGGCATTGTAATATCCATTGTCACGATGTCCGGCCGCAGTGTTTTATACAGGTCCGCTGCTTGCTCGCCGTCCGCCGCTTCGCCTGCGATGATGCAATTTGCCTCTTCCAAGATCTCTCTGAGTTTCACTCTCATGAACTTGGCGTCGTCTACAACTAAAACTCTTGTCATATTCCCCTCCAAAATCGATTTCCACAGATAATAGTCTTATTGTACCAAAAACAAAAGGATTAGTAGTAGTACGAAAGTAATTTGCCGTTAAAAACCAGTAAATCCTCCAAAAAGATCCGACAGTAAAATAATAATCAGGCTCATCCAATTAAAGAATAACAGCACACCAATCACAATCATCAAGACGCCGCCTGCTTTCATGATCAAAAGCTGGTTCTTTCTTATCCACTTTAGCTTTGTGATAAAAAAAGACAATAAAAGAAACGGAACAGCAAAACCGAGTACATATAACATCATGTACGGCACCGCTGAGCCTGGATTTGTGCTTGCGAGTGTGATAACAGCTGCTAATATCGGACCGGTACATGGCGTCCACCCCGCCGCAAATGCCATTCCGATTAAGACGGAACCTAAAAACCCGCTTGGTTTATGCTTAAAATGGATTCTCCGCTCTTTCATCATAGCCTCAGGCCGGAACACGCCAAGTGTAATAAAACCAAACAAAATAATAAGCAACGCGCCAATTTGCCGAATCGCATCGTGATAATCCCTAAAGAGGCTGCCAATAAAAGATGTTCCATAACCTAAAGCGATAAAAATGACTGAAAAGCCAAGCAAAAAACACAAAGTATGAAACAAACTTCTTTTCTGCAGCAGCAGCTTTTCTGTTTTCACATCATCCATGCTGACCCCTGTAATATATGACAAGAAAGCTGGGTAAAGCGGCAGGCAGCAAGGCGAAATAAAGGATAGAAATCCCGCTCCGAAGGTCAAAAAATAATTCACATCTCCCATGTCATCATCCCTTCATAATTTGGCAATCCTTCAAGTTATGACAAAATCATTTCATTTTTTTAACACTTTCACTTGGAGGATTTCTATTTTCAGAAAAAACTTATATAATTTAATTTGACATTGAGTTATTGTACTCCTTCTCATTTGAAAATTAGTATAAATATGGATATAATATAAACAAACATTCACTTTGAAGATCTAATGTATGAAAGGATACATCCCTGTGATTAGAGAGCATCTATTAAATGAAATCGAAAAAAAAAGAGCAGAGCTGCTGCAAATTGTCATGGCGAACGGAATGACATCTCATATTACGATAGAGCTCAGTCAGGAGCTTGACCATCTTCTCATACAATATCAAAAGCAGCGCCTTCGAGCAGTAGCGGGTGACGAATGATTGCAAAATAAAAAACCCTTATAAGGGTTTTTTATTTTATAACCATGTTTCTCTATATCATAATCTTTACGTATTATTTCGTTTGATTATTCATGGCTTTCATCATTTGATTGATTTTCTTTTGAGAAGGTTTCATTCCCATTTGCATCATCATCATGCGTAACATTTGTTCATTAATAGGCGGATTCTTTTTAAGATAGCTCATCATATATTTACGAGCAATAAAAAACCCGAGTGCAACACCTATGAGCAATGCAACAACGCCCACTAGGATGCCAACCCATAAAGTCATTTTATTTCCTCCTTCATGTTGTCTAGTTTAAAGTGTACTAAACCAAAAGCTATTATACAACATTTACATCTCTTTTTCTTCGGTTTTAGACAAAATTTCTTTCTTTCACCGGATTTAGCCAGCCGTAACGCTTCGAATTGAAATCCATAGCCAGAAAGCAAGGGCTTACCTTTCTCAGCACTTCAAAGAAAATCGTTTCTGCCTCGTAATTCCCCGAAGCCACAATTTCTATCATGTTCTCTTTCATCATAAACGTCGCGTGGCCTTTTGCTTTCGGCAAAGCTAATCTATAAATATAATCCAGCTGCCTGTAATCGGTGTTGTGTAAATTCATTTTTAACCGCTGATGCATATGTAAAATCGGGATTGGCTGTGTAATATATTGAATCTGTTTCTCTGTCATTTCATACCGCTGCTTTGTCAGGCTTGTCCAATGATAGTCTTGAAACAGCTCAAACATAACCGATTCCCGCCCGAAATAGTGATTGGCAAATTCCTCTTTTATCAGGTACGTATAGTAGTGACGTTCCATCTTTTCATCCCCTTTTTCAGCAGCATTTCATTTGCACTCTATTATACAAAAGAAGAAAAGAAAGAATTGTCTATTACTGTTAAACAGCCAATACTATTTTTGTCGGATAAACAAGAAAAAGAGGATGATTTGACTCATCCTCTTTGAAAGACTTACTTATTGAGTAATGCTTTGACTCGGTTCACTACGTTTGGAACTGAGAAGCCGTATTCATTGATGACGGTTTCACCAGGAGCGGATGCACCGAATCGGTCTATGCCGAGCACATCTCCTTCAAGCCCCGTGTATTTTCCCCAGCCAAATGATGAGCCCATTTCAATCGCAAGACGTTTTTTCACTTCTGCAGGAAGGACGGCGTTCTTGTATTCATTTGATTGTTTGTCAAAACGGTCCATTGAAGGCATGCTGACAACAGACACATCGATATTATCTTTTGCCAATTCAGCCTGCGCTTCAATCGCAAGACCCACCTCGGAGCCTGAAGCGATGAGAAGAGCGTCAGGTGTTTCGTTTTTAGATTTAGAAACGACATATGCACCTTTTTCTACTCCTGCCAATGCTTCTTCAGCTGTTTGGTCGATCGTAGGAAGGTTTTGGCGTGTCAATACAAGCGCTGTTGGCTGTTCATTGCTTTGTACTGCAAGCTTCCATGCTGCCGCTGTCTCATTGCCGTCTGCAGGACGCATCAAGGAAAGATTAGGCATCGCACGTAGTGAAGCAAGCTGTTCAACAGGCTCGTGCGTCGGACCGTCTTCACCTACCGCAATACTGTCATGTGTGAAGACATATGTGACAGGAAGACCCATTAATGCTGCAAGGCGTATTGCCGGACGCAGGTAGTCAGAGAAGACAAAGAAAGTCCCGCCGAATACACGAAGTCCGCCATGAAGCGCCATACCATTTAAGGCTGCGCCCATCGCAAATTCACGAACACCGAACCAGAAGTTTTTGCCTGAGTAATCAGCCGCTGTAAAATCACCGGCATTTTTAATTGTCGTTTTGTTTGATCCCGCCAGGTCAGCAGATCCTCCCACAAAGAAAGGAATTTTTTTCGCAAGGCCGTTGAGAACTTCACCGGAAGATGCACGGGATGCCAGGCTGCTTCCTTTTTCATAAACAGGAACCTCTTGATCCCAGTCCTTTGGAAGCTCTCCTTTGATTCCCAGCTCAAGCTGTTCCGCGAGTTCAGGATAAACTTCTTTATATTTAGCGAATTGGGCATTCCATTCCTGTTCCTTTTTCTCGCCTGATTCTTTAACCGCTTTAGCGAAATGCTCATAAACTTCTGAAGGAACGTAAAAATCTTCTTCATATGTCCACGCGTAAGCTTCTTTTGTTAATTTGCTTTCCTCTTTACCAAGCGGCGCACCGTGAACACCCGATGTGCCGGCACGGTTAGGCGAACCAAATCCAATTGTTGTTTTCACTTCAATTAATGTAGGTTTCTTTTCATTTTGGCGTGCTTTTTCGATAGCCGCTGTTAATTCTTCGATGTTGTTTCCATCTTCAACATAAAGAACTTCCCAATTCATTGCTTCAAAACGCTGTTTTGCGTTTTCAGAGAACGAACGGTCGAGATCTCCATCGAGAGAGATGTCATTAGAATCGTATAATACGATCAGACGGCCAAGCTGAAGATGGCCTGCTAGTGAAGCGGCTTCAGAAGAGATGCCTTCCATTAAATCACCATCACCGCAAATACTGTATGTATAATGATCAACTACGTTAAATGAATCGCGGTTGTAAGTTTCCGCTAAATGGCGTTCAGCGATAGCCATTCCGACAGCCATGGCAATTCCTTGGCCAAGCGGTCCTGTTGTCGCATCAACACCGGCAGTATGTCCGAATTCCGGATGTCCAGGTGTTTTGCTGCCCCACTGGCGGAATCCCTTAAGATCTTCGATGCTAAGATCAAACCCGCTTAAATGAAGCATGCTGTATAAAAGTGCTGATCCGTGTCCAGCAGATAAAACAAAACGGTCACGGTTAAACCAGCCAGGGTTTGCCGGACTTACGTTCATAAATTTTGTCCACAGCGTGTATGCCATTGGAGCTGCCCCCATTGGCATCCCTGGGTGACCAGAATTTGCTTTTTCAATAGCGTCTATTGACAGTGTGCGAATGGTAGCAACTGATTTCTTTTCAATTGTATCCATAAAAATCCCCTTCCTTATGTGTTGTACCCTTACATCATAAATGTCTGACGACTTTTTCTCAACTGTTTCAGCTTAAATTTGAGAGAAACTTGTTGAAATTTGTCCCATGAAAGTGTTGCTATAGTATATGCAAAAGAGGAATACGTTATTGCCGTATTCCTCTTCTATTAGTGAAGTTTATTATTTCTTTTTTCTTTTTTTAGTTTTTCTGGTGTAACATCATTGCCTTCCGGATCAATGATTTTCACACTTTTTAATGTGTTTTTCATAGAAGAGCGAAAACCTTTTAAATACTCTTGACGGAGCTTTTGCTGTTCTGCTTTTTCTTCTTCTGTCATAACGCCAGCTTTGGCTTTGGCAGCAAGTTCATTAATTCTGGCAATTTTTTCGTTTGAAATCATGTTAAACTCCTTTATGGCATTTTGTCTATATAGTACTAGATCAAAAAGAGTTTTACAACTGATTCAATCGGCTGTCTCGTCATTCTCTATGTATTCCTGAAACCGCCGGTGGACGGTCGCTTTAGATACATCATACCCAAACCCTCTCAGCGTAGCCGCAATTTCTGCGAACGTCAGTTTATTCGCTCTTAGGCGGACGATCTCTGAGATGGGCACGTCTATTCTTTCTTTTCCGCTGTTTTCATGTTGGTTTTTCAGGTTTTTTTGCGGTTTGAAACCGTTTTTTACTGCACGTTTCATTCCCCGCTTGATTTTCAAGTTGTGAATTTTCCGCTGGTACTCTTCAACAATGCTGACGATCTCCAGCACCATCGAGTCAGCCTCCGATAACTCCAGTTCACCTCTGTGAGCCGTTGTATAGACTTTCACACCTTCTCTATAGATGCAATGAAGCAGTGCGATTTTTGCATTTCCACGTCCGAGCCTAGTTTCATCCTGAACCAAAATGACATCAATTCCAGAATTCTTGATCTCATCAAGCAGCCCAAATACACCATCCCGATCCATTTCATATCCGCTAGCTTTCTCAGAAATCACTTTGACGACTTCCATGCCGTTCTCGGCCGCAATGGCCGTAAGCTCCTCCTCCTGCCGCTTTAATGACGTCTCCTGCTGTTCTTTATTTGTGCTTACGCGGGCATAAATGAGTGCTTTCATTTTTTCTATCTTTCCTCTCTATCTTACAGTTGCCAATTCATATGCATCCTGATGCTTCTTTTTCAATGGAATCACCAATTCATCTCCCGGCTGGATATCAGACGTCTGAAGATGATTTTTATCAGCCACCCATTCAATAAATTCACTTTTGTTTATTTTCTTTTTATCTGCTACCTGGCCGGCTATAGACCAAAGTGTATCGCCTTGCTGGACTTCTATTTTAACATACTGATTAAGCTCCTGGCCGCTGCTTGTATATGACAGCAAAAGGATTACCGCGCTCAAAATCACTGTGAACAGACCGACAAAAATAATAGATTCTTTACCCATGATCATAACCTCCAACAGGAATGTTTGTTCGCTTTTTTATAATTTCAGTATATACGAACAAACGTTTCTGTCAATTGTTTTTTCGAACCTATGTTTGTACTGTAAGGAAAATCATGCTATAATCTTCTTAAAATCGACGTTTTGAGGTGCGAAAAATGACGAAGCTATCAAAAAGGCAACTTGATATCCTCCGTTTTATTAAAGCAGAGGTTAAATCAAAAGGATATCCGCCTTCCGTAAGAGAGATCGGAGAGGCTGTCGGGCTTGCGTCCAGTTCAACTGTCCACGGCCACTTGGCCCGCTTGGAAACAAAAGGGCTGATCAGACGAGATCCGACAAAACCAAGAGCGATAGAAATTCTTGATGAAGAAGTAGACATTCCGCAAAGCCAGGTCGTTAATGTACCGGTCATCGGGAAAGTCACGGCGGGATCTCCTATTACAGCAATAGAAAATATTGAAGAATATTTTCCGCTTCCTGACCGTATGGTTCCCCCGGACGAGCATGTGTTTATGCTTGAAATTATGGGAGACAGTATGATTGACGCTGGTATTTTCGATAAGGATTATGTCATCGTTAAACAGCAAAACATAGCAAACAACGGGGAAATTGTCGTTGCGATGACAGAAGATGATGAAGCTACGGTAAAACGTTTCTATAAAGAGGATACTCACATTCGCTTACAGCCTGAAAACCCAACGATGGAACCTATCATCTTACAGAATGTCAGCATTCTAGGGAAAGTAATTGGCGTGTTCAGAACCGTCCATTAATCTATTGAACTATCAGATGATGAAATAACCCCCTCTTCCTTTATGGAGAGGGGGTTTATTGTATCAAAAAAAGCAGGCTCGCCCTGAATTTTAGGTACGAGCCTGAATAGGAGGAAAAGAACATCATGTTTACACCATAATTATCCATCAAACAATTGTTGAAGTCAAGAAATTTTTTTTCCTTCAGGAAACTTTTATCGAAATGTTGTCTGTTTAAAACATTAGACGTGACCTGCTTAAAAATGTTTCATTTCTAGGTCGTGGAATGATACGGGTTTAGATTTATGCAGAGAGCGCGGCAATTAATTTATGTAAAAATTTAGTACATAGTTTAGTTAGTTCTATTTTATGTAAAAAACAGCTCACCTTTATCATCGTGAGCTTCAATCAAAATGAAAATATTGAATACCATAACTCCCTTTTACTCGAACACTTGTGCAGTTTTCCGAATGTTCTTCTGCAAAGATACGGTATCGATGAAATGGATCAATTGAAACCTTATCCTGAGCACTAAAATCAAACCAACTGCCTCTGAATTGTTTCGTGCTCAGCGTGGAATATTGCCCCGTAAGCCCCATCCGTTGAAGTTTAAGCTCAACTGAACAACTATTGGCTCCCAAGATCGTAAACTGATAGCCTAAAAAATATTCGATTGCCGGAACATCACTGATATTTTCCAGAACAAACGACTTTGTGCTGTCATTTAAAATAAAGTCTGTTTTGTGATCAAACCCTAATGCTGACGCATGGGTACTGCCAATGCCAAAAAAACACGTCAAAACTGCCGTTAAAGCCAGTATCTTCATTTTCAACCAAACCCCCTCGTTTACCATACTTTAACCTTTATTCATATTTATGTATATGTTCTTTGTGATATCTCGAGGCCGTTTCAATCATAAAATTTCATATGCGTTTTTTCCTGTTTATAATAACGAAGCCTGTCTTGAAGGGTTCCGGTATGAAATTCAAATTTATGGCCGTCTGGGTCGGTAAAATAAATAGACTTTCGATCGCGTTCATTTCGTTCTCTTCCAGGCAGTATATGGACATGAAGCCTTTTCAATTTTGCTGATATTTCCTCAAACTCACGATCTTCAATAGTAAAAGCAATATGAGTATATGATGCCTTAATGTCATTTCTCGGAATGTCAGGCTCTTCATTAAGTGCAAGCCAGATGCCATTCAAATCAAAATATGCTGTTGTTCTTCCTTTTACCAGCAGCTTGGCATCAAACACTTTGTGATAAAAATCGATTGATGTGTCCAAATGGGAAACAGAAAATAACAAATGATTGATTCCTTTTATCTCCACAATAAATTCCCCCTCTAAAGCTGATCAACCATATGTACGTTTTTGCACCAAGAAGGTTTCATGCAACAAGAAAAAAATACCAGTGTAAACAAAATCGAATTGTTTAAAATAATGACTGTAACAAAGATAACGATTAAGAAAAGGATTTTCCTTAAAAATAACAACTTAGGTGATCAAATGAAACATCTCATTGCACTTTCTTCAAAGATTGCTTTCACTCTCGCCCTTTTATATGTAATATTGGACAGGGTCTACTACGCATCCTTTCTAAGTGTGATGTTTATTGCACTTTTCTTAGGTTTTGTCTCATACCTTTCCGGTGACATGCTCGTCCTTCCGAGAACAAACAATATTATAGCTTCATTGGCTGACTTTGGACTTTCATTCGTTATGATTTGGGTCTTTGCTTTAACCCAAACAAGAAATGATTTCTCACCGTTTGCAGCCGCTCTTCTTTCCGCTGTCTGTCTTACTGTTTTTGAATACTTTTTTCATCGGTATTTGCTGAAGAATGTGCTGGATGAAACCTTCCGAAATGAACTGACCACCAGGGATAACACCCTTCAATATCAAACAGAAGCCGCAGACGAATTGCTTCCTGACGTTACTATTGAGAAGCATGAGGAATAGGAGGCCGGCTTATGGCCTCCTATTTTTCAGTAGTTACTTTTCAGAAAACGGGACATCACTTCGGTAAAATCATAAAACCTCTCATTTTGAGTAACAGATCTGCTTTTTAAAGAAAATACGCCAAACAAAGATTTTCTAAAACCTGTGCTCATTTCTATCTGGATACTCAAACCTGTTTTTGATTTATTTGCAATGTTATTCGGACTAACGCCTGCATGCGGATGGTCTGTACTGAGCAAGACAGCAGGAAAACCGGCATTTTGCAGTTCTTCAACTAAATCTGCCGCTCTTATGCGATCTGTACCGCCGACTTCGATCTGCTGATCTTCTTCTGCATACCCGTGCAATGAAATGACATATTCATGACTTCCCGTCATCCTCAAGGCCCGGGGCTCATCAAAATGCGTACTCGTAATATGCAGCACAGAGTTTCCTGACGATTTTAAGCCTTCAAATAAATACATCGAAGACTCTTTGTTTAGCTCTCTCGCTACTTCACTTGTCCCGCCTTCAATACCTCCTCCGTGAATGGCTAAAATAAGGACAGGACTGCCGGTTTCTTTCGTAACAATACGGTAATCTGAAGGCTTTTCATTGTTTTTTAATTCCTCAAAATTCTGATAGACATCTTCCGCGTAAATTGAAGAAATCGGAATGAACATCACAAAAACAATCAATAATTTTACAATTTTAAGAGTTGATGGGAAACGTTTGGCTATGTTACAATCAACATGCTTCAAGGAATGGAGCAAACGGCGGAGCAGGGATACTTTGGCCGGTTTCATCTACTCCGCCTCTAAGTCCAAATCAACAGGATGTCGGTTTCTTTGAGGCTTTAGCACGAATTCTCTCGTCCTCCTTGTTAAATTTTTGTTAAATTCACAATATTATATACCATTAGCCCGGGCGCTGTTCTTCTCATTTTTGAATTTATGAAAAGGTATTGGCACCACCGCCTTCATCCCAATTCCCATATCTAACATAAAAAAAAACGCACCTGCTCTTTGATATGATCCCCTCATAGTAGACAGAAAAAAGAAAGCATACTAATCTGTCTACTATGGAGGGGATTTTTTATGGGG
>NZ_JBUPVZ010000015.1:0-89591 GCF_055486375.1 Bacillus sp. 11C
ATTAGCTGAACAACTAAAGAAACAGCAGAAAACAAAAAAGCTTGTAGAAAAAACGTCGTTTTCTCTACAAGCTGAAGAGCTCCGCTTGCAAAGCGGGCTCTTTTTTATGCTTCATTACGAAATGCTTGCTGCCTGCTGAATGCTTTCTTGAAAAGCAGCCTGAAGCTGTTTTGTCACCGGTCCGGATTCGCCGTTTCCGATTGAGTCCCCATCGAGCGTCACGACCGGAATAATCTCTGCCGTCGTTGACGAGATAAAGATTTCCTCTGCCTGTCTCAGCTCTTCCTCACTGACAGGCTTCTCATCAAACTTGAGCCCGTTCTTTTCAATCAGCCCTAAAATATTCATCCGTGTAATGCCATTAAGAATGAGCCGGTTAGCCGGATGCGTTCGCACCGTCCCGTTGATAACGGCGTAAACGTTAGAGGATGTACCTTCCGTAACAACACCGTCTCTAATTAAAATGGCCTCAAAAGCTCCAGCTTCATAGGCCTTTTGCTTCGCCATGACATTATACAGTAAATTCAGACTTTTAATGTCACACCTCAGCCAGCGAAGATCCTCATCTGTAATGGCTGCCACTCCGTACGCCTGTTCTTGCTGCGGTTTTTTCACAGAAAATGTGTAAGCAGTCGTCTGCGGCTCAAGTCCAGCTTCGTACTGGTGCTTTCGCGGCGCCGCACCTCTTGTCGTCTGAATGTATACCGCTCCCTCACTGACCGCATTCTCCTGAACAAGCTTTTCCAGATCCCACTCGAGATCTTCTATACTGAACGGGAGTGAGATTCCGATTTCAGTCGCACTTCTGAAAAAACGCTCCGCATGCTCGCGCAAGCCGAACAATACCCCTTTGTACACCCTGATAACCTCATAAATACCGTCGCCAAACTGATAACCGCGATCTTCCAAATCGATTGATGCTTCGCTGCGTTCGATCAGCTGTCCGTTGACTAAAACCTTCATAATAGCCCTCCCTTTTCGAGATTTCCCTGAAGTTTTTCTAGCTGTCATTGTCACTTATTCTACCATATTGGATGAGCTGAAAAACAGAAAGAACAAGAGATCTATAGCGGGAAGGAGTTTATTTTTTCCTTAAAATCTGACATTTCGACATTTTTTCTATGTTCTTCCCATTTTTATTCCTGTATACTTGACTCGTAATACATAAGTTGTAAACTTATGCATCTTGATAAGCTGCCTGCTGTACAGCGTTATGTAGAGATTTTATGCCAATGGAGAGATTGTTATGCGACAAACGAGAGAAGACGCTTCTCCTTCTGCAGTTTCGCTTGCCTTTAAATTTGCAAGTTTAGCAGTTTTATGTGTGCTGCTTTTGATTATGGTGATGTTGGTTTATTCCAACAGCTCAACGAAAGCAAAGGAAGTCACTGTCACAACAAACGGCGAGCTTCGCAATGAGAAGGAAAGCCTGAAGCTGAAAAACGACTCCCCCGATCTGCTGATAAAACATCTGCAGACGAAACAGAACATGGGAGATAAGACGGTTTACCTAACCTTCGATGACGGCCCGTCAGCCTATACAAACCGCTTGCTCGACGTATTGAAGCGCACTGATGTAAAAGCGACATTTTTTATGCTGTCACCGCGGATGAATGAATTCAAACAAGCTGTAAAAAGATCAGAAAAGGAAGGCCATGCACTCGGTTTACACGGCGTCACCCATAATAATAAACTATTCTACCAAACACCGACATCCCCGTTAAAAGAAATGCGGGAGGCGCGTGACACGCTGCAAGACATTACAGGATATAAAACCGACCTTGTCAGAACGCCATATGGCAGCAAGCCGTCATTGACCTCCTCACAAATCCGCAATCTTGAGAAAAACGGTTTTGTGTACTGGGATTGGACCATCGACAGCATGGACTGGAAATACCGGAATTCAGCATATGTGACGTCCGTCTTACAGCAGCTTGAGAATATGGAACACAGCCGTTCAAGCCGGCCATATGTGATTCTCATGCATGATCTTCCGGCTACAGTGAACGCGCTGCCAGTATTAATCAATAAACTAAAAGAAAAAGGCTATTCCTTTGGAGTATTAGAGGACACAATGGTTCCTGTTCACGAATAAAAAAGTGAGGCGCATGAGTGCGGCCTCACTTTTTTATTCCCAAACTTCGGGCAAACTCTCCAATTTTTTGATGGATGACCATGTCAAACAAGCTGTCGCAATACGTCGGTTCTAGGTTAATGATGACTTTCTTCATGCCGGGAATCCGGCTTGCGTCCTCAGGCACAAATCTTGCCGGAGCGACTTCGAGAGATGTGCCTATGACCAATAAAAGATCTGCTTGATCCAGCTTTTCATAAAGGGTCTCAAAGTGCAAGACGGCATCGCCAAAGAGAACCACATCGGTTTTTAATACTGTTTTGCAAATGGCACCATCTTTTCCGGACGCCGTACACTCCGGCACCTCCCGCTCCAGCAAATGAGGGAGATCATATGGCGCTCCGCATGCCGGGCAGGCTGCTGTCCGGATAGACCCATGCAATTCGTACACATGTCTGCTCCCGGCTTTTTTATGAAGGCCGTCAATGTTTTGCGTAAAGATATCGACCTGCTTCCCTTGCTTCTCCAGCTCAGCCAAAAGCAAGTGCCCTTCATTCGGTTCAAAGCTGCCGCTCATTTTCATCTGGAACAATTCTTTGAATTTGGGCCAAAACTGACGCGGGTGGCTTAAAAAGTAATCAACACTCATCGCTTCCATTCTTGAGGCATCCTCCGTCCAGATGCCACCTGCCGAACGAAAGTCGGGAATTCCTGATTCTGTGCTCATTCCCGCTCCGGTCAGCACGACAATTCGCTGCGCTTCATTTAAAATGTTTTCGAATGTTTCCAACTTAACACCGCCTTTTTTCTCTTATTTTACCACGAAAAAGACTCCGCCTCTGTCAGACGAAGTCTTTCCCTTTTTAAGCCCGTTCCTTTTCCTCTTTACTTACATTCACTTGGAACGGATCGTTTTGGTGCTTTTGCTTCACAAAAACCATTTGGCCGGGATATGCAAACTCGACACCCTCTGCGGCAAGGATTTCAATGATTTTATAGTTGATATCCTCTCTAATATCGAGGTTTTCAGCCCAAACCGCTGTTTTTGTATAGAAGTTGAAAAATAAATTGTAATAGCTGTCGGCAAACGTATCAAAGTTGACCATGATCGTTTCATTATCAACGCCCTCGTGCTCTAAGAGCATTGTTCTGAGAGAACGAATAGAGCGGTCAAGATTCTCAACCGGCGTAGCGTAGGACACATGGATGGAAAACGTGATCTGGCGTTTGGTCATTCTTGTCCAGTTCGTGATCGCTTCCATCGACAGCGTAGAGTTCGGCACTGTTACAAGCGCCCCTTGTGCGGTTCTGAACCTCGTACTTCGGAAGGTAATATCCTCTACTGAGCCCGTTACCGTCGACGTCTCCACCCAGTCACCGATGGTAAACGGCTTTTCTGTAATAATAATGATTCCGCCGAAGAAGTTGCTGATGGTATCCTTCGCTGCAAGCGCAAAAGCGAGTCCCCCAAGACCTAAGCCCGCCACGAATCCATTGACATCATAATTGAATTCCTGAGCGATCACACTGACACTGAGCGCAATGATGACAAAACGAAGCAATTTGGATAAAAACGGTGCCAGAATGTCATCCATCTCCAGCTCAAAGCGCTGATTCACCTTATGGAAGATAAACGAAGACGCTGCGGTCAAATTACAAAGCCCCCAGCACAAAAGCGCCACAATCAGCGAGCGGTATATGTTGCTGATGACAGGCATTTGTTCGTCTAAAAACGGTGAATACCGGATCGCTAAAAACAGCCCTAAAGCAACAAAAAACCATCTGGCCGGTTTTTCAAACGCCACAACTACCTGTTTGAAAATTTCTGTTTTCCGCCGATTCGTGAGATTAAAAAGCAACTGAAAGAAATATCTTGTAAACAGTTTTCTGAGTATAAGAAACACCAGCAAAATCGCCAAGCTGATGCCGATTTGTATCATTTTATCAAGTGTGAAGTATTGTTGCAGATAATCTAGCATGACAGTCTCCCTTCTATTTAAATCAAATGTTTATTATACTAAAAGATTCGTAAAGATGCTCATCTAAATGTCTTATTTCAGCACAAAACCCCGGCGGAACGCCGGGGCCATTTCTCAATTCATCTATTCAGCCAGATTCAACAGGAACAGTCACTTACTTTTTTTCGTTTGTGTCTGATCTAGGAGAGTTGCTTTTTGCATTTCAGCATCCGTTTCGGCTTTAATTCTTTCCTCCACTCTGATTCTCCCTTTTCCCATGATCTCGCCTCCTTTTTTGCTATTATAAAGTAGCAGAATATTTCGCGAATGTGTCGAAAGGCCCAATTTCCTGACGAAATATGTTCTGATGCGTTAAGTGTCTTTTTTTAGTTATACGCGGTTCTCCGCCTGGACCATTCCAATATGGCAGAAAAAATTCACCAGTTTGTATCGCCGTGCATATATGGATTTGATACAATAACAGAAATGCCCATATGAGGAGCTGACTTAGCTTGTACACCATTGCCCATCGCGGAGCATCAGGTTACGCTCCGGAAAATACGTTTGCCGCATTTGACCTTGCGGCGGAAACGAATGCAGATATGATCGAACTGGATGTCCAGCTTACAAGAGACAGGCAGATTGTTGTGATACACGATGACAGAGTTGACCGAACAACAAACGGATCGGGTTTTGTTAAAGATTTTACATTGGAGGAATTGCAGAAACTCGATGCAGGAAGCTGGTACGGCCCTGCTTTTCAGGGAGAGCGGATTCCAACCTTGGAAGAGGTGCTCAAGCGCTACCACAAAAAAATCGGCCTATTAATTGAATTAAAAGGCCATCCATCTCAAATCGGAATTGAAGAAGAGGTGGGGCAGCTGTTAGGGCAATTTTCTTTTTCTATCAACAATATTATCCAATCCTTTCAGTTCCGCTCCGTCCAGAGGTTCCGCGAGCTTTATCCGTCGTTTCCGACAGCGGTCATTATAAGACCCAATTTTGGCTTGCTGTCCAGGCAGCAGCTGAAGACCTGTCAATCTCTCGCAAACTATGTCAATATAAAATACACCCGTCTCAACCGGCTGATGATCGCTTCCGCCCATAAAAATGGCTTAAAAGTGTTTGCATGGACTGTCAATAATCAGAATACAGCAGCAAAATTACAAGCAATAGGTGTAGACGGCATCGTAACAGACTACCCGGATTTCATTAAAAAGGATGGCAAAAATGAAAATATATAGCGCGATTTTTATCGGAGGCGCGCTAGGCGCCTGCCTCCGGTACGGATTAAACATGTGGTTACACTCCAATCAGTTCCCGGCTGCAACCTTGCTTGAAAACGCAGCTGGGAGCCTTTTATTAGGCAGTCTGACCGGCTTTTTTATGATCAAGGCAAAACGGCCTCTGCTGTCGGCTTTTTTTGGTACCGGCTTTTGCGGCGGCTTTACAACAATGTCCACGTTTTCTAAAGAAACGGTGATGCTTTTGCAAGCACAACCCTCATTAGCTGTTTTATATATGGCACTCTCATTGATATCAGGAATCGTTCTTGCGCTGATTGGCGTACTGGCGGGCCGTGGCGTAGCGGGCATTCAACAAACAAAGGAGCTGCAGGAATGATGACACTAGCGGGTATCTTTATAGCGGGCGGCCTTGGCGCGATGCTGCGCTTTTGGCTTGGCAATGTCATCACCGCCAAAACCAAAAGTCCCAGCCTGCCCATTGGCATATTAACAGTCAATATACTTGGGGCTCTCGGGCTTGGATTGTTTACAGGGCTCCACGTCACAAATGCTTCGGCCTCCCTCATCATCGGCACGGGATTTTTTGGCGCCTTTACGACCTTTTCCACTTTCAGCGTTGAAAGTGTTCAGCTCCTGCTGGCCAAACGCGTTATGGAAAGCATTCTGTACATCACCCTAACGCTTTGCGGGTCGCTTTTGGCGTTTTGGTGCGGCTGGACAATTGCAACGTAAAAAAACCTTGAGCTTATTTCTCGCTCAAGGTTGCATTGTTCAGCATCACAGGATCGGGCATCGGCAGCGTGTGGTGCGCGGTAACCCCGGTTGTGCTTGCTTCTTCTTTTATCTCGATTTGCTTGATTAATCGGCCGTCCATCTTCAGCACCTTTATCGTATATGAACCGATGCGGATGGATTCACCAGCCTCAACATCGATGTTTTCTTTTAATATCAGCCCGCCGATCGTATCGACGTCTTCTTGAATCGAAGCATCAAGAAGGCTGTTCACCTGATCGATCCGAACCTTTCCATCCATGACATAATGGCGGTCGCCAAGATGTTGGATCAGCGGCTGTTCATCCTCATCAAATTCATCTCTGATCTCGCCGACAATTTCCTCAAGAATATCCTCTGTCGTCACAAGTCCCGAGGTTCCTCCGTATTCATCGGACAATATGGCCATATGAATGCGTTCGCGCTGCATTTTAATCAGCAAGTCATGAACCGGGATGGTTTCAATCACTTCGATTACCGGCCGCACATACGGATGGATCGTCATCTTCATTCGTTCCTCTTCTGTCATAAACAACAAATCAGAAAACAAATGCTTCGTATTGACCAAACCGATGACACTGTCTTTGTCCCCGTCTGTCACAGGCCAGCGTGTGTATTTATCCTTCAGCATGACTTCAAGCATCTCGGCGATCGTCATCTCTGTTGACACAGCGGCCATTTCCTTCCGCGGTATCATAATTTCTTTGGCGATCCGATTATCAAATTCAAAAATCTTATTTACATATTTATATTCAGACGGATTAATCTCTCCGTTTTTTAAACTCTCAGACAACAGCATTCTGAGTTCTTCCTCAGAATGGGAACCATCATGTTCTGACGCAGGCTTTAAACCGAACAAGCCGCATAAAAGCCGCGCAGATCCATTGAGGATCCAAATAAACGGAAACAGGAGCAAATAGAATAAACGCAATGGACCCGCTATCAGCAAGGTCAGCTGTTCTGCCTTTTGGATCGCGACCGTTTTCGGGGCCAGTTCACCTACTACAACGTGCAGAAACGTGATCAAACCGTACGCGACCGCAAAAGAGATCGCATGAGAAACCGATTCCGGCAGGCCGAGCGGTTCAAACAATGGATGCAGCAGCCGCTCAAATGCCGGCTCCCCCAGTACACCGAGCCCGATTGATGTCAATGTAATGCCCAGCTGGGATGCAGATAAATATTCATCCAAATCTGTAATGACACGCTTTGCGAGTATCGCCCGTTTGTTTCCTTCCGTTATAAGCTGATCAATTTTGGATCTCCTTACTCTAACAATCGCAAACTCGCTCGCAACGAAAAACGCGGTTAAAGCAATGAGCACACCAATTAAAATCAGACTGTCAATATCGTCCATTTAACCTTATCCTCTCATACAAGGATAAGGAGTCACCTCCTGATATAATCATTTTTCCTTAACATTGAGGTACGCGGTGTATTGTTGCCTAAGCAGAGGGCCCCATCATACCACCTCCAAGTCAAAGTTTGATTATAAATTGTATATTTTATTGTAACACAACTCATTCCAAAAATGATTTTTAATTTTTAGACTATTATTGCAGAGCAGGCTTTAATCACAGGCACAGCGTTCAAAGCCGTTTTCGTTAAGCAAAATCTTTATATAAAGATACGAAAATATCCCGTGAATTTTTAATCTGCTCTATCGGCACACTGAAGGATAAACGGAAGTGCCCTTTCATTCCAAAACCGCTGCTCGGCACGATTAATAGTTTGTATTTTTGAGCGGCATGCACGCAAAAGGCGACTTCATCTTCTATTGGCGATTTCGGAAATACGAAAAAACCGCCTTTTGGCATTTCAAATTCAAAACCGGCTTCCTTTAAAATGCCGACCATTAAATCCCTGCGCTCTTTATAAGCGCTTGCGTCGACTCTTACATCATCCATTCTTGCCACAGCGCGCTGCATCATAACAGGCGCATTCACAAACCCAAGCGTTCGATTACAATACACAAAAGCATTGATCAAAAGGCCTGAATCAGGCATCCGGCTGTCCAAACCGATATATCCGAGCCGCTCCCCCGCTATGCCGAGATCCTTACTGAATGAGCTCGCCAAAATCACACGGTGATACGATTGAAACGGATTTGCCAGCTCTTCATCATAGATTAATTGACTGTAGGGTTCATCAAACAGCACATAAATGGTCTGGCCGTTCTTCTCTTCTACTTCTTTTAATAAAGCGCCTAAATCATCTATATTTTTCTGGCTGAGAACAGTGCCTGTCGGGTTATGAGGCGTGTTGAGAATCAGCCCTTTCGTCTTTGGCGTGATGGACTGCCTTACTGCTTCAATATCAATCTCAAATCGAGGCGTCAATGGGCAGCTGACAGCCTTTCCCCCATAGTTCTCAATATACAATTTATACTCGGCAAAATAAGGTGCGAGAATAATGACCTCTTCCCCCGGATTCACAATGCTTTTTAACGCGACATTCAATGCGCCGCCCGCGCCCACCGTCATGACGACTCGTTCCGCCGAGAACTCCGCTTCAAAACGGGACCCCAGAAATTGCGCGACCTTCTCTCTCGCTGCCGGAAGCCCTTGGTTTTGTATGTATCCATGATTGCCTTTTTCAGCTTCTTCTATTAATGCTCTCTTAAAAGCTTCAGGCGGTTCAACAATCGGGTTGCCAAGCGAAAAATCAAATACCTGGTCATCCCCGAACTCTTTCTTCAGCCTTGCGCCTTCATCAAACAGCTTGCGAATCCATGACCCTTTATGTAAGTTTTCTTCAACTTCCCGGGATAACCCAGCCAATTTCATCTGTCCCTTCCGTATAAAATATTTCGAAAATTGTTTCTTTCCATGTTACTTTAATCAGATGATGAATTCCACAACTTCCAGTACCTATCTGGGAAAAAACAATAAACTTGTGCAAGACACCCTTCATATATTAAACTATTCTCATAACTATAACGTGATGGTTGGGAGGGATATAGATGGGGCTGAGACTTATCGCATCAGTGAACTAGCAAAACTTGCCGGAGTAACGAAACGAACAGTTGATTATTATACGAATATCGGTCTGCTTACGCCGGCCAGATCCTGTTCAAATTACCGTTACTACGATGAAAATGCACTTAAACGACTCATATTTATTGTAGATTGCAAGAAGCAGCGATTGGCCCTGTCCGATATTAAAGATCGACTGGAGAACCAGTTTCCCTCTTCAGCTAAACTTGATGATGAAATTGGTAAACTGGCATTAGAAATTGATCATATGAATCACAATATCTCCGGAATCTTGCATCGGTTTGAACGGCTGAAGCCCGAGGATCGTGACAAGCTGAAAAACAAGCTCCCACCCGAAAAGCTCGCCGTGTTCCAATCATTTATGCTGCTGTTAAGTTAAAACCATTTTATCTAACAGGAGGTGTTACCTTCATTCTCAATTCTAGAGTGAAGGTTCTAATTGGACATAGTGAATTTGATTTTAGTTGCTGTTTTAATCGCCCTGACGGCATTTTTCGTGGCCTCTGAGTTTGCCATTATCAGAATCAGAGGCTCACGAATTGATCAGCTGATCGCGGAAGGAAATAAAGCAGCAATAGCCGCAAAAAAAGTGACTACGCATCTTGATGAATATTTATCTGCGTGTCAGCTCGGAATTACATTGACTTCCATTGGATTAGGGGTTTTAGGCGAGTCCACAATTGAAAGGATGCTTCACCCGCTTTTCATACAATTGAATGTGCCAGGTTCCCTTTCACATGTCATATCGTTTATTTTTGCGTATGCCATTATCACGTTCCTGCACGTTGTTGTCGGAGAACTTGCGCCTAAGACAGTCGCCATCCAAAAGGCGGAAGCAGTGTCTATGCTGTTTGCGAAACCGCTGATTTGGTTTTACCGCATCATGTTCCCGTTCATTTGGCTTTTGAACAATTCCGCACGGTTATTGACAAAAGCATTTGGCCTGGAGACCGTTTCAGAAAACGAACTGGCTCACTCTGAAGAAGAGTTGCGAATCATTCTGTCTGAAAGCTATAAAAGCGGTGAAATTAACCAGTCAGAGTTTAAATATGTGAATAAAATCTTTGAATTTGACGACAGGCTCGCGAAAGAAATTATGATTCCGCGGACTGAAATTGTCAGCCTTCCGCATGATATCAAGATTTCTGAAATGATGGACATCATTCAGATCGAAAAATATACCCGCTATCCTGTAGAAGAGGGCGATAAAGATAACATTATCGGGGTTATTAATATTAAAGAAGTGCTGACCGCCTGCATCAGCGGCGAGGTATCTGTTGATTCCACCATTTCTCAATTCGTCAACCCGATCATTCATGTCATTGAATCCGCGCCGATCCAAGATCTGCTTGTCAAAATGCAAAAAGACAGAGTCCACATGGCCATCCTGTCTGATGAATACGGCGGTACGGCCGGGCTTGTGACGGTTGAAGACATCATCGAAGAAATTGTCGGCGAAATCCGCGATGAATTTGATATTGATGAAATTAACGAAATCCGCAAAATCGGCGAAGGCCATTATATTCTTGACGGAAAAGTGTTAATCGACCAAGTAAACGACCTGTTCGGCATTCATTTAGAGAACGAAGAAGTCGATACGATCGGCGGCTGGTTCCTTACCCAAAAATACGATGTTGAAAAAGATGATTCTATCATCGAAGAAGGCTGCGAATTTATCATTAACGAAATCGACGGCCACCACGTCGCTTATATTGAAGTCAAAAAACTTGCGGCAGAAGAGCTGGTTGAAGCTGGAGAACCGAAAGAAGCATAATATAAAAAGACACCTTTTATTGAGGTGTCTTTTTTATTATGTTTTGTTTCTAACCTCCCTATTCTTTTATAAAAACTGAATCCTCGGGAATTCTAATCAGGGGACTGGATCTCATTTAAAAACAAGAAAAAGGAGTGAAACGATGAAAGTAGTGGTAACTGGAGCAGCAGGTAAAATAGGACGGTGGGCCGTAAGAACAATATTGGAGGCCGGCCACGATGTAACAGCGTCAGATAGAGTATTAACAGAGGAATCAGCATCAAAAACATTTGTCCAAGCCGATTTGCGGGATTACGGCCAAGTATGCCAGCTTATTATGGGCTGTGACGCTGTGGTCCATCTTGGGAATATTCCGACCGATGTCAGAAATCCCTCTCAGGCGATATTTGAAAATAATATGCTTGTCAACTTCAATATTTTGGAGGCTTGTAAAGATTTTAAAGTGCGTAAGCTTGTATGGGCTTCGAGCGAGACGGTGCTGGGATATCCGTTTGTGCCGAAAGAGCTCAGCTACCTTCCTGTAGACGAAGAGCATCCGACAATCGTAAAATCGTCTTATGCAATGGCAAAGCGTCTGACCGAGATCCTTTCAGATATGTTTTCAAAGCTGATGAATACACAAATTGTCACCCTCCGCTTTGCAAATATATATGAACCTGATGAGTATGAAAAAATTCCAGGCATGCATTGGAACGAAAAGCAAAAGGATATCCAAAAGAAAAATGCATGGGCGTATTGCGATGTGAGAGACGCTGCGCACGCTTGCCTGCTTGCAATCGAAAAAAACAATATCGGCAATGAGGTCTTCCACATTACGGCGCCGGATACCATCATGAAAGAACCGAGTGAAGACTTGGTAAAACGATTTTTCCCAGAAGTCTCTTTAAAGCGGGATATAAAAGGATATGAAACACTGATGGCGATCGATAAAGCGAAAAAGACCCTTGGTTATGAACCCCGTTATACATGGCGTTCTGTATTAAACAATGACGGCTCACTCAAAGCACTGCCAGAGGACCAGCTTTCATTATCCAAAATATAAAACAAAAAAGCAGCGGATGTTCATTGAACTTCTGCTGCATTTTTTATATCATATTCTTCTAAATCGATGTCTACGTCCATTTTAAGAGCCAGCTTCGCCAGCTGTTTCCCCATATAAGGTCCCATTGTCAAACCGGACGATCCAAGGCCATTTGCCGCTATGATCCCGTCCCAGCCGGGAAGAGGTCCGATCACCGGCACATCGTTCGGTGTAATCGGTCGTAAACCGACTCTTGCTTCTTGAAAGGTGCTGTTTGCTAAACCAGGAGCCATTTCCAATCCTTTGTTCAACAATTCCTGCAGCCCGCCTGCCGTGATCCGCTCATCACGACCTTCTATATCATCTTCACGAGTCGCTCCGATGGCCATTCTCTTGTCAGCATAAGCTAACAGATATTCCTTAGAAGGCGGCATGATAGCAGGCCAGCTGTCCATATGGTTTGCGTCAGGAACCTGTACATATATGATCTGCGCTTTTTGCACGCTTACTTTGAAGCGAATGCCTAAAGGCGCCAGCAATTGGCCTGCCCATACACCGGCACAAACAATCACCTTGTCAGCAGAATAACATTCATCACCGACGGTTACGCCTGTCACTCGTTTCGAATGATATTGAAGCTTGGCATCGCCTGTTAAATAAACGGCGCCCATTCTTTGAGCAGCACGCAATAATGCATCTCTCAGCATCTCGCCATCCACTCGGGCGGCTCCGCTTATATGAATTGAATGGTACCGTTTAGCCAGCAATGGAAACATGCCGGCGGTTTTGAATTCAGATAGAAAAGAAATGTCTCCGATTTCCGGGGCGTCTTGTTTGCGTTCTTGCACCCGTTTTTCAATCTTTTCAATCTTTTCTTTCTCGTGATGAATACTAAGAGCACCAACCGGAGCATAACCCGTTTCTATCTCGCCTGCTTTTCTAAGCTCCTCTATGAAACAGGGGTAAAAGTGCGCTCCTGCCTTTGCCAGTTTATACCACGCCTGATTCCGCCTCGGTGACAGCCATGGACAAATAATGCCTTTCGCTGCATGGGTGGCCTGTCCCTTATCTTTCCGATCTATGACAAGAACCTCAGCCCCCATTTTGGCTAACTGATACGCTGTTGACGCTCCTAGAATTCCAGCCCCTACTACGATAATTTTCATCATTTTCCGTAACCTTTCCCAATAATTAGTTCCTTATATAGTATAGCTAATTGCCAAGGAACTTATAAACAATCGGGAAATCGGTGAGGGCGGGCACTGGTGGATTATAGCTGTTCCAGCTTGTTTTCAAGCTCTTTAATACTGTTATTTAAAGCCTCTGTCATGGCTGCAAGTCTTTCTTTTGACGGCAGGTGGGCAAAATCAGCCTGCTGAAGCGGCTCACCGATAATGAGCTTCATTTTTCCTTTTTTGAATAATCCCTTTCCGCTTGAAGGCCCTTTATATGCAGCGGGAACGAGCGGCGCTTTCCCCATTTGCGCAATTGTCACGGCTCCTCTTTTTAAAGGCACGTCCTCAGAGGTCCTTGTTCCGCTCGGGAAGATACCGACGATCTCTCCTTCTTTCAACAGCTTAATAGGGGTTTTAATACTGCTTGGTCCGGGATTTTCACGATCTACCGGAAAGGCATTAATGTTCTTCAAGAACGAACCGATCCATTTATTTTGAAAAAGCTCTTTTTTCGCCATGTAGTGTATTTGATAAGGAAGAATCCCGACTCCGAGTGTGATCACATCAACCCAGCCGGAGTGTGTACACGCGATGACAAAACCTGAATCGGCCGGAAGGTTTTCTTTGTTATACACCTTCACTCCTCCGCGAAGAGAAAGAATAACTTTTAAAGCATTTGCACAAAACTTATACATATCGCACTTCCTTTGTCGTAATCAATGATTCTTTCTGCTATCTATTATAACAATATTTTTTATTACCTGGTACTAATTTTTAAGATTTCTCTGGTTAAAACGCCAAAAAGCTGAGGATCGCCCTCAGCTTTTGTTAGATTTCCTCTCTGGTCGGGGGTGCCATAAACTCGGGCCCGACCGGGGCTGAAATCGTATTTTCCAATATCGTATTGATGTCTTTATGATCTTCACTGCTCAGCTTCCAGCCTGTAATCTCCGATACCGCATCAACCTGCTCAGGCTTTCTCGCCCCCCAAAGAGCGATATCCGCTCCCGGCTGATCTAAGATCCATCTGACGGCCAAGTGAATCACTGATTTTCCATAACGTGTCTTCGCCAGCTCATCCAACTGATGAACAGCAGAAAGATACTCTTTAAAACGGGGCTGCTGGAATTTTGGATCATGATTTCGCAGATCGTCGCCCTCAAACGTGTACTCTTCGGTCATTTTACCTGTTAGCAGCCCTCTGCATAAACTGCCGTATAATAACGTTGTGATCTGTTTGTCTTTCGCATATGGAAGAACATTCTCTTCAATTTCTCTTTCAAACAGATTATATGGAGGCTGAATCGTTTGAAGCGGTGCAATGGCGCGAAATGTATCCATTTGTTCAACTGAAAAGTTACTGACGCCAATCGCCCGGATTTTGCCGGCATCATATAATTCCTTCATGACTTCCGCCGTTTCTTCAATTGGCACAAGCGGATCGGGCCAATGCACCTGATAAAGATCAATATAATCCGTTTGAAGCCGTTTCAAAGAAGCCTCGACTTCCTCTATGATTCTCGCTCTGTTCGCATGGCGGAAGAGCTGGTTGTTCTTCCAGTCCAGAGCCGTTTTCGTTGCGAGAATCACCTGATCTCTTTTGCCGTGCTCCTTGATCGCCTTCCCTACAGTTTCCTCGGACTGCCCGAAGCCGTAGGCCGGAGCGGTGTCAATCAGTGTGATCCCCTGATCAAGAGCGGAGCGGATGGTTTTGATTGATTGTTTTTCGCCAGTGCCTCCCCACATGGTTCCGCCAATCGCCCATGTGCCTAGGCCGATTCTGGAGGCTTTTATTCTGGTGTCTGCTATACTGGTATATTCCATTGTGCCACTCCTTCTTTTTTCACTCTCTTTTCCCCACTGGAAAACATGTTAAACATTTCTCGGTACTATCTTTCGCGGCCATTTTTAGGTACTATATAGGAATGGTGTTTGATGAGGTATAAAAAGCCGTTTGCATGTAATGTGCAACTTTAAACCTTTCTTATGCGTGTATAACATAGAGGGGAGAAAAGGCAGTGACGATCGATGAAATTTATCAAATGTACATGAATGATGTTTACAGGTTCCTGCTCTCCATGACAAAAGACAAGCATCTTGCCGAGGACTTGCTGCAGGAAACCTTTATGCGGGCATACATACACATTCACTCCTATGATCACAGCAAAGTAAAGCCCTGGCTTTTTCAAGTGGCGCGAAACGCCTTCATTGATTACGTCAGAAAGCATAAGAAAGAAGTAACCATTTCTGATGACTTAATCGGAAGCCTCTTTCAAAGTGCTGTTCAGAGCCCTGCCCATCAGGTAGAGATAAAGGAAGTGCTGACTGGTTATATGTCCGAGCTCCCCGATAATTATCGGGAGGCCTTAACGCTATATTATTTAAAAGAGCTAAATTACAAAGAAGCATCCCATATTATGAATATTTCAGAGGCGAATTTTAAAAGTGTTTTATTTCGCGCCAGACAGCGGCTGAAAGCACTTTATAATAGAGGTGTTAATGATGAATGAAGAATTTAAAAAGCGTTTTGATCAATATAAAAATGGGGAAATGAGCGACCGGGAAATGACCGCATTTGAGGAAGAACTAGAGAAGCTCGAAGTGTATCAGGAACTGATTGATAGCGAGCTAGAGGACGATAACGATTGGGATGTCAGTATCAGTCCAGAAAAACAAAAAGCGATTTTAGCCTATGGGAAACGCAAGTCTTATTTACGAATTTCTGTCCTTGCCGTTATTTCGACCTTGATGATTTTGCCGCTTTGTACGCTGGGAAGCTACCTCTATTACGGAATGGGAGGAAAACAAAGCACCGGCAATGAGTTTATGGAAACCGCCGCAGTCACTGTAGCCCTGACCATGCCAAATGTTCTTGTCGATACATCCGGACTGAAAAGCCAAGTGAAGCTGTTTGGCATGAATACCGAATTCCCGCTGCAAAAGCAGATCGGTACGAAGACAGTCGCAGTGGGGAATGAACGAGTTGAAATGTTTTATAATAAAGTGAAAGCGCCTGTCGTTAACTACTATGATTTAGAAGTGCATAAAACCGGCCATTACTTTACACACCCATCAAATGAGTCTGAACAATCCACTGCAAAAGCTGACCAAACGTTAAAGACATTGCCCGAAGGAACGGTTTCCGAGGTCTACCTTTCATATGACCGTGCATACCCGACAAAAGAAATATATAACAAGTTCAAAGGGTATGATGTGAGCTTTTTGTGGAATGCAATTGAAACAGAGAACAACAACAATGAGAAAGTATACGCAGAGCCGCTTGGCTATCCAGGGAAAGATTCAAAGTTCTTGGCTGCGCTTAATACAAAAGGCAAGTCAAATGGCGATCAGTTTATCAACGCCTTGACATTCATGTCCAAGCACGAAAAATGGGCGCAGGTTATTTCAAAACGAAAAGATCTGAATGTGGTTAAACGATTGGATTATGTAGAGAAAAACGGTGTCAATGTATACGGTTCGGTCGTTACAGGCCCAACCAAAGAAATCCAGCGGATGCTGAAGAACAAATCTGTAAAATCAGCGAATGTCGGCGAGGTGGAATTATGGAACTGGTAAGAATTTTTAAAGAACACAATGTATTCGGCTGGATTTCAGTCGGGACAGCAATTCTGTCCCTGCTCTTGCTGAATTTGGCGATTATCAGCAATGTCACAATTTATTCCTATCAAATGCTTCCGTTCGCCATGGCCGCCGTTCCGTTTGGCATAATTGAACTCTTCATCAAGAGAGGGCGCACCGGACCAGGCCTGCTCGGCGTCATCCTGAATCTCTTTGTGATTATTTGTGTGTATACCATTGTATCTGTAGATACTAATTTACAGTTTGGCTTTTAAAAGAAAGACGCCTGAAGAGGCGTCTTTTTTGATTACAGCGGCTTTCTAAACAAGTAGCTTTCTATCGTAAAACCCATTTTGTCTATATAAAATCGGTGTGCGTCTTTACGCTGAAGGCCAGATGAAAGACTGACAAAGCCAAGTCCGGCTTTTCTTGCCCAGTCTGCGGCATAATCCAAAAGTAATTTGCCGTATCCCTTTGATCGGCAAGGCGCGGTTGTCACAAGATCCGCAATCCATAAATGCTCTCCCTTGTGAATGGAAACCCTCGGCAGCGCGCCGCACAGCGCCCTGATTGCCGTATCCTCATATAAGGCAAACAGCATATACGATTCTTGCTGCACACAGGCGTCAAGCCTTTGTAAATACGTTTCTTCATCCAGTTCTGTTCTCAATTCACTCATAACCGGATACGATTCAGCCCATTCTTCTTTCGTGGTTAACTGTTTCATATGAATCATCTTCTCAATCCCCTTTCCTTTCGTTACAATGATCATAGCTAATAAATGGCATTTACCAAATAGCCAATATCAAAAAACATGACCATGCCAGATATAAAGGAGACTCGAGATGGATATCACGCCGTTTCTTGATAAAAAAAGCAAAACACCGCTGTATGAGCAACTTTATACCTTTTTCAAACAAGAAATTTCACACGCGAGAATTACGAAAGGAACAAAACTTCCGTCAAAACGCAGACTCTCTGTCTTGCTCGGTGTCAGTACGGCAACAATTGAACATGCATACGAGCAATTAACTGCTGAGGGCTATGTCAAAAGCAAACCAAAAATCGGCTGGTTCGCGGCGGGAGTAGAAGCAGATTTTCCAGCGGCTCCTGACCATTTTCAGCAGTCTATGCAGAAGGTCTTACCTGAAGAGAACGCACCTGCCATTGACTTTCATCAAGGCAATGTTGATCCGGCCCGCTTCCCCTTTAACGAATGGAGAAAAAGCATCGTAAAAAGTCTGGACCGCTATTCCGGACACACCTCTGGAGACCCTCAAGGAGAGCCTGAACTCAGGCGCATGATTACCCGTTTCGTCAGGCTGTCAAGGGGTGTCATTTGCGAGCCCGGACAGATCATGATTGGCGCAGGAACGACCGTGCTTCTGCAAATTCTTTGTCTTACGCTTAAGCACGGCACAAAAATCGGTTTTGAAGAACCAGGTTTTCACCGTTCAAGAAGATTATTTGAAGCAAATCGCATGAATGTCATTCCGATTTATTCTGATGAAGAAGGCGTCCTGCCGGGTGAGCTTAAAGCGCAGAATCCATCTCTCGTGTATACGACTCCTTCGCATCAGTTTCCGCTCGGGAGCATTATGACGATAACCCGAAGACAGGAGCTCCTGGCATGGGCAAAGGAAGCAAACTCGTTCATTATAGAAGATGATTACGATGGGGAATTTCGCTACAGCGGCCAGCCCATTCCGTCTTTGCAGGGTCTTGATCCAAATGGCAGAGTCATCTATCTCGGCACTTTTTCAAAGTCACTGCTGCCTTCCTTGCGGCTCAGCTACATGATCTTGCCCCCTCTACTCATGGAATCGGTCAGAAAAAACGCTCACTTAATGAAACAAACGGTCTCTTCCCACTCTCAAATGGCACTGGCAGACTTCATCGAAAGCGGAGAGTGGCAAAAGCATGTAAACAGAATGAGAGCCTTATACCGAAAAAAACACGCTGTCCTGTTAGAAGCCATACGGTCTGAACTAGGGAACAGCGTTGAGGTTCTCGGAAAAAACTCCGGTCTTCATATCCTCCTGCGGCTTTTGTTTCCTGCAAGTGAAGAAGAAGCGATTAGTGCTGCTGCCGACAATGGCGTAACCATCTATCCCGTATCCCCCTCTTATAAAGGACAGCCGCCATTTGTTTCTGTTTTAATCGGTTATGGCGGTTTGTCAGAAGAGGACATCAGGCTCGGTATCCAAAAGCTGAAAACGGCATGGGCACCGTTGATATCGTCTTATTAAATAAGAAAACAGGCCCCGGAAACGGAGCCTGTTGTTTAAAATGATAAAATCCCGATTAAATTTAAGAATACAATAATAATGGCCAGCGGTACGATAAAACGAAGCAAATAAAACCATGTATAAAAGAATGCTTTACCTGCATTTGATCCGTTTCTCATTTCTGCTAAAAGCTCGCGCTTCGAAATTTTGAGCGGGATAAAAAGAGAAATTAACAAAGCGCCTAATGGCATCAAAACATTGCTGACAGTAAAATCGGCAATATCAAAAAACGTTTTACCGAATATGTTCACATCGCTCAATACGCCATAAGACAAGCAACAAGGGATTCCAACCAAAAAGATCAACAGCCCGCTTGTCCATGACAGTTTTTTTCTCTTCTTTTCGTCCCCTTTTCCGATTGTGGCGACAATAATTTCAACCATCGAAAACGCTGAGGTTAAGGCTGCAAATAAAAACGCAACGAGAAAGCCGATAAAAAACAACGTGCCGAACGGAAGCTGTTCAAAAACGGCCGGAAGCACTGTAAACAGCAATGTCGGACCTTCATTTGGCTGAAAACCGAATGAAAAAACCGCTGGAAAAATGGCCAGCCCCGCCAAGAGTGTCACAATGATATTCATCACGACAATGGAGGCTGCCGAACGAGGGACATTTTGCGTTTTCGGCAAATAAGAGCTGTAAGTCACCATCACCGAAACCCCCAGTGTTAACGTAAAGAAGGCCTGTCCCAGCGCGAATAATATAGATTCCGGAGTCAAATTGCCGAAATGAGGCACAAGCAAAAATGTTACGCCTTCCAACGCACCATCAAGCGTGAGTGACCGAAGAACGAGCAGAATAAACAATAAAAACAAAATCGGCATGATCACCGCGCTGACCCGTTCAATCCCTTTTTGAACCCCTCTGGCGACGACCAAGACAGTCAGCACCATAAAAACAAACTGAGCCGCGAGCGTCTGCACCGGATTTTGAATAATAGAAGCAAACAGGGTTCCAAACTGTTCTTGAGAAAGCCCGGAAAGTGAACCAGATGCTGTTTTCACGATATACAGCAAAATCCACCCTCCGATTACACTGTAAAACGACAGCACTAAGAAACATGCGGCTACACCGACCCATCCCGTGAGAAACCAAGCTGTTCGCGGCGCTTCTTTTTTATATGCATCAATGGCATTCATCTGGTTCCGTCTTCCAAAAATAAACTCTCCCACTAAAAGCGGATAGCCTAAGAGAATGGTAAATAACACGAAGATAAGAAAAAAGGCGCCTCCCCCATTGGTCCCTGCTACATAAGGGAACTTCCAAATCGCGCCCAAGCCGATAGCCGAGCCGGCGGCTGCCATGACGAAACCGATTTTCGAAGCCCATTGGACTGGTTTTTGCTCAGACAATAAACGTCACTTCCTTTCCACCCTATATTATCTCTTATTTTTGTCTTCATTTCTATAGATTCATTTTCCAAGAACACAAAAGAGAGAGCGTCCTGAATGACCGCTCTCTTAACCACAAGATTATTGATTTAATTTTGAATGCTTTCTTGCATACAAGAAATAGATTGCCAATCCGATTAACAGCCATACAAGGAAGCGGACAATCGTCACCCATCCAAGATTTAAAATTAAGAACAGACAGAACAGAATCGCCAGACCCGGGATCACTGGAACCCCCGGACATGTAAAGGCTCTCGGTAGATCAGGCTGTTTCTTTCTCAAAACGATCACTGCCACAGAGATAAGCACAAACGCTGACAGTGTTCCGATGTTTACCAGTTTTGCAAGTTCATCCAGCGGAACAAGTGAGCCGAGGAGCGCCGACATTGTGCCGAAAAACCAAGTGGCCACATAAGGTGTTTTGTGCTTTGGATGGACCTTAGAAAGTGAGCCCGGCACCAGTCCGTCACGCGACATAGCAAACATGACGCGTGTCTGCCCATAAAGCATCACGAGCATAACTGTTGTCATTCCCAAAACGGCGCCAATATCAATGATGCCTGCCACCCAATTTTGCCCGGCGCTTTGGAGAACAAGAGAAACCGGATGATCCACGCCCGCAAACTGTGCAAACGGGATAACCCCTGTCATGATGGCTGATACAGTGACATATAAAATCGTGCAAACCAATAAAGAGAATATTATGCCTTTAGGCAGATCTTTCGCAGGATTTTTTGTCTCTTCCGCAGCAGAGGATACAGCGTCAAATCCGATAAAAGCAAAAAATACGAGCGCCGCTGCGCTGAATACGCCGCCAAAGCCCATCGGCATAAACGGCTGCCAGTTATGCGGCTTCACATAAACGGCTGCCACCGCGATAAACAGCAAAACGACCAGCACTTTCAAGATCACCATGATGTTGTTGACTCTTTTTGATTCTTTGATGCCTAAATAAAGCAAAAACGTTATCGCCATCACAATCACAAAGGCAGGCAGATTAAAGATGGTAAATGTGCCCTCCACCGCCCCCGGTGCTGCTGTTAAAGCAACCGGAAGATGAATGCCGAGCCCTGATAAAAACGATTGGAAATAACCAGACCAGCCGACTGACACCGCACTTACCGCCAGCATGTACTCTAAAATTAAATCCCACCCGATAATAAAGGCCAAAAGCTCTCCCAATGTCGCATACGTGAATGTATACACCGAACCTGAAACAGGCACACTTGACGCAAATTCTGCGTAAGACAGGGCCGCGAATAAACAAGCCAGCGCCGCCACAACAAATGAAATGGTCAGCCCGGGGCCGGCCGTGACTGCACCTGTTCCCGTCAGGACAAAAATCCCTGTGCCAATAATGGCGCCGATTCCAAGCAATGTTAAATCGAATGCCCCTAATTCTCTTTTTAAAGATTTTTCACCGCTCGTCGCAGCGATTAAATCCTGAATGCTTTTCTTCCTAAATACGCTCCCTTTCATTCCCCTTCAACTCCTAGACTAATTATCTATTTTTATATATTTTATTTGAATTTTCAGAATTCATGAGCGATAATGGCCAATTTTCTGTTTTTCCACTCTATTAGTACCGGTGAACGAATCATTCCTTTCTCCTAACAATATTTATTATATATAAAATCACAAAAATGAAAACTTAATTGTCAGAAAAGTCGACAAATTCTCACCTTGAAATATCTCCTCACATAAAAAAACCAGCTATCACGCTGGTTTTTCGTTGATTATGTTGAAATAAAACGGCCGCCATTTACATGAATGGTCTGCCCTGTCATATAGGACGATTCGTCAGACGCCAGCAGGACATATGCACCTGCATGCTCAACCGGCTGCCCCGGTCTTCCCATTGGCGTGTCCAAGCCGTGCTGTTTCACTTTTTCTTCCGGGAATGTCGCCGGAATAAGCGGCGTCCAAATCGGACCGGGCGCCACCGCATTCACTCTGATGCCTTTATCCGCAAGCGACATCGCCATGGATCGCGTAAAGGAAACAATCGCACCCTTTGTGCTGGAGTAATCAATTAACGCCGTATCCCCTTCATAAGCGGTAATCGATGTCGTATTAATGATGGCACTTCCCTCTTTCAAGTGAGGCAAAGCTTTCTTCGTCATATGGAACATGGAAAAAATGTTTGTGCGAAATGTCTTTTCCAGCTGTTCTGTTGAAATATTGAGAATACTGTCCTGCGGATGCTGTTCAGCAGCGTTGTTCACCAAGATATCAAGTTGGCCAAAGTGATCCGCTGTTTGCTGCACAGCTTGTTCACAATGATTCTCGTCCCCAACATCTCCCGGGATAAGCAGGCAGCGGACATTTTCCTTTTCGATTCGTTTACGCGTTTCCTCTGCGTCCGAATGCTCATCTAAGTAAAGAATGGATACATCAGCCCCTTCTTTAGCAAACGCAATAGCTGCGGCTCTCCCTATGCCGCTGTCGCCCCCGGTAATGATGGCAACTTTCCCTTTCAGCTTTCCGCTTCCTTGATAATCCTCGTCCTCTGACAGAGGCAGCGGATTCATTTCTGACTCAATGCCCGGCTGTCTGTCCTGATGCTGCGGCTCTTGCCCATCTGTTTGTCTGTCCATTGGGTTCATATTCATCACTCCTAGACATGTGGTTGATACTGAACGTTACCACGCCATAGAAGCGAATAAACGGCAAAATATGTTTTGTTATGAAAGAACTTCTTCAGGAATGGTGCCCGTATATTTCGCTGACGGACGGAAAATCATATTGTTTTCTGCTTGTTCCAGCACATGGGCGCACCACCCTACCATTCGGCTTGCTGAAAAGGTTGGTGTAAACAATTCATCGTCAAAGTCGATGGCCTTCATCACAGCAGCCGCATAAAACTCAACATTTGTATACAGCTTGCGTCCTGGTTTGTAGATTTCAAGCAAACGAATTGCCTCTGCTTCTACATGCAGCGCAAGATCAAGATCGCGGTCATTGCCGGCCACCTCTTCTGCTTTCTGTCTCAAAGCTTCTGCCCGCGGGTCCCTCGTCTTGTACACCCTGTGGCCGAATCCCATCAGGCGCTCTCCTTGTTCCAGTTTTTCTTTCAGGTATGCTTCAGCATGTTCTTTTTCTCCAATGTCTTCAAGCATTTTTGTCACCGCAGAGGGAGCCCCTCCGTGCAGCGGGCCTTTCATCGTGCCGAGAGCGGCAGTGACGGCTGACACTAAATCACTCTCTGTAGATAATGTGACCCGTGCAGAAAAAGTGGATGCGTTCATGCCGTGCTCCATGGCCAGAATCATATATGTTTCAAGCGCTTTCTTTTTTGCCTCTGAAGGCTGTTCACCTGTGAGCATATAATAGTAGTTTTCGACATGTCCGTACTGGGAAGATGGTGTAATTGCTTGTTCACCGCGCGCCCATCGTTTTCTATACGCAATGATGGAAGGCGTGATGGCAATCAGCCGAATTGCTTCTTCTGTTTTCGGATAGAACGTGTACGTATTTTCCCCCAGTGCTGAAACAACCGTTCTCAGCACCGACATGTCGTCCATGTTGTTTGGCAGTGACTGAATCAATCGTTCGATGTGTTCCGGCAGATGCCGCTCCGCAGCAAGCTTCCCTTCAAATGTCTGCAATTCTTCAGATGAAGGCAGTTTTCCAAATAAGATCAAATAAGCGGCTTCTTCAAAGCTGTGATTCAGTGCGATGTCTTTCGCATGGTGGCCTCTGTAAACCAAGCGGCCTTTTTCACCGTCAATATGGCTGATGGATGTTTCCACACATGTAATTCCCTTTAATCCGTAATGTACCATTTGTATTCCCCCTATCCTTTTCTGTTATTATAGTAAATATAATATTTAAAAAATATTGAATATTTTAAAGGGAATTAATTAAAAATATTAATCAGAGGGAGAATAGAAATGGATTTCAAATGGCTTCACACCTTCGTGACTGCTGCGAAATATGAAAACTTCCGAAAAACAGCGGAAACGCTTTTTTTATCTCAGCCCACTGTAACCGTACATATCAAGCAATTAGAAAAAGAAATCAGCTGCAAACTGTTCGAGCGAAAAGGCAGGCAGATCCAGCTGACTGATGAAGGCAGGGCTTATTTGCCGTATGCGCTCAGGCTGCTTGATGATTACGAAAACAGCATGGCAGAGCTTCACAGAGTGAGACAAGGCTACTCTCAAACCTTACAGCTCGCGGTTTCTCCGCTTATCGCAGATACAGTGCTTCCTTCTGTCATGAAGCGGTACACAGCAATGAATACAGAAACAGAAATGGCAGTGACGATTTTTGAATCGGCGGAAATCGCGTCACTGATTAAAGCCGGGGAAGCAGATATCGGGCTGAGCTGTTTAAAGGTACAGTCTTCCTCTTTAACCTGCCACTGCTTATATAAAGACCCGGTAGTCCTTGTTGCCCCGCCCGATCAGCGTTTCATGGCAGACAAAGAAATTGATGCCAAAGAGGTGCTGGAGCAATACCTGCTTTTGACCCACAATCATCCTGATTACTGGGACGACTTGCTCCGTCAAGTCAGAGTGACATTTCCATTTGTGAGAACAATGAAAGTCACTCAAACACATATAACGAAACGGTTTATCAAGGAAGGGCTCGGGGTTTCATTTCTGCCCTTATCGACAGTAAAGCGTGAGTTGGCAGAGAAACAGATGATCAGAATCCCTTATCAATCTGTACAGCTTCCCTATGCCGGCGCTTATGCAATCGCCCTTTATGAAAATAAGAAAGAAAAAAAATTCTTGGACTTTTTATCACATTTTCATTTTTAGGAGCAACCAAATCGGAAGTTCTCCGTCTAATGAAAAAACCCGTTCCAATGAACGGGTTTTCTTTTAAAATTAGAATCTTTTCGCACCGAGGTAACGAGGCTTCCAGTAGCTGTTGTCCAGGCTGCTGATTTGAACACCGTTAGATCCTGCATGAACGAAATTGTTGTTGCCGACATAAATCCCCATATGAGAAGGGCCGGATTTATATGTTGTGAAGAAAACAAAATCACCGACAGACGGGCTGGAAATGCTCTTCATAGAACTCCAGTATCCCGCAGTGCTTGTTCTGCCCACACTTGTTTGTTTATTCAGCACGTACCAGATAAATCCGCTGCAGTCAAAGCCGGAAGTCGTTGTTCCGCCCCATTTGTATGGCGTTCCGCTTAACGCCTTTGCATCAGAAACCAGCTTGCTTACATTAAGTGATGTAGTAGATGATGCTTTGCTGCTTGAAGATGATGAAGAGCCGGAAGAAACAGTTTTTGAGCTTGTGCTTGTTCCTTTCACTTTCAACACTTGGTTGACATAAATCAAATCTGATTTTAAGCCGTTTAAGCTTTTTAACTTGCTAACCGTTGTGCCGTATTGCTTTGCGATTTTAGACAGACTGTCCCCGCGCTTCACTTTATAAGTGGAAGTTGAAGACGTTGATACCTTCGATGAACTAGAGCTGCTAGAGCTTGTTGAACCTTTCAGTTTCAGGACTTGTCCGATACGAAGCAAGTCTGACTTTAAGCCATTCATTTTTTTCAGTTCACTGACTGTCATGCCATATGTTTTCGAAATTTTCCAAAGGCTGTCCCCGCTCTTTACTGTGTATGTAGAAGATGAAGAACTGGAAGAGCTGCTGCTTTTTGAACTTGAAGTTTTGCCGTTAATTGATAAAGTCTGCCCTGCGTAAATCATGTCTGAACGAAGGCTGTTCTCTGATTTAATTTTACCGATCGTTGTGTCGTATTTTCTTGAAAGTCCCCATAACGTGTCGCCTTTTTTCACCTGGATGCTTTGTGCAGATGCCGCTCCTGCAAATAGTGTCGATCCTAAAACCACTGCTGACGTAGCTGTAATGATTTGCTTTTTCATATTTTCCTCCCCAATGTTTATCTCTCTCTATATATGTATCTCTTTTTTTAAATTAATCTTATTGATTTCTATTATAAGGATAGATTCCCAACAGAAATAGTCTTGACTTCATGTGACTAATTTCTTACTTATTCGTTCTTAAAAAAAGTTTTTAAGGGTATAAAATATTTCATTTTCGTTTCAAAGGTGACAAAAAACGCGTCCTTTTGTCATGTTTATTGGGCTATTTTCCATTATACAGGGGATAAATGACAAACTTTCGGGGATCAACTCACATAGTGGAAAAGTGAGACATAAAGCATATTCGAGGAAAGCTGCGGTTATCCGCAGTTTTTTTATTTAAATAAACATATCACGCAAGGGCAGAGGGGTAAAGATTTTTCTGAAAAAATGAATGCTTTGATTGAAAAAAGACAAGATAACGAGACAGATGTTTTCATTTCCTTACAATGCTTTACTTAATGTTTACACGATCAAAAGCCGTGTTTAACAAAATTCCCCTAACATGATAAACAAATACATTAAAGGAGGCATGCAAAAAATGAATTTGTTTCAAAATATAAAATCTAAACTGCTGCCAATCGCAGCTGTTTCCGTGCTTACAGCCGGCATATTTGCCGGTGCAGAACTGCAGCAGACTGAAAAGGCCAGCGCAAAAAAACAAGACAAAGCCGAGATCAGAAATGTCATTGTGATGATCGGTGACGGCATGGGGACGCCTTACATAAACGCCTACCGTTCCATGAAGAATAACGGGAAAACACCGAATAACCCGAAGTTGACCCAATTTGACCCTAACCTGACAGGCATGATGATGACGCATCCTGATGACCCGGACTATAATATTACAGATTCAGCAGCCGCCGGAACAGCATTAGCGACAGGCGTTAAGACATATAACAATGCAATTGGCGTCGATAAAAACGGAAAAAAAGTGAAATCTGTGCTCGAAGAAGCCAAACAGCAAGGAAAATCGACCGGGCTCGTCGCAACGTCTGAAATTAACCACGCCACCCCTGCCGCATACGGCGCCCACAATGAATCACGGAAAAACATGGACCAAATCGCCAACAGCTATATGGATGACAAAATAAAAGGAAAACAAAAAATAGACGTTTTGCTTGGCGGCGGAAAATTATATTTTAACCGCGAGGACAGAAATTTGACGAAGGAATTCAAACAAGCCGGCTATAGCTATGTGACAACAAAACAAGCGCTGAAGAAAAATAAAGATCAGCAGGTGCTTGGCCTTTTCGCAGACGGAGGGCTTGCTAAAGCGCTCGACCGTGACAGCAAAACACCATCTCTCAAAGACATGACGGTTTCAGCAATTGACCGCCTGAACCAAAATAAAAAAGGATTTTTCTTGATGGTCGAAGGCAGCCAAATTGACTGGGCGGCCCATGACAATGATACAGTAGGAGCCATGAGCGAGGTTAAAGACTTTGAACAGGCCTATAAAGCTGCGATTGATTTTGCAAGAAAAGATAAACACACGCTTGTCATTGCAACTGCTGATCATACAACCGGCGGCTTTACCATCGGCGCAAATGGTCAAAAGAATTGGCACGCGGAGCCGATTCTCGCCGCAAAAAAAACACCTGAATTTATGGCCAAAAAAATCAGTGAAGGCAAACCGGTCAAAGATGTGCTCACCCGCTATACAAATCTGAAATTTACCTCTGATGAAATCAAAAGTGTTGAAGCCGCTGCACAGGCTGACAAAAGCAAAGGCGCCTACAAAGCCATCATCAAGATTTTTAACACACGATCTAACAGCGGTTGGACGAGTGCCGATCATACCGGCGAAGAAGTGCCAGTATACGCGTACGGCCCCGGAAAAGAAAAATTCCAAGGACTGATTAACAATACCGATCAGGCAAACATCATATTTAAGATTTTGAAAGCGGGAAAATAAAGAGGATGCAAAACGCTGCATCCTCTTTTTTATAGATACCTGCGGTGAACACCTTTTCCGTCGTACGAAAACATGACTTCCTTATCCTCAAGCACAGACTCGATGTGCACGCTTCTTCCCCATAGCTGGAATAAGTAAGGGAGCACTTTCTCTAAATATTTCAAATCCAGCTCTATGCCCTCATACCAATGCTTAATATAGAGCTCGTTATTTTTCATATAATCGCCGTCGTTTACTGTCAAATACGGAAACCCGCCGTTTACCCGCATGCTCACGAGCTGGTCGCGCACCGACTTCCACGCTTTATCGACGATTTTATAATCTCTGCCCTGTTTTTGAAACAAATAAAGATCCTCGCGCATCACTAAGTCTTTTGTTAAATAGTTGCGGATGAAAGAGATATCGGATTCAATTTCCCTGACCTCAAACATTTTCTCCCGGCCCGAGTCAGACTGTACGCCCACTTTCTTCATTTCATCCGTCGGATTATTGTACCGCTCCTCAATGTTTTCAAATATTTTCAGTCCTAAATAATAAGGATTGATGCCTGTTTTGGACGGCTGGACGACACCAGCATTCAGCTTGGCGAACTCGACCGCTTCATCAGAGGTTAAATCAAGCTCGCGTATAATTCGCTGGTGCCAATAGGAAGCCCAGCCCTCATTCATAATCTTTGTTTCCAGCTGAGGCCAGAAATAAAGCATTTCCTCTCTCATCATCGTTAAAATATCACGCTGCCATGGCTCCAGCTCACGTGAATGCTCCTCGATAAATAGCAGAATATCTTTTTCCGGCCGCGGCGGGAAAGGTTTTTTCGATTTTTTCACGTGTTTTTTCGGTTTCTTATCATCCAAAGACCATAAATCATCGTACGGCGTCGCTGCCTCTTCCATTTCATCTTCCTCATCATCCACACTCCATAGGAGCTTCGGACGGACCAAAGAAGGATCGATATGCTCCTGAATCGATAGGATCGCGTCTAAAAAAGCCTCTACTTCCTTTATCCCGTGAACCTGTTCATAGTACTTAATCCGCTCGGCTGTTGCCGCCATGCTTTCCACCATATCGCGCTTCGTGTTTTGGAAACGGCAGTTGTTTTTGAAGAAATCACAATGGGCGAGAACGTGAGCGACAATCAATTTATTTTGGATCAGTGAGTTGCTGTCCAGCAAAAAAGCGTAGCATGGATCCGAGTTAATGACCAGCTCATAAATCTTGCTTAAACCAAGATCGTAATGCAGCTTCATTTTGTGAAACTGCTTGCCGAAGCTCCAGTGGCTGAATCTTGTCGGCATCCCGTACGCGCCGAATGTATAAATAATTTCAGCCGGGCAGATTTCATATCTCATCGGGTAGAAATCAAGGCCGAATCCTTTTGCAATTTCGGTAATCTCCTCAATTGCCCGCTGTAATCCCTTCTTCTCCTCCGCGTTCAACCGAATCCCCCCTACTTGGACTTATCTATAATGTATGAGCCCGCCTGACAAAAGATGATAGCCGCACTTGGGCAAGAAAAAAATTCACCCGGCACATTCAGCTGTTTACCGATTGTGCCAGTGGGTAAAAACACACCATATTATGAAAAAAAGGAGCTGATACCAATTGAATGCAGCAGACATGCTTTCTTCTTATCTCAGTAAGCTGCCAAACTTAATCATTGCTTTACTCGTCTTATTAATCGGATGGGCTATCGCTAAAATCATTGAAAAAGCGGTATACAAAGGGCTCAGAAAAACAAAAATTGACGATAAGCTGTTTGCTGGGAAAAAGCCATCACGCTATTCCTCAGAAAAAGTCATAAGCAAGGTCGTTTATTTTATCGCATTGATTATCGTCTTTATTTTATTCTTTAACATTTTGCACCTGACAACAGTGGCATCACCGTTTGTCAGCATGCTTTCCGCCATTACCGCGGCTATCCCGAGCGTGCTGAAGGCCGGGCTCATTCTGCTGTTAGGATGGGCTGCAGCCTCTGTTTTGAGCTTCCTTGTCAAAAAAATCGGGATAAAGCTGAACACAAGTGACAAGCTGCGCAAGTGGAATGTTGTGTCTGAAGGAAAAGATATTCATCAGGCAGTTAATGCCGCTTCACAAGTTGTCTTTTATCTCGTGCTGCTTGTTTTCCTGCCAGGTGTCTTATCTTCTTTGAACATCAGCGGCATTTCGGGTCCGTTTACAAATATGATGGAAAGCGTGCTCGCTTTTCTGCCGAAATTATTTGCTGCCGCACTTATCGTTTTAATCGGCTGGCTTGTTGCCCGTCTTGTACGTGATATCATAACAAATTTCCTTGCAAGCATCGGCACGGAAAGATTCGCCGCACGTATGGGTTTATCAGTTTACTTAAAAGATACAAGCCTTTCTGCAGTCATCGGAACAATCGCTTATGTGCTGATTTTAATACCGGTTGTCATTTCAGCACTTGATCAGCTGGATGTCGCCGGCATTTCGAAACCTGCTGTCTCTATGCTGAATACTATTTTAAATATGCTTCCGAACATCATCATTGCCATCGTGCTTGTTATAGCGGGTATATGGACAGGAAAATGGGTGAACAACATGGTGTCCCGACTGCTCCATCGCGCAGGCTTTGATTCTGTGTTAGGAAAAATAGGGATGGAAACAGGAACACCTGCAAAGCTGTCCCTATCTCAAGTTGTCGGCATGATCGCGCAAGTCATTGTCATTCTGCTGTTCACAGCCGAGGCGCTGCAAATTGTTCAGCTGCACTTCCTTGTAGAGATTGCGACTGGCATTATCGCGTATCTGCCGAATGTCCTTGTCGCCGTATTCATTCTCGGAATCGGTCTTTACGCTGGAGAATTGGTTCGAAAAGTGCTTTCTAGCATCATTAAAGGCCAAGAATTCAAGTCTTTGGCGGCGATTGCCAAATATACGATTATCGCACTTGCTCTCTTTATGGCCCTGGATCAGCTGGGTGTTGCTGAAACGATCGTCAATTCCGCGTTCATCATCGTGCTTAGCGGCTTCGCACTCGCTTTCGGTTTATCCTTCGGCCTTGGCGGAAAGGATTTTGCATCACGTTATCTGTCTGCATTTGAACGCAAAATGCAAAACACCGAAATCGATAAAAACCGTAAAAACCAAAATCCGCCGAATAACATGTAAACAAAAAACGTGCACCCAACTGGGCGCACGTTTTTTAAATTCCTTTTTTTTCATTTTTCAATCGATTATGATAAGATATAGAAAATGTCTTATTCCGAGGTCTGATTATGAAGTTAACAAATTATACAGATTATTCATTAAGAGTGCTGATTTTTCTGGCTGCAGAACGTCCGGGAGAACTTTCAAACATAAAGCAGATTGCCGAAACGTATTCTATTTCAAAAAATCACCTCATGAAAGTCATATACAGGCTCGGCCAGCTCGGCTACGTAGAAACGATACGCGGACGAGGCGGCGGCATACGCTTAGGCATGGAACCTGAAGACATCAACATCGGTGAGGTTGTCAGAAAAACGGAAGACGATTTTAATATTGTTGAGTGTTTTGATGTGAACAAGAACCTCTGCATCATTTCCCCTGTGTGCGGCTTGAAACATGTACTTAATGAAGCACTTATGGCCTATCTTGCGGTTTTAGACAAATATACACTGCGCGATCTAGTCAAAAACAAGGAAGATATCATGAAGATTCTAAGAATGAAGGAATAGCTAAAGATTCCTTCTTTTTTTATGCCCTTTTTCCCTATTATAGATAAGAAATTTAGGCTGTTTTTAAAAAAAGGCAAAACGATGAGACGAAGCTGCCGATATAAAAAAGAAACAGTAAATTCAAATCATTGGGGGAAAAAGGAGAGCTCAGATGAAAAAGAAATTAGCAGCAGGGCTGACAGCTTCTGCGATTGTCAGTACAACTCTAGCAGTCACACCAGCTGAAGCAGCTACGATTAAGGTCAAAAGCGGAGATTCTTTATGGAAACTGGCCCAAAACTACAACACAAGCGTGGCGGCCATCACATCCGCCAACCATCTTTCGACTACCGTTCTGTCGATCGGCCAGACGCTTACCATTCCAGGCAGCAAGTCCGGCACTTCATCTACTTCAAGCTCAACAACCAAAAAGAGCGGAAGTTCTGTTTACACAGTGAAAAGCGGCGATTCACTTTGGCTGATCGCAACTGAGTATAAAATGACGGTGCAGGAACTGAAAAAGTTAAACGGACTCAGCAGCGACATGATTCGTGCGGGGCAGAAATTAAAGGTGTCCGGTACGGTAACTTCAAGCTCTAGTTCCAGCTCTAGTTCTAATACAAAAAGCAGTTCCAAAAAGAGCTCTAGCTCCTCATCTTCTGCCGGAACATACAAGGTGCAGCTTGGAGATTCGCTTTGGAAAATCGCAAACAAAGTCAACATGTCCGTTGCTGAATTGAAGGTCTTGAACAGCTTAAAATCAGACACCATTTATGTGAATCAAGTATTGAAAACAAAATCAAGCGGTTCTGATACGTCTTCCAAAGACACTTCATCTCATTCAAACCAAACGTCGGCAACATCGAAATACACTGTAAAAAGCGGTGATTCACTTTGGAAAATTGCAAACAGCTATAACGTGACCGTACAGCAAATCCGAAACAGCAACAGCCTGAAATCAGATGTGATATACGTCGGACAAGTGCTGAAGCTGACAGGTAAAGCATCTTCAGGCACTTCCTCACCGTCATCGTCTTCTAAGTCAAATGCAAGCTCTGGCACATCGACGACTACATACACGGTGAAAAGCGGCGATTCCTTGTGGGTGATTGCTCAGAAGTTCAATGTAACAGCTCAGCAGATTCGGGAGAAAAACAATTTGAGAACGGATGTCTTGCAGGTTGGCCAAAAATTGGTCATTACTGGAAAAGCTTCATCTTCATCCGGAACTTCAAGCACGTCCAGCTCATCAAGCGCGAAGATAAACACAATGATTGCCGCCGCTAAAGAGCACCTTGGGGTTCCTTATCGCTGGGGAGGCACGACACCGGCCGGATTTGACTGCAGCGGTTTCATTTACTATGCGCTAAACAAAGTCACATCCGTATCAAGATTAACGGCAGCCGGATATTGGAACACAATGAAATCTGTCAGCCAGCCTGCTGTCGGAGACTTCGTTTTCTTTTCAACATATAAAGCCGGCCCTTCTCATATCGGGATTTATCTCGGAAACGGAGAATTCATTAATGCCAATGATTCAGGAGTTGTTATTTCCAGTATGAACAACTCTTACTGGAAACAGCGCTATCTCGGTGCAAAACGATATTTCTAAGCAGAAACTGTATGGCCTTAGCGGCTGTACAGTTTTTTGATTAGAGCCGAAAAACGTTAATGCTGATCATATGTTTTGTCACCGGATGAAAATAGACTTCGGCCCGAACAGAAAAGGTGTCGTCATTCTGTCTGACCGTCACCCGAAAGACATCTTTTGTCTGATGATCATTCACCTCGGTTCTCCCCATATAAGCGTAATCAGAAAATGAAGCGCCCTTATATTCATCCTGAATTCTGCTCCAAGCGAGCTGTTCCCACTTTTGAACAGACTCGTTTGTGTCCGCTGAATGCCCTTTTGCAGCCATTGACACAATGATCAATCCGCAAAAAAGAAGCGCAATTGAATACGGCAGAGATTTCATATTTTCAGTCTCCTGTACCCAGATTATGTTCTCTCATAGGTTTTCCAAAAGCGATGGCTTCATTCAGTCATTTTGATTTTATGTCTCCCTCATATTGCTACCCTGTACTGCCGCAGACGCCAAGTTTTGCAACGTCAATTACATAGGATGCGGCATAAACTAATCATGAACTTCTCATACAAGAAAGGAGAAGCGATTCATGGATTATGCCGATTACGATAAAGCGCTGTATTACACCCACCGTTCCCAATGGGATAATTTATTAATTTTAATGGTGCGTACAGAGGATGATTTGTTATCAAAACGAATCGAGCATTTTCTGCACGCGTATCATTTTGAACAGAATTACGCTGTTCTTGAAAAGATGCTGTATTCCCTTCTCCGTTATATTGATCATGCCACAGAGCTGACTTACGAAGATCAATTAGCCCTGCTCACATAAACAAATCCCGGCGTTCAGACGCCGGGATTTCCTGCTTTTGCAAACATGGTGAGTTCTTCGACAAGCTCTTTTATGCTGATCTTTATAGGTTCCGTAACTGCAGCCTTTTCAATATCAATGTGCACTGGATCAAGTACAAGCTGTTTCGGAATCACATTGGCGTAGACACCCCGCATCACAGTTCTCATATTGTTCAGCGCGTTGATGCCGCCTTTTCCGCCTCCCGCCACTGCCAATAATGCAACGGGCTTATATTTAAATTGTTCGCTGCTTAGAAAATCCAGGGCATTTTTTAAAGCGCCGCTCATCCCGCTGTGATATTCAGGCGATAATAAGACAATCGCATCCGCTTTAGTGACGCGCTGCTTAAGCTCCTGTACCTGCAAAAGTTCTGATTGCTCTGCTTCACCGTTAAAAATCGGCAAGATAAACTCGCTTAGATCAATCAAATCCGTGTGATACAGCGCTGAAATGCAGGATGCGGCAATTCTTGTTCTGCCATGTTTTCTGGGCGTGCCATTTATAACTAACATGTTCATTTCGCGATCTCTCCATTCAGGTTATATTTTACTGCGAAAAGCGCTGCTTGCGTGCGGTCGGCCACTTCAAGTTTTGCTAAAAGATTTGACACATGGGTTTTCACTGTTTTTTCTGAAATAAACAAGGCCGCCGCGATTTCTTTATTGCTTTTTCCGTTCGCAATTTCGTTCAGAACGTCCTTTTCTCTTCGTGTTAATTGATAAAATTTTTCTTTTTCCGGATCGCGCTGATTTCTCATATGTGTCAGCACATGGGGCATAATAGCTGAAGAAAGCTTGTATTCTCCAGCATGCACTTGTCTAAGTGTTTTCACCAATTCCTCGGGCTCCGTATCCTTTAATTGATACGCCTTCGCTCCCGCCTGAAGCGCGGGGATGACGTGATCCTGATCGGAATAGCTCGTCAGCACAATAATTTTGACCCCTGGAAATTGCTGAACTGCTTTTTTTATGGCTTGTATTCCGTCCATCTCGGGCATAGACAGATCCATCAGCACAAGGTCGGGCTTTGTTTCTCCGATGATACGAAGAGCTTCTGTTCCGGTTGCGGCCTCTCCGGCAACTTCAATATCATCTTGGATGGCAAAGAAAAAACGAAGCCCCTTTCTGACAACATGGTGATCATCCGCTATTACAATTTTCATTGCACTGTCCTTCCTTTCTGATTGGCTAGCGGAAGCTTGACGGACACCTTTGTCCCCGCTCCAAGCTCTGACTCAATCAAAAACTCCGCGCCGGCTTTTTCCGCCCGTTCTTTCATACCCTTGATGCCAAGTGAAGGCAGACCGGCATGCGCTTCATAGCGAAACCCTGCCCCATGATCGATTATATCCAGCTCCGCATGGCATGAAGAAGCAGTCAGACTGACATACGCCGTACCAGTTCCGGCATGCTTTTTGCAGTTATTTAAAGCTTCCTGTACGACACGCCACAGCATATGCTCCTGCTCATCAATAAGAACCGGACAGCCTTTTTGTGTGAAAATGACATTCAATCCGATGAGCGCGCCATAGCTTTTAATGGCTTCAGGCAGCCCTTTTTCCAACCCTCCGGGGCGAAGCTGCCAAATTAACGCTTTCATTTCTGCGAGCGCGTCCTGTGATAGGTTTTGAATGAAATCAATCATCTGCTGCATATTCTCATCTTTTGTTAGTGTCTTTGCCGCTCTGGCTGTTAAACTAACGGAAAACAGCATTTGATTGACAGAATCATGGAGTTCCTGAGCGAGGCGGTTGCGCTCCATTAATAGCGCATTTTTTTGTTTATATTCAGAAAGCTTCATGCGCTGGATCGCGGTTCCGATCTGAAAGGCGACAGACTCGAGTAAATGCAGCTCTCCCTCATCAAACATGGTTTTTCCGGCCGCGGCTACATTTAACAATCCGAATCTCCTGTCTCCGTCTTCTAAAGGCACAGTTGCATGATGCGTAATCCCTTCTGTGTCAAAACAGTGCAGCTCTTCGGCCGACTCTATGCGTTTGCAGTTCATGATATTAGCCGCCCTTCTAAGCCCTCCGTTATTGAATTTCGTCAGGCAGTAGCACTCTCCTTCGCACATCAGCACTTTTTCCTTGCGGCTTAAAGCGGGGGGCAGATAGGCGTCAGCCGCTAACGTATAGGAGCCGTCTTCTTCGATTAGAAAAATCCATCCCGATTGAAGGTTCGTTACACTGAGCAATTCTTTTAACACCTCATCCAGTGTTGCTTTAACATCGTGCCCTTGGTTTAAGGTTTCCGCAATCGTTTTCAGCGTTTTTAATTTTTCCATCCTCGTTTTGCTCACGTCACTCACTCCGGCATTCATCTCCTGTTATCTAAGATTATACCAGTTTTATGTCATTCATTACTTCGCTTGAGGGATGATTTTCTTTCAGACTTTTGGATGAGAAAAAAAGCCGGATCACATACAATGACCCAGCCTTTACTTGAACTATTTAGCTGTAGCCTCTACAATTTCGTCTACCGTCTTCATTACATCGTCAGAAAGCGCGGCAAGACGCTTTTCACTGTCTTCTAAAGATGTTCCTTTTACGGCGAAATAGAATTTCACCTTCGGCTCAGTTCCGGAAGGACGAAGGCAGAACCAAGACCCGTCTTCCAAGAAGTATTTCAGTACATTTGATGTTGGCAAGCCGATCGCTTCTTCTTTGTTTTCCGTCAGAAGCATCCGTTTGCTTACTGCGTAATCTTCGGCTGTCACAACCTGTTTGCCGGCCATTTTTTGCGGCGGATTTTGTCTGAAGGAAGCCAAAATCGCTTCAATCTGTTCTGCTCCCTGTTTTCCTTTCAGCGTCAGGGATTTCAGCCCTTCACGATAAAAACCGTATTCGTTAAAGAGATTGATGAGCGCTTCATACAATGATATTCCTTGTTTTTTATAGAACGCGCAAACCTCAACTGCCAAGAGCGCCGCCTGAATGGCATCCTTGTCGCGGGCAAAATCCCCGATTAAGTAACCGTAGCTCTCTTCATAACCGAATTGGAAGGTGTACTGGCCTGTTGCCTCGTATTCCTTAATCTTTTCACCGATAAATTTAAAGCCTGTGAGCGTATCAATCGTATCAAGACCGAACGAAGAAGCGACAGCACGCCCGATTTCACTTGTGACAATTGTTTTGAGAACAACACCGTTTTCAGGCAGGATGCCTTGTTTTTTCTTTTCAGAAAGCAGGTAATGAAGCAGCAACGCACCGGTTTGGTTTCCTGTAAGCACTGTATATTTGCCTTGTTCGTTTTTCACCGCGATGCCAAGACGGTCAGCGTCAGGGTCTGTTGCGATGAGAATATCTGCGTTCCGCTCTTCCCCGAGTTTAATGGCATATTCGAAAGCCGCATGCTCTTCCGGGTTTGGAGAGGGAACAGTAGAGAAGTTTGCATCGGGCAGCTCCTGTTCTTTGACAACCGCTACATTATTGTAGCCGAGTGCTTCAAAACCGCGTCTGACCGGCTTATTGGCCGTTCCATGCAACGGTGTAAAAACAACATTTACATCAACTTCTTCGGGTAATTCAGGATGGACGGAAATGGACGTCAGTTTTTCTGTATAGGCTTTATCAATATCTTCACCGATGATCTTAATTAAGCCTTTTTCTTTTAATGTATTTTCAGTGTCGACTGTGATCGTCAGTTCATTTTCAATCGCGTTTACCTGCTCAATGACGATGTCCGCTTCCTTTGGAGGCAGCTGGCCGCCGTCATCTCCGTATACTTTGTAGCCGTTATATTCAGGCGGGTTATGGCTTGCCGTCACCACAATTCCCCCGTAGGCGTTCAGCTGTCTGACAGCGAATGACAGCTCCGGCGTTGGGCGAAGCTCATCAAATACGTATGATTGGATGCCTTGTGTCGCAAGTGTTTTTGCCGCTTCCATCGCGAACTCCGGCGATTTATGGCGGGAATCATAAGCAATGACAACGCCACGTTTTTTCGCTTCCTCACCTTGCTCTGAGATGTATGCCGCAAACCCGGCTGATGCTTTGCGCACCGTGTAAATATTCATCCGATTCGTCCCAGCGCCGATTTCTCCGCGCATACCGCCAGTGCCGAATTCAAGGTTTTTATAGAAGCAGTCTTCAAGAGCCTCTTCATTCCCCTCTAATTCAGTAAGGCGTTCTTTTAGTTCCGGATCTAAATGTTCTGTCTGTTTCCAGCGTTCATAACTTTTTCTCCAAGTCATATTCGTCCTCCTATGTATTAGCTTATGCCGTTATTTTAATATGAAGCGAGTTCCTCTGTCACTTGAAATCCTTGGATTCGGCGCTTTCGGCCCGTAAAAAGAAATAACGGGCTGAGAGACAGCCCGTTATGATTTATCGTTCGAGCGGCACAACCGCATCGTGTAAAAGCTTGTTGAGATTTTCAGTATGTGTGTTTTTCGTCTGCTCATTCCATTGGAATCGCTCGCTCATAAAATCAATAACGGCATCTTTATATGTTTTTACCCAATTGATATCAAAAAATAAACGTCCCGTTCTGCGGACAAAGAAGTCAGCAGGTGTTGCGGCCAACTCTTCTTCTATACTGTATTCTGCCTCAGCAAGAATATGAACCGGAATGTGGCGTTTCGCGGCCTCATCTTTCAGCGCTTCCACTCGGTTAAAGACTCGCTCTACGTTGGAGCCGTATCTGATCGCCAGCTGTTTTGCGTCTTTTTCTGATAAGCCGGCTGCGATTCCTTCTTTCGTTTTCGCCGTGACAAAGGATATGAGATTTTTCGAACCGCCGACGTGTCCCCCTGAGATTGGCATGTTTTTCGTTTTACATGGCCCGAAATCCTTTTCGCCTTCTTCTTTTAAGCGATCATTCACAAGATCGACGATATGCTCCGCCATTTTTCTGTATCCGGTCAGTTTTCCGCCGGCGATGGTGATCAAGCCTGAGTCAGATGTCCAAATCTCGTCTTTCCGTGAAATTTCAGAAGGGTCTTTGCCTTCTTCATGAATCAGCGGGCGCAGCCCCGCCCAGCTGGATTCGATGTCATTCACTGTGATTTTCAGCTCTGGGAACATGTAATTGATTGAACTGATGACGTAATCTCGATCCTCCGTTGTCATTCGCGGATGCTCCAGCGCCTCTTTGTAAACGGTGTCTGTTGTCCCCACGTATGTTTTTCCTTCACGAGGAATCGCAAATACCATACGGCCGTCAGGCGTATCGAAATATACCGCCTGTTTCAGCGGAAAAACAGACTGGTCAAATACAAGGTGAATGCCTTTCGTATGCTGCAAATGCTTTCCGTTATTCGAATGGTCTTTTTCTCTGAGCTGATCGACCCAAGGGCCTGTCGCATTGACAATTTTTTTCGCGTACACTTTATATTCTTTCTTTGTCAGCATATCTTCAATTAATACGCCGACTGCTTTGCCTTTTTCGTAAAGAAGCTCCTTCACTTTCGAATAATTCACAGGCTCTGCTCCGAATTTCACCGCTTCCTTCATGACTTCGATTGTCAGTCTCGCATCGTCAGTGCGGTATTCCACGTAGTACCCGCCGCCTTTTAAGCCGTCTTTTTTCACCAATGGCTCTTTTTGCAGCGTTTCCTTTGCTGAAAGCATGCTTCTTCGTTCTGATTTTTTCACGCCTGCTAAGAAGTCATAAACTCTTAAACCGATGGATGTTGTAAACGAACCGAATGTGCCGCCTTTATGAAACGGAAGCAGCATCCATTCCGGTGTAGTGACGTGCGGGCCGTTTTCATAAACAATCGCCCGTTCTTTCCCTACCTCGGCAACCATTTTCACTTCAAATTGTTTTAAATAGCGCAAGCCTCCATGAACAAGCTTCGTTGATCGGCTTGATGTTCCCGCCGCAAAATCCTGCATTTCGCTGAGCGCGACCTTCATTCCCCTTGATGCCGCGTCAAGAGCTGTTCCCGCTCCTGTAATTCCTCCGCCGATAATAAATAGATCGTATGTTTTTTTCGTCATGTCTGTCAGCATGCGATCTCTTTCCAGACTTGAAAATTGTTGTTTCATTATTGCTCCTCCTTGTTGTCACGGTGTGTAAATAGAAAAAGAGACCACAACATCCAAAGTGCATACTTACACTTTGGTGCTGTGGTCTCTCCTCATCTCAGGACCGTTCTTATTAACTTGTAACCATTATATCATACTCTTATTCTATTTAAAAGCCATAGCTGCTTTCACGGCTTTTTGCCAGCCTGTATACAGCTCATTTCGTTTTTCTTCTTCAAAATCAGGTTCAAACCGTTTATCCAGATTCCACTGGTTCGCGATTTCAGAACGGTCCTTCCAGAATCCCACAGCAATACCTGCCAAATAGGCCGCGCCAAGCGCAGTTGTTTCATTAATTTCCGGACGCTCCACAGGCACATTCAGAAGATCTCCTTGGAACTGCATCAGGAAATTATTTTTCACGGCGCCTCCGTCTACACGAAGCGTCTTTAATGAAATGTTTGAATCAGCTTCCATTGCGTCAAGCACATCTTTTGTCTGATAAGCCAATGCCTCCAGTGTCGCGCGGATAAAATGCTCTTTTGTTGTGCCTCTTGTCAGGCCGAAAACCGAACCGCGCACGTCGCTGTCCCAGTAAGGCGTTCCCAAGCCGACAAATGCGGGAACAACATATACGCCGTCAGTTGAATCCACTTTCTCCGCGTAAGATTCGCTTAGCGAGGAATCTTTGAACATTCTCAATCCGTCTCTGAGCCATTGGATGGCAGAGCCTGCGACAAAAATACTTCCTTCTAAAGCATATTCAACTTTTCCGTCGATGCCCCATGCGATTGTCGTCAAAAGCCCGTGTTCGGACTTAATTGCTTTTTCCCCTGTATTCATCAGCATGAAACATCCTGTGCCGTACGTGTTTTTCCCCATGCCTTCTTCAAAGCACGCCTGGCCGAACAGTGCGGACTGCTGGTCGCCTGCCGCTCCCGCAATCGGGATGTTTTTTCCGAAGAAGTGATAATCAACAGTTTCCCCATACACATGGGAGGACGGCTTTACCTCAGGAAGCATGGATTTCGGTACGTCCAGAATGTCTAACAGTTCATCATCCCATTTCAAATCGTAAATATTAAACATCAGCGTTCTGGACGCATTGGAGTAATCGGTCACATGCGCTTTCCCGCCGGACATTTTCCAAATGAGCCATGTATCAATCGTTCCAAACAGCAGCTCGCCTTTTTCCGCTTTTTCTCTCGCGCCTTCCACATTGTCTAAAATCCACTTTACCTTCGTGCCGGAGAAATACGGATCGATTAAAAGCCCCGTTTTTTCTCTGAATACATCATTATGTCCTTTTTCACGAAGCTCCTCACAAATGCCGGACGTCTGTCTGGACTGCCAAACGATCGCATTATAGACAGGCTTTCCTGTATCCTTATCCCACACAACTGCCGTCTCGCGCTGGTTCGTGATACCGATGCCGGCAATTTGAGAGGCGCTGATTCCTGATTCAGAAATCACTGATGCGATAACAGCGAGGACAGAGCCCCAAATTTCATTCGCATTATGCTCAACCCATCCTGGATGCGGGAAGTATTGTGTAAACTCCTTTTGAGCGGAGTGAACGATTTTGCCTTCTTTATTAAAGAGAATCGCTCTTGAACTTGTCGTCCCTTGATCTAAGGATAAAATGTATGTTTCCATAAGATGTCTCCCCTTTGATTAAATATATTTTGAATTTGATAATGTTTTAGCTGAATGTGTTTTCGTATAGCCATAGAGTCCTAACAATAACACAACCAATATAACGCTTACAATCCAGAAACTGCTTGTGATATGCCCTTTAAATGCAGCGTTGTAAAATACGCCGCCGAACGATCCGCCTAAAATGGGACCGACTACCGGTATCCATGCGTATTTCCAGTTTGATGGACCCTTCCCCGGAATCGGAAGAAAAGCGTGGGCAATCCGCGGACCTAAGTCGCGGGCCGGATTAATCGCATAGCCGGTGGTGCCTCCAAGAGAGATACCGATCGCCACAATGAGAAAACCGACGATTAAAGGATTAAGCCCTTCTGTAAATTGATTTGCCCCAATGGACAAGATGCCAAGCACAAGGACAAATGTCCCGATCACTTCACTTAAAACGTTTGAAAATGTATGCGGAATGCTGGGTCCTGTTGAGAAAACACCCAGCTTGGCAGCGGGATCTTCCGTTGACTTCCAATGCGGAAGGTAATGCAGATAGATTATCACCGCACCGATGATCGCCCCAATCATTTGCGCCGCAATATAAACCGGAACCTCTTTCCATGGAAAATCTCCAACAAATGCAAGCGCTATCGTTAGCGCCGGATTCAAATGGGCTCCGCTGATGCCGCCAACCGCATAAGCAGCCATGGCAACACCCAATCCCCACCCGAATACAATAACAATCCAGCCAGACTGGAATGAAAGCGATTTCTTTAAATTGACACCTGCACAAACACCTGCCCCAAAAATGATCAGCAGCATCGTACCGATGACTTCTCCCCAAAATGCTGTCATAGCACATTCCTCCTAAAGTCACGATTAACAGTATGATAGAGAAGAAGAGAATAAAAAAACCACAACAAACCGCTTTACTGGTGCATAGACATGTACCGTAAAGAGCTGCTGTGGTCTCCGAGTTCTCCATCACAATGTATTAACCTAGTGCAATTGTATCAGTGGATGTAAGCGGTGTCAATCATTTTCCGTCAAAAAGTTTTCATATTTCTTCCATAATTTGGTGTTTGATGTTGTGACGGCCACAGCCCCCGCTTTCAAGGCCCGTTCCACATCCTCTTCCGTACGGATGAAACCGCCGGCAAAGATAGGAATCCCCGTTTTCTCTTTTATTTCTTGAATGAGTGACGGAACGATGCCTGGCAGCACTTCAATGAAGTCAGGTTTATGCTTGCCGACAAACTCCATGCTTTTCTCCATCGCGCTTGTATCAAGCAGAAAGAGGCGCTGAATCGCATAAATTTTCTTCTGCTTCGCTTTGGCAATCACGCTTGACCTTGTTGAAATAATCCCGGCAGGCTTGATGTCCTGGCAAATAAACTCTGCTCCGTATTCGTCATGCTTGATCCCTTGAATGAGATCGACGTGCACCATCATGTTCTTTCCGTGCTTTTGCGCTTCTCTGATCACGCCCTTCAGCTGGCCGAGATGAATATCAAGAATAACACCGTAGGAAAATGAACTGTTCAAAAACTCATCAAATTGTTTCATATTTCGTATAGCCGGTAAAATCGGCTGATTGTGAAAACTCATCATGTGCTCCTTTAATAAATCACTTTTATATTACATCGTTTGAAAGCTTTCTTTCACCGTTTTCACGATAAAGGAAAGGTCCTCTTCTGTCAGGCAAAATGGCGGCGCGAGCTGGATGACGTTGTTGTAGCCGGCGACTGTATCCCCGTTTTTGCCGATGATCAGCCCTTTTTCTTTGCACGCTGCAACCACTTGGTTTACTTTGTCGGCATCTGCCGGCTCTTTTGTTAATTGGTCTTTGACGAGCTCGATTCCGATCAGCAGCCCTTTTCCTCTTACATCTCCGACTGCCGGGTGTTCTCGCAAAACCTGAAGCTCACCCAAAAGCTTTGCTCCAAGGTCGCGGGATCGCTGAATCAGCTGTTCGTCCTCCATAATTTGCAGGTTTTTCAACGCCACTGCACAGGCAGCCGGGCTTCCGCCGAACGTGTTCACGTGACGGAAACGGTCGTAAGGCGCTTCCCCCTGATACGCATCGAAAATATCCCGTTTAACAGCAGTCGCTGACAATGGCAGATACGCGCTTGTGATTCCCTTTGCCATCGTAATGATATCAGGCTTCACGCCGTAGTGCATAAATCCGAACGGCTCGCCTGTCCGTCCAAACCCGCAAATGACTTCATCGCAAATCAAAAGAGCGCCATGGCGGCGGCAAATATCCTCCACCCTCTTCATATATCCGTCCGGCGGCATTAGGATGCCCCCGCCTGTTATGATAGGCTCCATGATGACCCCGGCAATCGTTTCGCTTAATTCCCATGTCATGATGCGGTCAATTTCATTTGCGCTTTCAAGCGTGTCGGCATCCTCCGGGTTCCGGTATACATCTGGCGGGGCTGCATGCAGAAACCCTTGGCTTAAAGGCTCATATTTATATTTCCGCTGCGCCTGTCCGGTTGCTGAGAGCGCTCCCAATGTATTGCCGTGGTATGCCCTGTATCTCGAGATGAATTTATAACGGCTGTGGCCGCCGCTTTGCAGATGGTACTGGCGGGCGATTTTAAAAGCAGTTTCGTTTGCTTCCGATCCGCTGTTGGAAAAAAAGATGACATAATCGCCGCCGAGCCATTCATTCAGCTTTTCCGCCAGTTGAATTGCCGGTGCGTGACTTTGCGTTAACGGATAATATGGAAGCTCCTTTAGTTGCTCATAGGCAGCCTTAGCAAGCTCCTTTCTGCCATAAAATATATTGACGCACCACAATCCTGACATCGCATCCAAATAGCGGCGTCCGTCTATGTCCGTCACCCAAGCCCCCTCGGCCTTTTGGGCAATCAGGCTGTCCGCTTGATGCGCTCCCTTCATGGCATGCCACACAAATTGCTCATCTTTTTGCTTTAATCCCTGAAGTTGCTGACTGTTTTCCATCCCCATCATCTCCATTTCATTAGCGTTCGCTACATTGCCAATACAATTGAAACAGACCTTTTCTTATGTGATGTCTTGGTGATGATTTCCCTGCCTTCAATATAAAGCCAGACGGGGTTCGAGTCAATAAACCGCGGAATGAATAAAACACCCTCTATCTCAAGAAGAAAGAGGATGCAGCATCCAAAGCAAAACAGGCAAGGTAACAATGCTCAGCATCGTACTGATAAAAGTCGCGCTCGAAACGACTTCCGGCCTTGTATTAAACTGGACAGCCATTAAAGTTGTATTGGCAGCCGTCGGCATAGCCGCGACGAGAATCATGATTTGTTTTGTCATGTCATCCACCGGCAATATCAATGTGAAGCCTAGCGCAATCACCGGAGATACCATCAGCTTCAAAAGCAATGAATAAGAAATTTTTCTGTATTCAATATTCTTAAAAGAGATCACTGCAAGCTGCATGCCAAGAATGATCATAATGGTCGGAATGGCAGCATTTCCGACCAGCTCAATCCCCGTCATTAACTCTTTAGGGATTGAAATATGCATAAGCTGAAGTATTGACCCAAAAAGTGCTCCGTACGCAACAGGCATACGGATGACCCGGGTTATGACCGTTTTAAATCCGCCTTCCTCCGAACCTCCTTTTGCCGCATAGTACATGCCGATCGTGCTCATGATTAACTGCTGCAGCACCATTAACACCACAGCCGTATCCAGCCCGGCTGTCCCAAACACCAGCAGGACAACAGGCGTTCCGTAATTCCCATTATTCATAAAAGCGGATGACAGAATCATGGCGCAACGATCTTGGTTTGGGTACTTATGAAAAAAAGATAAAAAGGAGACAAATAGAATAAGGACTAAGCAAAGCCCCAGCACAAAAATAGAGAGATAGACATAATCCATCGTGAGCTTGTTCGTATAAAACGTATCAAACGCCAGAAAAGGAGACATTAAGTATAAGGACATTTTGGACAGTGTTTGTATATCAAAGCCGAGCGTTTTCTGTCCGATATAGCCAATTGCAAAAATTCCGAATACAGGAACTAAAACAAGCAGAAACTCCATAAGGCACCTTCTTTTCCAGAATACAATTTCCTTTTATTTTAAAGAAAGCGCGTAACCGTTTCAATTCCGCTTATGATAAAAAACCCGCCAATGAGGCGGGTTTCAGAATTATTTTTTATATTGAATATGATAAATATCACGCCGTCTGTCTTTTAGCTGGCGCACCGTACCGTTTTGGCGCTGTCTTCTGAGAATTTCAAGATCAACATCACCGATGACGACCATTTCGATATTCGGATTTGTTTCACCGACAATGCCGTCTCTGGCGAATTCAAAATCGGATGGTGCGAAGATGCCTGACTGAGCGTATTGGATATCCATATTTTCCGTTTGCGGAAGGTTTCCAACCGTCCCGGAGATGACCGTATAAATTTGATTTTCAACCGCTCTTGCCTGCGAACAGTATCTGACACGCAAGTATCCTTGGCGATCTTCTGTACAAAATGGCGTAAAAATGATTTTTGCGCCTTTATCCGCCGCAATCCTGGCGAGCTCAGGAAATTCTATGTCATAACAGATCTGAATCGCGATTTTTCCGCAGTCCGTATCAAACACGCGAACCTGGTCTCCTGCGCTGATTCCCCACCATTTGCGTTCATTCGGCGTAATATGGAGTTTGTATTGCTTCTCGATCGTTCCGTCCCGTCTGAACAAGTAAGCGATATTGTAAATCTTGTCTTCCTCTTCGACAAAATGAGACCCGCCGATGATGTTGACATTATACTTCACAGCCAAATCAGTAAATAAGCTGATGTAATCTTCTGTATACTCGGTAATTCTCTGAACCGCCAAGCTCGGTGACCGTTCCTCAAGGAAAGACATCAGCTGGGTTGTGAAAATTTCCGGAAACAAAGCAAAATCAGATCGCGCGTCTGAAGCGACATCGACATAGTATTCTACTTGATTGGCAAATTCCTCAAAGGAATAAATTTTCTTCATTTCGTATTGGATAACACAAATTCTCACAGGGAACGCCGATTTATAATAGCGTTTTGTCTGCTGAGGAAGATAATCGACATTATTCCATTCCATCAACGTCGCATACTTGATCGAAGCTGTATCGTCCGGGAGATAATTCGGGTTAATCCGCATAAGGGTAAAACCATTCATCAGCTGAAAAGAAAGGACCGGATCGTAAATTTGGTGGCGTGTCACCTGCTCAACATACTCTCTCGCCGTCATTTCATCTGCATATTTGTGAAAGTTCGGAATCCGTCCGCCTATGATAATGCTTTTCAGATTTAAACGTCTGGCCAAGTCCTTTCTCGCCTCATACAAACGATGGCCGATCTTCATTCGTCTGTATTCCGGATGAACCATGACCTCAATGCCGTACATATTCAAGCCATCAGGATTATGATTGGTGATATAACCGTCATCTGTAATGTCCTGCCACGTATGGCGGTCATCATATTCATCAAAATTAATCAGGAGGCTTGAGCACGAACCTATTATTTCACCTTCGAATTCTGCACAAAACTGCCCTTCGGGAAAATGCTCCAAGTGGCTGATTAAATGCTCCCGCTTCCAAGGGTCCATCCCCGGAAAACAGTCCTTTTGAAGATCAATAATCTTGTCGATATCTTTCTCTTCGATATTGCGAATGGCCATTTTCTTTTCAAAACGGCTCAAATCTAATTTCTCAGACAATTTACTCGCTCCTTTTTAGTGTTGTGCGTTCAGTGAATCAAGCAATAGGGCGAGCTCCATCTCCGCCATTGATTCAAGCCTGTGATCATAGTCTTCAAACATCAAGGTGCCGGTCACTTTATTCGGGACGATGACACACTTCATCCCCGCCCTTTTCGCAGCAATCGAACCATTGACAGAATCCTCGAACGCCAGACATTCAGATGGCGATACCCCAAGGTTCTTTGCCGCCAATACATACAGCTCTGGATTCGGCTTCACCTCTTCCACATCATCCGCCGTTTGAATGACCTCAAAATCATCAAACAGGCCGATTTGCTTCAAATGGCCGGACACCCATTTATAGTCAGAGCTGGAGGCAAGGCCTACTTTTAAGCCTAAATCCTTTGCCGCATTCAAATACGCTTCGACACCCGGTCTCGCTTTTTCTGTTTCCATGCGTTTCGTAAACCGCTCTCTTCTCAGTTTTGTCAGCTCTTCATGGTTCAGCTTTCGGCCGATCTGCTCTTCTAAATATTCAAAAGGCTGAAATCCCGCGGCTGTTCCGATGACCTTTCCCCAGATGGATAGCGGAAGGACCGAGCCATGTTCCTCAAATATTTCCTGAAGGACTTCATATTCATGTGTTTCTGTATCGAGAATAAGCCCGTCAAAATCAAAAATTAACGCTTTAATCACTGCGTACAACTCCTTTAGTCCGAATTGAGACATATGTATACACTATACCCCGAAACGTGTCTGCTTTCAAAAAGTAAGGGTTAATGTGAGAAAGAGCCTGCACACCGCAAGCTCTTTCTTATTAATGAATGTTTTGATGAGAAATGTTTGTCAGCGCTACTCCCGCAGACTCGTTCGACATCTGATTGACTGCCAGGTCTCCAAGCGCAACGATCCCGACTAGATTGTTTTGATCTACAATAGGAAGGCGGCGGATTTGGTGCTGGGCCATCAGCTGCGACGCGTCTTCCAGGCTCATATTAGGATTACCTGATATGAGGTCTGTTGACATCACTTCTGAAACGGGTGTCTGGCCATCTCGGCCGTGAGCTGTAGTTCTTAATGCAATGTCGCGGTCAGTCAGCATTCCTTTTAAAACACCTTGATCCACAACAGGAATCGCCCCGACGTTATACTGGTTCATGAGAGAAGCCGCTTCCTGAATCGTTTGATTCGGAGAAACGGTTGCCACCTGCGTTGTCATTGTATTTTTAACTGAACTCATTGTCAGCACCCCTTTCACCCATTAGTATGTTCAGACACGCGCTGATTAAAAAGGGAGTTAGAGGAAAGGTTTTATGATATGATTTCTTTGATGCAAAAAAGAGCTTTTCTGAAAACGGAAAAGCTCCTGCCGCCGTATTATATCAGCCTTCTGTGACCGGAAAAGGCTTGATTTGTCTTCGTTTGAAAGTCAGAAAAAGCAAACGGAAAATAAATCCCAAAATCATTCAGCATCTTGCTGTTTTTCTCAAAAATCGCCTGATTACTTATATCGGCATGCGGTGAAGGCTTTGTCAGAATAATATGTATCATTTGCAGACAAGCCATAATTTGAAATGCTTCTTTTAGTGTTCCTTGGTAATAATGGTTATTTAAAGACAGAACGCCTTTCTTTTTAAAGCGCTGAATGTCCAGTTCGGAGAAATAAAGAGGAAATACATCATGGAAAAGCTCCATTGACAGCTCCTTGATAAAGCTCTCCTGTTCTTCAGTTGCTGCGTTCACAATTCTCACGTCAATCACCTTTCTTGCCATCGAATATCCTAACTCTTAATCAAGAATAGCACAGAAAAAAACCCGAATGCTAAGGTAAGTGTTTCCTATGAGAAACGCGGCCTTCCGCTTCGAAAAGGAGCCATTTGACATGAAACAAAAAGGCAGAGGGCTTGAGCTCCTCATCAATGAAAAACAGGATGGCCAATGGCTGTTTTCTGTACTGAAAACAGCGCTCAAAGCCTCTAAACCCGTGCTTCAAGACTGGGTGTCCCATCATCGGATCAAGGTCAATCACGAATCCGTCTTACACAATATAACCGTAAAAAAGGGAGACCGCCTGTTCATTGATCTTCAGGAAAATGAAGAATCTTCCGTCATACCGGAATATGGAGAACTTGATATTTTATTTGAGGACAATCACATGCTCATCGTGAATAAACCTGCGGGCATAGCGACACATCCGAATGAGGATGGCCAAACCGGCACATTGGCTAACTTGATCGCATACCATTATCAGGTGAATGGTGAAACATGCAAGGTGCGGCATGTCCACCGCCTTGACCAGGATACATCTGGCGCCATCGTTTTTGCCAAACATCGTTTGGCACACGCCATTCTGGATCAGCAGTTAGAGAAAAAGACGCTGAAACGCACGTATACCGCCATCGCTGAAGGAAAGCTAAAGACAAAAAAAGGGACAATTGATTCACCGATCGGCAGAGACAGATCACACCCGACAAGACGCCGGGTTTCACCAGGCGGGCAAGCAGCCGTCACTCATTTCAAGGTGATTGCCGGCAATGCGAAGAAGCGGCTGTCACTGGTTGAGTTAGAGCTGGAAACAGGCAGGACACACCAAATTCGTGTTCATATGGCGAGCATCGGCCATCCGCTGGCAGGAGATGCGCTTTACGGAGGCGGAAGCACGCTGCTAAACAGACAGGCGCTGCATGCCAGAAAGGTACAAGCGGTTCACCCAATAACCGACGAGCTGATTGTTGTCGAGGCACCTTTCCCAGCTGATATAGAAAACCTTTTCCACTCTTATTTTTAAGCCGCAGGCATCGCCGCGGCTTTTAAGTAACCCGTTTTCCATATATGATATAGCGTTTCGGGGCATTGCCGATATATGAAAACGGATAGCAGGTCGTCAGAATGAGTTCCTCTTTTTCATGCTGGAGCGTAATAATGGATGTGTCGTCTTTATCGACAATTTTTGTTTTTACTATTTCATACGTGAAATCGCCATATGACAGGAAAATACGAAGCCTGTCCCCCTTTTCCAGCTCTCCCGTCCGGCGAAACACGGTATCCCGATGTCCCGACAGTACAATTTGCCCGTTTTCATCAGGATAATAGCTATCCTTGTAATGCCCGACACCTTTTTCTAAATCATCTGCATCGGTGCCCTCCACGATCGGAAGCTCAGCCTTAATTTTGGGTATCTCCAAAATGCCGCTCGCTTGTCCGGTCTCAGGCTTAAATGATGCTTTGTTCTCTGCTTGAACAGCGCTTTTTTTCTCGCGCGAAGCTACCCGCTGCTTTTCAGCCGCCAGTTTCGCTTCTTTTAATGTCTGTTCGGTCTTCATATTGGTATCGATCAATTTAAGGCCACCATAGCCTGCGATCACTAGGCCGGCCGCAATGATGACGAGTGGAATAACCTTTTTCACGTTTTGGAGGCGCTCCTTTTTCTTCTGACATATAGATAAGTTCCCGACAGTGCCGCCGCCGCACCGATCACGATAAAGTTATAGTAGCCCGCTGATGTATCCGGAAGCTGATGATCGAACCCACTTTTTGCAGTCCCGTTTTGTATTGGCAATGTGCTGATACTGACGTCAGTATCAGCGTTTTTTTTCGGTATTTCGCCGATTCTCAAAATGGCAGAAGGCGGAAGCTGATGAACGGGTACAGTACCCGGAGTCTCTTTTATATCAGTCTGATCTTCCCCAGGCTCTGGGTCCACTTTAACGGGCTGCTCTGTTACCGGGTCAGCTCCCGGCTCTTCAGTTACTGGGTTTTCTGTTACTGGAACTTCAATGTCACTGGCTTCAGCAAGCTTAATTCTTCCCTCTTTTGTATAAGAAATAGGCTCATCAAAGCTTTTTACGTACTCAACTGTCGCGTCCAAATCCTCGGGCCCTGTCACAGGATTTTTCCCATGCGATCCGATTAGCTGATATTTGGTCCCTGTCGCCGTCGCCATAAAATTATTAACGGTCAGTGTGTATGTCGCATCAGGCTGAATCTCGGCGCCATCTGCCATTTTCATCTCGACAGCTTTTCCGGTTTCTTTATCCCACGTATACGTAAACCCGCTGATGCTGTAGTCAGGCCCAAAAACCGGCGAGATTTGCGCATTGATAATCTTTCTTAAATCTTTTCCCTTAATCTCAAGCTTCGTTAACACATTACCGAAAGGCTGGATATTATAAAGATCTCCCCACGTAATGGGGCCCTTCTTCAGCGCTTCCCGTATTCCGCCGCCATTCATAAGGGCAAAATCCGTTTTCATGGCCGCTCTCATGCCATCCGCAATCAGATTTCCAAGAGGCGTGTCCCCGTCATTCGAATAACCGCCTTCCATGTCAATAGCCGCTTCACCGACAACCTCACTGATAATCGGTTCGGCTAGTGTTTGATATTTATTTAAAATAGCTGAGGTGCTTGGATCCGGTTCTATTTTACTCTGATCGACATATTCGATTTCCGCCGACTTTTTCACAATGTCTTTTGTCGTTTTATCGATCTCTACATCAACAACACCTATCGCTTTTCCATATTCAAAAGCCTGAACGATCAGTTTTCCGTTCACTTCGCCGTTAACAATCTTGTGATTATGCGCTGCAAAAATCACATCTATTTCAGAATCTGTTTTGTTTGCTAAATCTGCTGATTCACCTGTAATTGCAGTGCCATTTTGTTCAGCTGACATATGTGCGAGAACCGCGATGGCCTTCACGCCTTTTTTCTTCAGCTCTTCGGCCGCCTCATTCACCGCTGTCACTTCATCGGTAAATTCGATGTTTTTTATTCCCTCAGGCATGACCATACCCGCTGCCGACTGTGTGACAACCCCGATAAAAGCAACCGGTATGCCCTCCACATTTATGATGTCATATGCCGGCAAAAAGGGCTCTCCAGTCGATTTCATCTTACAATTTGCGCACACAAGGGGAAAGTTCTGTCCATCATATCCGCTTGTGCCTTTCGGGTGATCTCCGCCGTTTAAAATCCTCAGCAGTTCATCCGCACCTTCATCGAACTCATGATTGCCGACAGTTCCGACATCAAATCCGATATCCTCCATCAATTCTACAGTTGGTTCATCTTGTAGAAGAGATGAAACTGGAGAGCTGCCTCCGATCATATCACCAGCGTGAACAATCAGCGTGTTTTTCTTTTCAGCCTTTTTTTCTTTCAAATATGCAGCCGCATAGTCCATGCGTCCAAAGACGCCGTCTGCAGTTCCGTTTCCATCAAGATCAAGCTCATATTGCTGATCAATCTTGCCATGCAAGTCGTTCATACTGAGAATGCTAAGCGACACATGTTCTTGCGGTGCCGTTTGCCTCTTTTTATATCCTGCACTTTCCGCTTCACTTGCTGAGGCGAAGAAAATTCTGTTTTCCACAGCCACCCGCTTCCATTCAGCCGGCTCCACATACGTTTTATTTGACGAATCTCCCACATATCTTGTCAGGCCTTTCCCCTGCTCTCTGGCTCTAAACTCAAACGGCATTTCCATAAGGGGGTCGTTTTCATTCCATAATCCTTTTTGTGCTTTTTTCGCAGCGGCTCCGGCAGCCTGAAACTGCTGATAATCCTCTTCATTGTCTACAGGCCAAATAAAATACGTCGGGGCATAGCCATTTTTGACAAGCTCTAAGTTCACATTTGAACCCGACTTTGTTATGACCTGCCCGAGAAGTCTGCCATAGCTGTCCTTGGCTTCACTTCCGACTTTAACAGTAATGTCATCTCCCGGAGACAAAATTGTTTTTAGATAGTCAGATGCTTTTTTGCCAAACCTTAATTGATTTTCGTCTGCTTCATTTTTTGGTGTGTGATACGTTTCAGGTGTATCTACATTTACAAACCGGATTTTTGTCGTTCCAAGTATCGGAGATTTGAGATGAATGGTATCACCGTCAACAACCCGATCAACAATACCTTCATATTCACCCTCCGCAGACGGAGGAGCTGGCTGTTCTTCGAGCAGCTTCAGGTCAGACGATTTTCGCGGAAGCAGCTGAAGGGATTGGTACCTGCTTAACACACCGGTAAATTCATACCATTTTCCCTCATCAAGTTCGCCTATGGCCCCTGTTTCATTCATAACCCGAAGCATCATAGCATGGTGGTCTCCATCAATCATCGTTACATTATAGCCGCCGCCGGCTGGAGAATTTGGAATTGAGGAAACAAACGCTTTTAGTGTCACAATCCGGCCTTCAAACTGATCACCCAGACTGCTGTTAACCAGTTCATTGATTGTTGAATGTATAGGAGCGGGGAGAGATTGGTTTGACTGGTTGATTTTGATGCCTGATGAGTTTGGAACGATTTCTGTCAGCCCTTGGTATGTCGTGATTTTTCCTTTTACCGTGATATCCATGCCTTCTTTTAACTCGGGAAACAGTTCAGGGGAAGACGAATAAATGTTAATGCCTCCGGTTTCATCCTGCATAAAGGTCGACAGCTTCCCGCCGCCGACCGCGCTTTGATCAGCAGTGACGATCCCTTTTATTGTTACTTCTTTATTCAGCCGTCCCCGCGCTTCATTTATCGTCACCAGCTGTTCAGCCGGCGGCGTTTTCATGTCATCAGTTAAGTTCATCGACTGAAGGTTCTTAAGTCCTGTCGTGTTAAAATATTCTTCAAGCTGTCCTTGAACAGTTATCTTTTTTCCAAGAAGAAGCGGATTGGTTTGCAGCCCAAATTGGCTCCTAAAATCGGAGGGGATTTGCACAGGAAGGATGTGTTCCGGCGATGTCTCGTTTTTACTGTCTGCCAGCGCAACATTATAATCATTTGAAAAAGGGCTTGTCAGTTTATACCGCTGCGGGGAAACAGCCTGGCCGACAGCATATCCTTCAACAAGCGCCTGTCCTTCTTTTTGCTGTACCGCCATATCAACCGATATAGGATGTTGCGGATCAGCCGCCTTTACAGCTTCGCACGTGTACATCACATTTAAGAACATCAATGCCGCGACTAACACTATATGCAGAATACGCCTCATCATTTTTCCTCCCTTAATAAACACATTACAGCTTATCATTTCGACAGGCACCATATAATTCCTTTCAGGCTTCTGCATAAAACGCGGCAGACTGATACAAAATACAGCTGATCTGAAAAAAAAGGAGGAATTCGGTTTGGATCAGTTAAATCAGCAGCAGCAATCCCAAATGAACAAAGGCATCCCTGGCAAACCGCATAAAAACCACGGCGGACATGAAATGTTTGATATGCACGAGGTGCTTTCAGGAACACTTAATGTCCTTGACCAGTTTACGATGCTGAAACAATTTTGTAAGGATCAGGAATTAGTAAACATCCTTGATCGACAACATCAATTCATTGCGTCTCAATATAACTTAACTGCTGAATGCTTTAAAACAGGAAACGAGCCTTCACAAAAAACAGCAACTTATATGATGAAGGAAGACAATCAGACTGTTTACGGCATGCAGCCGTCACAGCCTAAAAAACCTGTTCAATCCATGAATGATATTGATGACAGCATTATCAGCCGACAAATGCTTTGCACTGTTAAAGCACAAGCTTCTATGCTGACGATGGCTTCTCTGGAAATGACAAATCCAGCCGTCAGACGCGTATTGTCAGCGCAGATTCAACAGTATGTTGAAATGGCTTTCGAAATTTTCCTATACCAAAACAAACACGGCTATTACCAAGTTCCTCAGCTAGATGCGCAGGACATGGAACAAATGAAAAATTCATTTGCTCCGGCACAAGGACAAATGCCTCCAACTCAAGGCGGTATGGGCCAACAAGGACTTCATTAATAACAAAGGCATTGGATAGGATCTATCCAATGCCTCACTGTTTTCATCAAATGTTTTCTTAAAGTCTTTTTCAAATTGATCAAGACTTTCCTTTGTTGCCGATTTAAACCCTTCTGTAAAGTCTCCTTTCTTTGCCGTTTCCTTTATCATTTTTGAGATAACGCCTTCCCCGTATTTGTCCGTCAGCTCATTGATCATATAAAAGCTTTGCAAATAGACATCAGTGTCATATTCGACTCGTGCTTCCTGCCAGTCTTGATCTGTCTGCAAACGGTCAAAGGGCACGACAGAAAACGTGACCGGATCTATGAGCAATTCATAGTTCGCCATCCACTCGCTTAACCCTTCATGAAACCATAACGGAAACTCAGCAGGATCTGCATCAAGCTCCTTCAATTTGTGGTGAAACGCATGGTGCGTATATTCATGGATCAACAATCTCTGATACAAATAAACCGCTACCTCGTCACCTTCTAAAAGCTTCTTTTTTTCTTCAGGCAACAAACCGATCAGCTGCTCCCGTTCAGAATAAAAACCAACGACATCCAATAAACCTGAGTAATCCTCCATCTGTTTTTCATTAGGAAAAAAAATAATATCAACAGGCTTTTGATTCGAATATCCAATCATTATCCGATTAATACTGACCGCATATTCAAGCGTTTCTTTCGTTAATGGCAGTATGGACTTTTCCTTGGAAGTGTAATAAATATCGGCTTGTTTGAATGACTCTTTCTTCATGTGCTTCGTCACTTGTTCTTTCGTTATACCAGATGCCTGCCCTGGCAAAGACAGTATATACAACGTGCTGGATACGATGGCCGAGCTTACAGCCAGCATCACAAGGACTCCGCACAGGAATAGAGCGGATGCCGCACGCTTTTCTATGCCACCCCGCAAACGTCTCCCTCCCTGAGCCGGTCCGTCTTGTACCTTTTATTTTCACTCTATGCAGCAAGAGTTTGCGGTGTGCCATTAACGCCAAAAAAGCCGCACAAATTGTGCGGCTGCTTTGTTCATTCTTATTCAGCTTGCGGGAATATACGCTGTACAGTTTTACTGAATTCATCGAAGAATCCTGCAATCGGATCGCCATTTTGAATCCGATCGCCATATCCCTGCATTCGGTCAACAAAGTCTGGATTGGCAGAAACATAAACATTATCCATATTTTTATCAGTGTCTTTTACTTTATCGGAAATTTTCTTTTTCAGATCCTGTCCAACATCTTCTTTTCCATTTTTCAATACAACTGCAACATACGCTTGATTTCCTGCAACGATCACATTTGCTTGCTCTACTTCTTTCATATCAGAAATTTTATCAGCAGCATCGTCAGCAACTTCTAATTGTTGATTCTCATTACCATTGTTATTGCCGTTATCGTTAACATTATCGGTTACATTATTATCGACATTGTCACGATTGTTATTGACATCGTTAATATTTCCTCTGCCGTTATCGTTCACTGGATTGCGGTAGTTAACGTTTTCTGGATTTGCATTATCTCGTCTGCCCTCACCCTGATTGGCCATACCGCAGCCAGTCATAAGCAAAGGGACAAGAAGCATGGACGCAAGGACTTGTTTTTTTCCAAGCATGTGAATTCCTCCTTTATCACTTTACTTATAGGTTTTTCTAAATAGCTTTAAATATGCATGTAAATCTGAAGGAAAAGCTTTCCCGGGAAATAAAACGGTTAATTTGTCTAATGAGGGGGAAAATATGAATACACTAAGAAGGAGGGATTATGTTGTTCAATCAGCGAAAAGGAATCAGTCCCACAGCATTGGTGATAGGCTCAACTATGCTTATTGCTGCTTTATCGCCTCAGATCCGCAAAAGATTCAGCGGGTTTATCACAGGACAAATGAACAGACGGAATTCTGATAATAAGATGTTTGATGCTTCTAATGTAGGAAACATGGTCAAACAAGTATTGGGCGGCGGCGATAAACAGGAACGTTCACAACATCAAAGCCAGCAACAAAATGGCCGGCAGCATCAGCATGCCGAACAGCAAAAAACACAGCACCAGCACACACAGTCTCAAACGAGTCAAACCGAGTCAGCTGCGAAAAAAAGACAGTCTCATTATGCTGAACCCGTTCATTTTGACCAAAGCGCAATGAACGTTATGGATGATAACACCATGATGGGAATCCTGGAGGACTTAGAACCGGGCCGTTAAAAAAACGTGTCATCCAAGGTGAATTGCACAATGGTTCAAATGGTTAATTTTGCTTTTCATTTTTCTTGTTTTTTATTTTTCTGCCTGTTTTGGAGTACAATTGGTAGCATTAAAAAATCCTTCTTGCGTGAAATGAACGTTTGAAGGGTTTTTTATTTATGCTGCCACTGAATCCAAAGCAATCTTTATCGATTGATGTTACTCCCCACATCAAAAAAGTGAAGCAAGAACACTAGTTAACACTGTTACTGCCGATATAACGCGTCTGAGTTTCATTAATAATCTGTCCCTTTTTATGTTGTTTCTTGCTTCAACACTCCACATATAATATTCACTTGGCGTTGGAAGTCCTGTTTCTGATGAAAAACTGCGCCACTTCAATCGCATTCTAAATTTTCATCATTGAATCAAAATATACATATGCCCGCTAAATAATTCATACAAAAAGTCGCTTTCCCTTACGTAAGGAAAGCGACTTTTTAGATTGAATCCCCCTTATTATCAAGTTTTTTACTTTTTGAAAATGTGTTGACTATGCAGTTGAACTGTATTATGTTGTTATTAAGTTGAACTATATAGTTGAACTGAAGAGAGGGTGAGGGTATGAAACATAAATTATTACCGTTGTCTGAAACGATGCATTATATTTTATTAGCTCTGCGTGAACCACTCCATGGCTATGCCGTAATGCAGAAAATAGAAAAGATAAGTAACGGGACTGTTATGTTAGCAGCCGGTACACTATACGGTGCGATTGAAAACTTGAATAAGCATGGTTGGATTGAACCTGTTGGAGAGTCAGGCCGGAGAAAAGTTTATATGATCACTGCGGAAGGAAGCACCATTTTGAAAATGGAACAAAACAGGTTATTGCATATTTTATCCCTGTACGAAGGAAGTGAATCGAATGAAGAAAATTAAGATGTTTTTTGATATTGAAAAAGAGGAGCAATGGCTGAACGAGCAATTACAAAAGGGTTATCGTTGTACCAATATTAGTGGATTAGGCATATACACTTTCGAAAAAACTGACAAGAGATATGTGATGCGACTGGATTGTCAAGATGATTTGCCTAAGAAAAAGTTGGTCGAATACAAAGGGATATATGAGGATTTCGGTTGGAACTATATAAAGGGGTTTTGGCTTACTGGAATACGATATTGGCAAAAAGAAGGAGATGATCATAAGGAAATCTTCTCGGATCGCCAATCAAAGAGTCATTATTATAAAAGATTGATGAATTATCCATTTTGGTTCGGTATGCTGTGTTTAGCTTATTCTTATACGTATTACAAGGATTCGGGAATATATCATGAAGGTCTTTGGCGTATGAAAGGAGCGTTATTTTGGAAAGCATTTTTATTTGAAACTCCATTTGCCCTTTTGAAATTGCTCCCTGCCCTTATGGTTGTTTTGTTTGGCATCAGTTTCTATAAAGCATATCGAAAGTATTCAATGTTAAAAGAAAAATAATGAGGCCATGTATTTACCACAGTCAGGCGCTTTTCTTTCATTCGTGGCCAAAATTTAGAAATCACAACATATCGCCGAAAGCCTCTTCAAGAATGTATTGATCATGGTCAAGAGGAAATCCTTCTGAACCCAGTTACATTTGCACAGTGGAATAAAAGCATAAAAAAGAACCCATGAAACCTTTACATTACAGGGTTCATGGGTCTTTTATTGAAATGAACATCAAAACGAAGCGGGTTACACGCTGTTACGCTTCTTCAGCTTCAATCACTCTGGATTGATCATTGAATACATTTGAATCAATTTCCTTTGTGATCTTACTCGTAATAAGACCTGATGTCATACTGCCGCTGACATTCAAAGCAGTACGCCCCATGTCGATTAACGGTTCGATTGAGATTAATAAACCGGCGAGCGCGACAGGCATATTTAATGATGATAAAACAAGAAGCGCCGCGAATGTCGCTCCGCCGCCAACTCCGGCAACACCGAAGGAGCTGATGGCAACGACTGCGATAACTGTGATGAGAAACACCGGATCAAACGGATTCTGGCCGATCGTCGGGGCAATCATCATCGCCAGCATCGCAGGATAAATGCCGGCGCATCCATTTTGGCCAATCGAAAGACCGAACGAACCTGCAAAGTTAGCGATTCCTTCCGACACACCCAAGCTTCTCTGTGTTTTAATATTCAGTGGCAAAGCACCCGCGCTGGATCGTGATGTAAATGCAAATATAAGTACAGGGAGCGCTTTTTTCAAATAAACGATCGGGTTCAAGCCGCTGAGCGTCAGCATCAGCAAATGAATGATAAACATTGCGATTAACGCGGTATACGAAGCAATCACAAACATACCTAGTTTTAAAATGCTGTCAATATCACTCGTCGCGATCGTTTTGGTCATAATCGCCAACACTCCATAAGGCGTCAGGCGCAAAATGAGGGTGACGACACGCATGACAATGGCATAAACGGCATCAACCAGCTTTTTAAATGTTTCTGCCTGTTCCGGCTGTTTACGTTTTACGCCGAGGAATGCCATTCCAAGGAAAGCAGCAAAAATCACGACAGCGATCGTTGAAGTCGGTCTAGCTCCTGTAAAATCTAAAAACGGGTTTCCCGGCAGCAGTTCAACAATCTGCTGCGGCAATGTTTTCGCTGCCATATCCTCTGATTTCTGCTCAAGCTCCTGCCCCCGTGAAAGTTCAGTATCTCCTTGGTCGACTTGGATCGCCTGCAAATCAAAAGAGAGCGCGGACGCAATACCGACAGCTGCAGCTACAGCTGTTGTTGCAACTAAAATCCCGATAATTAAACCGCTGATTTTCCCAAGATTTTTTGTCAGCTTCAGCTTTGTAAATGCACCGAGAATTGAAATAAAGACGAGCGGCATAACAACCATTTGAAGCAATTTGACATATCCGCCCCCGGCAATATTAAACCAGTCGGCTGTTTGAATGACTATATTTGAAGTCGGGCCGTAAATCAGCTGAAGCGCAAATCCGAATACAATCCCCAGCCCCAGCGCAGTAAATACACGTTTGGAGAAGGAAACGTGTTTTTTCTGCATAGCAAAAAGCCCTAAGATAAGTAACAATAAAATAAATACGTGTAATACGACTAGTAAAGTCTCCAAAGCAGGTAAACTCTCCCTTCAAATTTTCTTTTTTACTATATTACACTAATTCCGATAGGTCAAGTGCGAATTATTCCAGCTTATGATTCCAGTAAAAAAACCTTATATAATCCCTTTTTTGTTCTTTTCTTTCTCTTCCATCTTTAGTACCTTATATAAAGGTGATAACATTTGCTGAAAGAACTGTTTGTAAACTTGACCATTTTAATCACATTTAATTATCTCTTCACCCACCTGTTTAAAGAAAGGTTAGTGCATAAAAAAGACAGCATGCCCTTCCAAGCTGTTAAAGGACTGGCCTGCGGTTTGCTCGGGGTTATTCTGATGTTTTTCGGATTGAACTATCAGCATTCAATCATTGATCTTCGAAATATCCCTATTATGATGGCCGCTCTTTATGGAGGATGGGTTTCAACGGCAACGGCTTTGATTATGATTACCGCAGGCCGCATGCTGATTACGATGAACACATCTGCAATATACTCGGTTATTATCATTTGTATCGCTGCCATCCCGTCACTCATTGTTTCCAGAAGAAAAAAGGTTCAATTAAAACATGCTTTCTATCTTTTAATGATCACAAACAGTATGATTTCCTTTTCCTTTTATTTTCTTATAGATTTACATTCCTTTGAACTTCACTTGTATTTTTGGGCCACCTCATTAGCGGGCGGCATGCTCAGTTTATATATCATTGATCATGAAACAAATGCACATCTTCTTTTTAAACAATATAAGTTTCAGGCGCACTTTGACTTTTTAACAGGCATTTATAACCGAAGAAAATTTGAAGAAATCTCACAAGCCCTGTATCAACAGGCGGCCAATACCCCGCATTTCCAATTCGCACTGATTTATATAGATATCGACCATTTCAAAACCATCAATGACCAGTACGGACATCATGAAGGTGATCAGGTGCTGAAAGAGCTGGGTTCACGGCTGAAGCAGAGCATCCGAAATTCTGATCCTGCCGCACGGATTGGCGGTGAAGAATTTGCCGTGCTCCTGCCAAACTGTACGCTTGATAAAGCAGCCCAAATCGCGGAACGGATCAGGCGCGCTGTCAGTGATACACCGATTGCATTAACAAACGGCGATGAGCTGTCAGTTACGATATCACTGGGGGCTGCTCATTATCCCAATAATACAGAGCATCCAGAATCTTTGCCGATTCTTGCCGATCAAATGTTGTACAAAGCGAAAGAAGCGGGACGGAACAAAGTGTGTTTTTCAGAAAAAAAAGAATGAATTCAATGTTCGAATTCATTCTTCCAATCTGAAAGACGTTTCAAAGGCAGAAAAGCCGGGACAAGGTCTCCCCGATACTTTTTTTCTATAAATGCCGCTGTATCATCAGCTTGATAGAGCTCGATAATGGTTTGCAGTGCTTCCCGATCTTGATCCTCCGCTCTGACAACAATCAAATTCATCTCTTCCTTGGACATGAGCCCGCCGCTCTTTAAAGCATGTTTTTCCAGGCTCAACCCCGCTTTTTTTGCTTCAGAAGGTTTCATGACAAACACGTCGGCACCTCTCACAGCATCCTGTTGCCGGACTGCTTTCAATTTCAGGTGTCTCGGATTGTCTTTGATCATATCGACTGAACCTGTTCCGTTAAATCCGTTTTTCAGCGTTAGCAACCCCGCCTCCTGAAGCATCGTAAGCGCCCTTCCAAAATCAAACACTTTATCCGGAACGGAAACAACAGCTCCTCGTGGTATATCTTGAATTCGGCCATATCGTTTTGAATAAATGCCCATAGGCGTTATGTATGTCGTACCGAGCGGCGCCAGCTTATGTTTGTATTTTTCAGTGAACGACTGAAAATATGAAATGGTTTGCAAGGCGTTGGCATCAATTTCTTTATTTGCAAGCGCGATATCAGACTCCGCATAATCAGAAAAAAGAATCAGTTGAATATCCAACCCCGTCTCTTCTGCCTTTTCAGCAATATAGTTCCATATTGCCTCGTCAGACTCAGCAATTCCGATTTTTATCGATTCATGTTCTGCCGACGGTGAGCATGCAGTGAATGAAACGAGTAGAATAAAAACAAAACTGCATATAAGCCACTTTTTCATTGTGACCATACTCCTATCTATGTATTAGAGCATGCAAGCAATAATAGACATAAAAATCAAACGCTCTCTTTAGTTGATAAACATTGTCATTTGTAATATTGATAAGTTTTACCTTACTCATATCCAGTAGGGTTGTCAATTCCTATTATATTCTCTTCCCTAAAAGAAGGAATATCTCAGGCAAACGTATGATCACGTATCGAGAAAGCAGATGAATTTCAGTGAATAAATATCAAATTGAAAAATAAATATGGTATTTCACGAAAAAATTTCGTTTAGCAGTTGTTTTTTCTGAAGATTACTGGTAGAGTAAAGGTAATTATTTTTGTTCGAACTATCTTTAAGAAGAAAGTTTTGTAAGAGTTTTCGTCTTGAAAGTTTGTTAAGAGCAAGAATAGTGAATTTAAGCGTTATGATCGCTTTAGGAGGAAATTTCATGTTAGAAGGTAAAGTAAAATGGTTCAACTCTGAAAAAGGTTTCGGATTCATCGAAGTAGAAGGTCAAGACGATGTATTCGTTCATTTCTCTGCTATTCAAGGCGAAGGCTTCAAAACTTTAGAAGAAGGCCAATCAGTTTCTTTCGAAATCGTTGAAGGCAACCGTGGACCACAAGCTGCTAACGTTACTAAAGAAGCGTAAGCATAAATTGATATGAAAAACTGCAGGTTTGCGCCTGCAGTTTTTTTCGATAAAAAAGCTGTTTTGCTTAAGCAAAACAGCTTTTTTACATTAGTTCGCAATATCCCGTTTCATAAAGATTCCGAAAGCCAGCAACAGGAAGACAACAAAGTAAACTGCCAGCATAACAACGGAGAAAGTCATCGTCATCCCTTCTACCAACGGTGATCCCTCTACATATTGCATTAAGCTGACATTGGCAAATAAAATATACTTTGCCCAGTCAAACTTCATCGCAATAAATGCAGTGGCTGTCGTACCCGTTACCAATAAAAAGATGGAAAAACCTACTGCCAGCGAGCTGTTTCTAAAGACAGCCGACAGCATAAATGCCATCGTTGCGATCATTAAAGCTGCAACAGATTCCGAGAGATATGTTTTTGCCAAATATCCCATCATATTTTGTTCAAAGATATGGCCGTCCTTGTAGATTAAATGAACATTCGCAGCAGTGTCACCGCCTGTCCCGAAAAAGATTAATCCTAATAAAGCAGACCCCATAAATAAAATAAACAGCAATAAGAACCCAAACAGGAGAACTGTAATATATTTAGAGAGCAAAATCTGAAAACGGCTGAGCGGGCGGATCATTAACAGCTTAATCGTTCCCCAATTAAACTCGTTCGCGACAATTCCGGCTGCAATAATAATGGTGAACAGACCGGTCAGGATCGTGAAGTTTGCTGAATCTGTTACATAAGACCATACAGTATATCCAGTGTCATCAGGGATGTTATGTTCAATACGGTAGTTGTTGACTGTAATTGTTTCTTCATAGCCATCTTTCAGTGAAGGATTTTCTTTGATTTCTTTCTTCAATGCGGCATTTTCCGCTTGAAGCGTTTGTTTCCAATTCGGATTTGTTTCATCGGACGTAAAATGGTTTGTTAAGAACGCCCATCCAATCATGGTCAAAGCCAGAATCCCGATCATCACCCATGTTCCGACCCGGCTGAAAATTTTGATCCATTCATTATAAATCAAATTAAGCATGTTGAACCTCCTCTTTTGCTTCGCCTGTCACTTCTAAGAAACGGTCCTCTAATGATTTTGCCATTACTTTCACTTCATAAATGCGGATTTGCTGCATCACCAGCAATTCAATAGCCGCAGGGACTTCGTCTTTAGACAGCTTGACTTCTACACCGTTTGTCTTGCCCACCAAATCATGCTCCTTTAGAACAGAAGCGGCTTCACTCGGCTGCTCAACGTTGAAGAAATATGTATCTTTTTCATCAGTGATTTCATCTTTTACATTTTGAATATCGATAAGCTTCCCTTTTTGCAAAATCGCAATTCGGTCACACATCAGTTCCATTTCTGAGAGCAGGTGGCTTGAAACAATGACAGCCATTCCTCTTTCTCGCGTCAGCTTTTTTAAATGATCTCTGATTTCCCTAATTCCCGCCGGATCAAGGCCGTTTGTCGGTTCATCCAAAATCAGCACTTTCGGATCGTGCAGAAGACATTGCGCCAAGCCAAGACGCTGTCTCATCCCAAGAGAATATGTTTTCACCTTGTCATGGATTCTGTCTGTTAAACCGACTAGTTCAATAACTTCATCAATTTTTTCCTTCGTGACGCCCTTGACCATCCTTGCGTACTGCTGGAGATTTTTATATCCACTTAAGAATTTATACAGCTCTGGGTTTTCTACGATCGCCCCAATATGCTTAATCGCCTTGGCATACTCTTTCGTGATCGATTGGCCGCAAATGAGCACATCACCTTTTGACAGTTTCATTAATCCTACCATCATTCTGATAGTTGTCGTTTTCCCCGCTCCGTTCGGCCCTAAAAAACCGAATACTTCGCCTTCTCGAATTGTAAAACTAAGATGATCAATGATCGTTCGCCCTCTGATGTTCTTTGTCACATTTTTCAATTCCAACACAGTCTTCATCATGTTCCTCCTCTTTCTTTTCTAGTAAACTTCCATTTTCGATTTAAACCATTGCAAAACAGACATGCCTTCCTGCTCACGAATATCCTCCACATCACGCTGTGCAACCTTCTCTCCATTTGTAACAACGATGACTTCGTCAAGCAAGGTTTCTATTTCATCAATCTCGTGCGTAGCGATCACGACAATCTGCTGCTCAAAATCAATGTACGAAACCAAGCTGTTTACGATGGAATCCCTCACCATCGGATCAAGCCCGGAAAAGGGTTCATCCAGTAAGATGACGGATGCCCTTCTTGCTAAAGCAAGAACGATTTTCAGCCTGCCCCGATTTCCTTTTGACAGCTTTTTGATCTTTTTTTCCGGATCGAGCTGCATCTCATTCAACAGCGTATAAGCTTGGTCTTCTTGAAAATCAGAAAATTGAGACTGATAGAACTTCACCATGTCTTTTACAGTAAAATGCGGATAAAACATATCAAGCTCTGTAAGATAAGCCGTGTGGCGCACCATATCTCTCGTAACCTGCTTTTCATCCGCTTTAACCAACCCTGATGTAGGAAACAGAAGGCCGGCCATCATTTTTAAAATCGTTGATTTGCCGCTGCCGTTCGGACCGACCAGACCATAAATCCGTCCGGATGATAAGGAGATCGATACATCTTGGACGGCGGTGTGGCTGCCGTATTTTTTTGATACACATTCTAAAGTGATTTCCATTTCAGCCTCCCTCAGTGAATGTTTTAATCCCTTCAACCATTTCTTCTTTCGTTAACCCCAGCTCTGTCATTTGCTTCACAAAGCCTTCCAGCACTTCTCGTGTCAGCCTGTCTTTCAGCTCATCTACGATGTCTGCTTTCTCCGCAATAAACGTCCCTTGACCTCTTCTTGTCTCCACAATACCCAGCCTTTCCATCTCACTGTATGTTCTTTGAATTGTATTGGGATTTACCTTGGTTTGAATCGCCATTTCTCTTACAGAAGGAAGCTTGTCTCCCGGAAGCAGTTCCTTCCTGACCAGCCGATAGAAGATCTGGTCAGCAATCTGCAGATAAATTGGTTTTGAGGATTGGAAATGATTGTCCATCTTCACACCTCTACTTTACGATCAAGCAGTTTTGAAGCCGCGATAAGCAGCAAGATTGTAATGACAATAGCGATAGGAAACCCAAGCACAGATAGATGTATCGGTTTTAATTCCAATCTCCAAACGTCACGGAAGTGAAAATCAAAATTACAATAAACTGTTACAGGCCAGAAATGCTTTTGAGATTCTAATAATGGGCTTATGAGGTATTTATCGAGAAAGAACCACACTGTGGCCAGCAGCCCCATCACAGCCCATCGCATTCCGCGCCAATTCCTAAACGAGTGAAAAACAACCCAAAACACAATGACTGTCACTGACATATATAACGAGGAAATAAGCCCATATATATTCAGCAAAACCGCTGTATTTGTTAAATCAATTTGATGCTCCAGCAGGTTTTTTACAAAGAGCATATGATGAATCCATATGCCATAAGCGGTTAATGCCAATTGAATCAGAAATTGATAGAGCAAAGATGCTGCCAATTTGGAAGAAAGCAGCCTGAAACCGCTATTTGGATTATACAGCCAAAGCTGTGATTTCCCCTCTTTGTGAAGATGATAAAACACAAAAACAGGGGTTAAGAACAGCAGAAAAACAGCAACTGCAACAAAGAAACCAAAAATGACAAGTGGTTCTTTCGTACGAGAAGCTATGATATGACCTGTCACCAAACAGAAAATGATTCCGCAAATCCATACTAGCAGCCATATTCTCGAAAGCTTTATATCTTTCTTTAATAGACCTAAAAAAGAATCCATGTCTTTCCCTCCCGGAAGCCTCTTCGGTGTATGAGTACCATAGTACACTAGATCAAACCTGAATACAACATATTCCATGGGTTTATTAGATAAAAAACATCATACACACATGCAAACAGCATAAAAAAGGCAAATCCGCCATGAGTAAACGGATTTGCCTTTTTTATTACTTATTCTTACTTTTCATGGAGAGCAGCGCATCACGATAGCTGCTGTCCTGCATTTTGTCACTTTCTTCAATGACCTTTACTTCTGACTGATCTTCATCAGAATGCTTAAACTTTTGCAGCGCCTGCCTGTAAATATCATCACCCATTGCGTCACGTTTCTCTTTTGGGGAATCGTTTTTCACAACGGCTGGCATATGCTCGGCAGCCCTTGTTTCAGCAGGGTATTGCGCTTCGTTTTTTTCCTCTTCTGGAGGGGCGATTTTTTCGGTTGTTTCTTGCTTCTCAGGTCCAAGAGAGGCGTTGCGGACGTTAAATGTTATAAGACCCGCAATGACAATGACAGCAGCAATAATTGCGATAATAATGGCCATTTCAACCTCTCCTTTACTGACCTGCTGTTAGGTTTCCTGTGACTTGGCTGACGCGTCTTCCTAAGGCGCGCCCCAGCTGAATACCTTCCTCAGACATTAACTCGTCACTGTCAACCGGACAGGTGACGCCTGCACCGTAATAAGAGCCGTACAGTGCGTTTTCAGGCACGTTGCCAGGCAGGCCGACAACGATCATGCCTTGGTGGAACATCGGCGTGATTAGGTTGTGCATTGTCATTTCCAAGCCGCCGTGTGTTGTTGCCGTTGTGCAGAAAACAGCGCCGACTTTGTTGATCAGCTCGCCTTCAGCCCACAAATAGCCAAGTCTGTCGATCCAAGCTTTCAGACCAGCGCTGATTGTTCCGAAATGCCCAGGGCATCCCCAAATAATCGCATCCATCTCTTTCAGCTTGCGGATATCAGCCTGATCGACATGGTCGATCAGCACCTCAGCCGCCTCGTTTTCTCTCGCACCTTCAGCAATCGCTTCCGCAAGAACTTTTGTATGTTCACCTTCACTGTCATACACTACATAAATTTTCATTCAGGAAACCTCCTTACACAGATTAAGATTCCTTCACTTCTTTAGGAGCCGGAAGCAATGAAAGCTCCTCTTTTCTCTTTTTACGCAATTTATCTTTTCTAACGTCACGCAGGAACAGACTTAGAATTAAACCTGCCACACAGAACAATGTTGCCCACATAAAAGCGTCATTAATCCCCATAACGTTTGAGTCGAGGGTTGCGTGTTTATAAATATGAGAGTAAACATACGTTTTCGCTGTTTCGTAGGATACATTCATATTCACCATTATATTCGAAACCGCATTTTGGAACGCATGAAGGAAGTTCGGGTCCGCCGTGCTCGTTTTATCTGCAATTTGTGAATAATGGAATGTCGTACGGTTTGTATAAATCGTCGTAATTAAGCTTGTGCCAATTGACCCGCTGATTTGGCGAAGCGTGTTGCTCATCGCCGTACCGTGGCTGTTCAGACGGGCAGGAAGCTGGTTCATCCCCGCTGTCATCACCGGCATCATTAAGAGCGACATACCGAAGGCACGAATTGCGTAAATCAGCATGATATGCGTATATGATGTATCAATCGTTAATTGCGTATATTGGTATGTTGTCACCACTGTCACGAGAAGCCCGATAATCGCGAGCGGTCTCGGACCGAATTTATCAAACAAAATACCAGAGATCGGTGACATAATCAGCATAACGATCGCACCCGGAAGCAGAAGCAGCCCGGATTGCAATGCCGTAAAGCCGACCAGATTTTGCAGGTAAATCGGCAACAGGAACATACCAGTGTACAGCGCTACTGTAATAATGATATTAATGACACTTGATAGTGAGAAAATGTCGTATTTAAACACTCTGAAATCAAGCATCGGATCGTCATGACGCAATTGCTGAACAACAAAAGCAACAATTGCAATGACACCAATAATAACTGTAGACAGGACAATCGGGTCAGTCCAGCCGTCAGAACCAGCCTCACTGACTCCATATAATAAGGAGGCGAATCCGACAATGGAAAGAATCGCTCCAAATGTATCGAGTTTGATTTTTTGCGGCTCCACCATGTTTTTAAAGATGAAGAAAGCCACAATAATAATAATGGCACCGATCGGCACAAGGCCGTAAAACATAATGCGCCATGTATAATTCTCAATGATCCACCCGGAAAGAGTCGGGCCGACCGCCGGAGCAAACATCATCGCGAGTCCGAAGATCCCCATTCCTTTCCCCCTGCTTTCAGGCGGGAAGATAAACAGAATAGTTGTCATAACGAGCGGCTGCAAGATTCCTCCACCCACGGCCTGAATCAAACGACCGATCAACATTGTGGAAAAGTTAGGTGCGATACCGCAGACTAACGTACCGAGTGTGAAACAGAACATGGCGACGAGAAAGAGACTCCGTTGGCCAAACCGTGTGATCAGGAAGGCGGATAACGGGATCAAAACGCCGTTAACAAGCATGTAACCTGTTGTGAGCCACTGAATCGTCGTGGCACTTACACCAAATTCAGTCATTAAGTGCGGCATTGCGACGTTAAGCAATGTTTGGTTTAATATTGCCAGAAATAAACCCGCCATTAGCACAATTAGCAATGACATGGGGCTTTTTGCATTATTTTCTTTGCCTGTAGCCATCTAAGACAACCTCCTTTCATGGTTTGATGACTGATCTGTTTTACTCAGAAATTTTAACAGATGCATTCATACCAGGAAGCACCTTATCAGATGGGTTTTTGATTGAAATTTTCACTGGAACTTTTTGCGTTACTTTTGTATAGTTACCGCTTGAATTTGCAGATGGAAGCATATCAAAAGTTGAATTTGTCGCATAACCGATTTCTTCTACAGTACCGTCAAATGTTGTGTTAGGTTCTCCATCAACGACAACGTCTACACTATTGCCTACTTCAACATCCGCAATATCTGTTTCTTTAATATTCGCAGTGATGTACAGGTGATCCATGTCAATGGTTTGGGCAATTGTTGTGCCAGCTTGTACAGTTTGTCCGTTTTTCACTTCGTTTTTCACAATTGTTCCATCCATGATGGATTTTACGTCAACAGATTGTTCACCTTTGATTTTTGCAACTGTGTCGCCTTTTTTGACTGTTTTTCCTTCTTCAAGATCCCAGTCAGATACTTTGCCTGCTGCTGGAGCTGTAATAGCAGCCATATCGCCGGCTACTTTCGCTTCGTCTGTTTTTATAAAGTTAGTGCTTTGATAATAGTAATAAGCACCTCCGCCTATAATTGCAAGAACAACAATCAAACCGATAATGTTGGTCAGAATTAAACGTCCTCTGTTCATTTTGTTTTCTCCTTTCGTTTCATCCTCTATCATTTTGCGGAATGGTGGTGAAAATATGTGAGAAGTTTTTCATTACCGCTTTTCAGAACAGCCTTCAGCAATCTTCGTTAAGCTTCCGGCAAGCTTACGCAAATATTGAAGCTGGGATGTATCAAGCTTTTGGTACAACCCCGCACCCATTTTCGCATAATGTACAGCGGCTTTTTCTAGCAGTTCTTCCCCCTCTTCGGTTAACTGAATCATGACGATACGGCGGTCATCAGGACTGTCATATCGATTCATCAATTGGCGCTTATACAGAATATCCGTCATCCGCGTCACAGAAGCAGGCTTAAGATCAAGCGACATTGCCAGCTTGCTTAACGGGGTGCTTCCGCTTTGATGAATTTTAAACATCAGCAAGTATTGAAGGACTGTAATATCAAAAGGCTCAAGCACAATCTCCAATATCTTCTTCTGTTTTTTATAAATTGCCCGAGACGTATCGAAGAGCTGTTCAAAAGTGAGCAAAGCACGTTCTGATTCAGTCAACTCCTTTTCACCTCAATCCTCAATAATAGTTCACAAGATAAAATATTAATAAATGAAAGGAGATTTGTCAAAGGAAAAATATCTTTTTTTCTCGTATTTTTTCCGCAACCGTTTTCTTACTATTATTAAATTAAAAAAAGCCCTTAAATGGGCTTTTCATTACGAAAATTGGTGGCTTACGCCAGATTCTTCATTTTTGAAAAAGTTTTTCAAGGCCTGAAAAACGTCAGACTTCTGTTTTAAAATATAGTACTTAAATTTATCGTCTTTCACATTTTTGTATGCAGACATTAACGTTGAATGCCTGTTGTACTGATTGACTTCGCCGTAGCAGAAAAGATTCGCTTTCTTCATAATATCATTGACCAATTTCACACAGCGCGCGTTATCAGATGTCAGGTTGTCACCGTCAGAAAAATGAAACGGGTAAATATTATAGCGGGCGGGATTGTACTTTTCATCAATCAGCTCAAGCGACTTTCGATATACGGAAGAACAGATTGTTCCGCCGCTTTCTCCCTTTGAGAAAAAGTCCTCTTCCGAAACGACTCTCGCTTCTGTATGATGGGCAATAAATTCAATTTCTACAGTCTCATATTTTGTCCGCAAAAAACGGGTCATCCAGAAAAAGAAGCTTCTGGCCATGTATTTTTCCCAAACACCCATACTGCCGCTTGTATCCATCATCGCTAAGACGACAGCCTTTGACTGGGGCTTTGTTATGTCATTCCATGTCTTATACTTCAAGTCCTCCGGGTAAATCGGATAGAACGACGGCTTTCCTGACATCGCGTTTCGTTTAAAAGCTGACATCATTGTTCTTTTCTTATCTATATTACCGGTTAACCCTGTCTTACGGATATCATTAAACTCAATATCTGTATGAATGATATTGTCTCGCTCTTTTTGTTGGAGATTCGGGAGTTCTAATTCCTTAAAAAGCGCTTCTTCTAAATCCATTAGTGAAACTTCTGCTTCATAATAATCTTCGCCTGCCTGGTCACCGGCGCCCTGCCCTTTTCCGGGTCCCTGTTTTTTGTCTGATCCATCCCGGGCCACGACATCTCCAACCTGGCTGTCGCCTTCTCCTTGGCCTACGTGTTTATTTTTATCATAGTTATATCGAATTTTATACTCATCCAGTGAACGGATCGGGATCTTCACTACATCTTTTCCGTTGGACATAATAATGCTTTCCTCAGTCACGAGGTCCGGAAGATTGTTTTTGATCGCTTCCTGCACTTTTTTCTGGTGACGCTGCTGGTCATCAAAGCCTTTGCGATGGAGGGACCAGTTTTCCTCAGAAATCAAAAAATGGCCGCTGTCATTTTGGGACATGAATTCCCCTCCTTAACCATTTGTGGTCGTGATACATACGTATTCCTGCTTGTGCGGGATTATGAAACAAGTCTTTCGAAAAGATTTATATTCATCATATGCACAAAAGCACCGTTAATTGACAAACTATTTAGAAAATGGGACAAAATAACCCGCCCTATTCGGACGGGTCACGTTGCTTATCGGTTCAGCAGGCTGCCGACATATTTCAGCAGTTCATTGGCGCTCGTCGAGTTGTAGCCGTGCTCATCAATTAAACGGGCCACGACTTCATTTACCTTTTTCAGCTGCTGCTCATCCGGCGTTTTGGTTGAAGTCGTAATTTTAACGACATCCTTCAGATCAGCAAACAACTTTTTCTGAATCGCTTCACGCAGTCTTTCATGAGAATTGTAATCAAACCGCTTTCCTTTTCTCGCATAGGCCGAGATGCGGATTAAGATTTCTTCACGGAACGCTTTTTTGGCGTTTTCCGAAATGCCGATCTGCTCTTCGATTGATCTCATCAGCTTTTCGTCAGGGTTCATTTCTTCTCCCGTCAAAGGATCACGCAGCTTGTTTTTATTGCAATAAGCCTCTACGTTATCAAGGTAATTGTCCATAAGTGTTTTTGCTGATTCTTCATATGAATACACAAACGCTTTTTGAACTTCCTTTTTCGCAATGTCGTCATATTCCTTGCGGGCGGCAGAAATAAAATTCAAAAATCTCTCCCTGTCCTCGCTTGAAATCGAAGGATGCTGATCAAGACCTTCTTTTAAGGAACGGAGAACATCAAGTGAATTAATCGATTCCATATTTTTTCTGATAATCGTTGAAGAAATCCGATTGATCACGTACCGCGGATCAATGCCGCTCATGCCTTCATCATGATATTCTTTTTTCATGTCCTCAACGTCGACAGAATTATATCCTTCCACACTTTCTCCATCATACAGTCTCATTTTTTTAACCAGATCAATATCCGACCTTTTAGGCTCTTTTAATCGGGTGAGAATCGAGAACATTGCAGCGACCTTCAACGTATGCGGGGCAATATGAACATCCGACACATCACTCTCCGCGATCATTTTTTCATAAATTCTCTCTTCCTCAGACACTTTCAAATTATAAGGGACCGGCATCACAATGATTCTTGAGTGAAGGGCTTCATTCTTCTTATTAGAAATAAATGAGCGATACTCCGTTTCATTCGTGTGAGCCACGATCAGCTCATCAGCAGAAATTAACGCAAATCGCCCAGCTTTAAAATTCCCTTCCTGTGTCAATGAAAGCAGATGCCAGAGAAATTTCTCATCACATTTCAGCATCTCCTGAAACTCCATCATCCCGCGGTTCGCTTTATTCAGCTCCCCGTCAAACCGATAAGCGCGCGGATCCGATTCAGAACCGTATTCGGCAATTGTTGAGAAATCAATACTCCCCGTCAAATCGGCAATATCTTGAGATTTCGGATCTGACGGACTGAATGTTCCAATTCCTGTACGCTTATCTTCCGAAAAGAAGATGCGTTCCACCTTCACATCCTCAATTCTTCCTCCGTACTCTTCCTCCAGCCTCATGACATTTAGCGGAGAAAGACTTCCTTCTATTCTAATGCCGTATTCTCTGTAAAAGTCATCACGCAAATGATGGGGGATTAAATGTAGAGGGTCCTCGTGCATCGGGCAGCCTTTAATCGCATAGACAGCCCCATTATCCGTCAGGGTGTACGCTTCGAGACCTTTTTTAAGCATCGTGACCAGCGTTGATTTACCGCCGCTCACCGGCCCCATCAGCAATAGAATCCGCTTTCTGACATCAAGCCGTTTCGCGGCCGGATGAAAATACTCTTCCACAAGACGCTCCAGTGATTCCTCAAGCCCGAACAGCTCACGGTCAAAAAAGCTGTACTTCTTCCGCCCGTCGACCTCCTCTATCCCGCTGTCTTTTATCATATTAAAAACACGAGAATGAGCAGATTGCGCGACCATTGGATTTTCTTTAATAATCTCCAAATAATCGGCGAATGTTCCTTCCCATTTCAGCCGCTGCTCTTCCTCTCTGTACTGTTCAATTTTCTTTAATATATCCATAAGGACCTCCTCCATCATGTTTGATGCGCTATACAAATAAGGTACTTTGATACAATCTATGCCGCCATCTCGTGATACATGCTTTGGTTTCTTAAAATAAAGATACTTACACGGGCGTTGACAAGGCAGACCGCGACCGTTCATAATAAAGAAAATAACAGAATCATCCAGACTCAGACAGCACGGAAAAATTGAAGAGGGGGAGAGACGGTGAATACAATCATCATGATGGGTGTCATTGTCACTTTTTTAGTATCAATTTTTACCGCAGGGTACGAAAGCAAGCCGGGGAAAGAATAAAAAAGGGTGCTCCTGACAAGAGCACCCTTTTTTTGTAACAGAACAATGTTTTATATTTTAGTTTTTTCTTCAACCTTTGAATGATCATCACATTCGCATTTGTTTTTGTACTCAATTGTTCCAATGCTGCATCCCGGACCGATCATCACTTCTTTCCCCCGGACAACTGCCGCTTCGGTATTCTCTAAATAAACTTGATCCCCTTCAATGAGATCGGCAATCAGTTTCACTTTCTTCCGGTTAAAAAAACTTGCGCGTCTTTTCACTGTAATTGATGTTCCGCCGATTTCCCGCACATGGCTTACATCATGGCTCAACTCGAGCTTGACATCACCCGCATTTAATAAACCAGATACATCAACGCAGCCTGTAACATGAAATCTTTCCGTTTCACAGTTGCCTTTGACGCTAAGCTTCCCCTTCACATCGCACAATTCTCCAGCCATATTCCCGCAAATTTCAGTCAGGCCTTTCAAATTAAATCGATCAAATTGAATTGAACCGCTGACTTTCATTGTGCCATATATATTGATTCTGCCGGCTGTCAGATTGTCTTTAAATTCACTTTCTCCAAACACACGCAGACGCTCAGTCTCTGCTTTCCCGAGAAAACACCCTGTTCCGAATATGCGGCAGCCCGCAGTAGACAGCCCTTCACTGACCACGCCTTCACCTTTGATGCTGACACGGTGATATGCGCCTCCTGCAGCGTGTCCAGCGCCATACAATTTTAAATTTCCAATTTTTGTTGTCTCCATTATGGTCCTCCTCACATCTTCGTGCAAGTTTTTACCGATGCGCTCGGATCACAAGTATAGTCCCCGCTGTATTCGACTGTTTCAATCTGGCAATCCGGACCGATGATCACTTTATTTCCTCGCACGGTTTTCGCCTTTGTATTTGTCAGCTCAATGACGTCACCTTCAATCAGTTCAGCCGTTAAAACAGGCTGCGGCAACAGTCTGAGCAAGGTCAGCATCCCTTTTCTGCCAGTCACTTGAAGATGGCGGCAGCCAATCTCACGCACATCACTTTCCCCGGCAGAAAGCTTAATCATCACTTGGTCAGCGTTTAAAAGCCCGCTGATTTTGCATTTCCCTTCCGATTGAAAGGTTTCCGTTTCACAATCGGCTTCCATGACCGCTTTTCCGCTAATGACAATACCGTCAGCCTTGACTGTGCCGCCAAATGTCGATGATCCAGCGATATTCAATTGTTTCGTAGATACATCTCCTTGAATAAAACCTGTTCCGTTTATTCGAATAGATTCTGTGTCAACGTCTCCATGTATCTTTCCTGAACCGCTGATGGTTACCGCTTTCGCCTTGACGCTGCCGTCAGCTTTTCCAGTTCCGTTAAAAGAAAAAGTCTCACACTCCACGTCCCCTGCCACTGTTCCGCTGCCGTTAATCTCAACTGATTGAAACGTTCCTCCCTTTGAACTTCCTGATCCGTTTATCACCAGCTTTTCCATTACATCCATTGATGGACCTCCTGCATATATGTTGTTTTTAATTCCTCTGACGCCTTAGCTAAATCTACCCGTTCCACAACCTTGACGGATGACTCAAATAGAATGCTGTCCGCCGCGGCCGCTATAAAACAAGTTGTGACACCGAGCTTCCGCAGCATAATCAGCTCTGTCTGTTTCTTGATCTCTTCCGTATCATGCCGTTTTAACACCTCTGCCGCCATTTTGGCTTCCGCCAAGCTGACATTCCCGGACTTCAGCAGCCCTTCAAGCACATACAGCGAAAGCAGATCGCGAGAAGAATAAACCGAATCTTCTCTTCCTTCCGAAAAGACATCAAGAGCAGGCCTTGAAATCAAACCTTTATGAAGCAATTCATCAGCGGTTATGCTGACAGCCTTCATTTTTGGCGACAGCATTTCCCTCATTTCATCCAGAGACAAATTTTCCTTCATCTTTTGAATCATTGAAATACGTTGTAATATATCCTCCCTCGGAAAAAACGTCTCTTGCCCTGTAAATGTGGATTTGCGAATAAACCATTCCTCAGGAATTAAGTTTTTCCGCTTCCACCGATACAGCTGACCGTATGAAATCGATGTTCTTTCAAGTAATTCTTTTTTAGAGATTAATTGTTCTTCCATAAGTCCAGCTCCTTTGATGGGTACATTGTAACATAACACTGTTACGTTGTTAAGCCCAAAAAAAACAAACCATAGCATCTCTCACAGCAAAAAAATCCGCCCATATGAATGAGCGGATTTACTTCTATTTCAAATCACGGTAATTTTGCTGGCGCAACGCTTCATAAATAAGAATCGCCGCGGTATTGGACAGGTTTAATGATCTGACGTGCTCTGTCATCGGAAGACGCAGGCAGCGGTCCATATTATTTTGAATTAAATCCTTTGGCAAACCGCTTGTTTCTCTTCCGAACACGAAGAAATAATCTTCGTCAAGCTCAGTGTAATCAAATGATGTATGAGGCTGCTGGCCGAATTTCGTAATAAAGAAAAACTGGCCTTTTTGATATGCCTCAAACAATTCTTCCAACGAATCATGATAGACAACGTTAACAAACTCCCAATAATCGAGCCCAGCACGCTTCAGCATTTTATCATCTGTTGAAAAGCCGAGCGGACGAATCAGGTGGAGCGTTGTATTGGTTGCTGCACAAGTACGTGCAATATTCCCTGTGTTAGCGGGAATTTCTGGTTGATATAAAACGACATGTAATGCCACAATGTTCACCTCTGTTTTTCTTATCCGCCCATCATTATATCATTAATTACGCTTTTGTCGTATCATCAACGATATGAAAAAAGGCATATCGTATTGACGGCGTGTATGCCGTAGAATCTTCATACGACCAAAATCTCATCCGGCTGTCATACGACTGGGCGTTAACAAGCGGCATATTGCCTTTGTCCTTCGCCACGACAATTGTTGTATGATTAAACCGGCCGTCTCCTTCAAAGTCATAGCAAATCACATCACCCGGCATCAGTTCTTCCGCTGATTTCACCCGCACCGCACGCAGGCCGGCCTTTGAATTCGACAAAAACATTTTCATAGAATGAGCCACCGTCCAGCTGTAGCTCCATGAACTTTGTTTCATCCACCAGCCTGACCCTCTGTTTGGATGGCCGCGCATCGGTGCGTCTCCCGCATGAAGACACTGAGAAATAAAATTCGTGCAGTTATCGCTGAAATTTTTATAAGCCGGGTTGCGCTTGTTCCAAAATTTCTCGGCATATTGCACAGCACCGAGACGATCGTATTGAAAGGCCCTGCCAAACGCTTCTCTTTCCTCTTGAGAATAGTCAATAATGCTGGTCCCTTCATGAAATCCAGCCGGCTTTTTCTCAATTTCCTGATCACTAATCAAAATGTGATCATAAAGGAAAGCCACCCGCTCCTCTATGTGCTCTTCCATATACAAGCTGTCGTCCTGCTCCTTGCACACGTATTCATAATGGATGGTATACGTCATGCAGGTCGTTCCGTCATCCTCAATCCGCGCATGACCGATGACGGCCTTCGCTTTCGCTTTTACGATATCAACTTTACGCTTTTCCAGAAGCTTCTTCTTTCGCTCCATGACTTCTAGGTCTCCGACTTCAGACTCCTGTCTCATAGCATGCCCGTTCACCAGATAGCTCAGCCGCTCCTCCGCTAATTGTTCTAAAATGTGCTTCAAGCTCACCCCACCCGCCATACTTTGTTATAGAGAAAAAACACTTGGATGCATCTCAAGTGTTTTTGCCTTCTGTTCTATACGTATGTCAGGACAGGCCTTGTTTAGTCATGCCTGAAGCTTTTAGCAACTCAATTCCTTTTTCAATTTCCTGCTTTGCCTCTTCATCCTTCTCTTTTTCCAGCGCTTTTTCAAGCTCTTCCGCGTATGCATGGTCTCCGATTTTACCGATCGCCCATGCAGCTGTTCCTCTGATAACAGGACGCGGGTCCTTATGCATCAGTTCCGTCAATTCAGGCAGTGCGGAAGCATCTTTAAAATGGGCAAGGGCGAGAATGGCGTTTCTCTGAATCGGTTTCTTCCCGCGCCAAGAACCTGAAACATGCCCGAATTTCTCCTTAAATTCCCGGTTGCTGATGGTTAAGAGCGGCTTCAATAACGGCTTAGCAATCTCAGGATCAGGTTCCATTTCCGGATGAAGATGAAAGTCCTTCCCTTTATTAAGAGGACACACCGTTTGGCACGTATCGCACCCATACAGACGGTTTCCAATCTTTGTGCGGAATTCATCAGGCAAAAATCCTTTCGTCTGGGTCAGAAAAGAGATGCAGCGCTGCGCATTCAGCTGTCCCGGATTGACCAATGCTCCCGTCGGGCAGGCGTCCAGACATTTCGTGCAGGAGCCGCACATGTCTTCAATCGGCAAATCTGGCTCAAAAGGTATATTTGTGATCATTTCCGCTAAATACACATAAGAACCATACTCAGGCGTTGTGATCATACAGTTTTTCGCGCTGAATCCGATACCCGCCCGCTCTGCAACCGCCCGATCAGATAATTCACCTGTATCGACCATTGACTTGGTTCTGATATCCTCATGCTTGCTCCTCAGAAATTCCTCCAGCAGATCGAGTTTTTCCCTTAGCACATCGTGATAGTCTTTGCCCCAGGAAGCTCTGCAAAAAATGCCCCTGCGCTCAGTTCTCGTGCTTCTCGGCGCATCCTTCATTCTGGAAGGATATGCGAGAGCAATCGCCACAATTGATTTCGCTTTCGGCAAAAGCAGCTTCGGCGTCACCCTTTTCTCGATATCCGGCTCTTCAAAGCCGGAGAGATAGCCGAGTGATTCTTGAAGAATCAAACGGTCTTTTAAACTGTCAAAAGTATCAGCGGTCGTAAAACCAATCTTGTCCACGCCAATGCTTTTCGCGTATGCAATTAATTCTTCTTTGAGCTGATAAATGTTCATGTTTTGCACAGCCTCCTTTCTTTGTGATAAAACGATACAGCGTTTATAATAAGTTGATATCCCGTATCTGGAGTGAATGCTTGTGACTATCAAACTTGATTCTGTTATTACTGAACGTGCGGCCGGCTTACATGCGGCGGCTGTGATTTATGAGAATATCGAAGTCGGTTCCTCTCCGCAAATGCTGAAAGGCAGGCTTCGCCTATTTCAAGAATCCTTGTTTTTCGACTATGCGGACGGCGGAATATCCGATGAACCCTTCGTCAAGGAATGGCGAGAACTTTTTAAACAGCTTACCCCTTCATTTGAGCGAGAAACAACTCCAATGGAGGACATGCTGATCCCGATATCCAAAGAACAATTCCTGGAAAGCAAGGATTCAGCCCATGACACCATCGATTTTTTCGCATTAAAATATTCTCTGCCCATTATGATTTATGACGCCGGAAAGCTTCATGAGCCAGTCCGAATCTCATTGGGAGAAAAAGAAAACATCCTGCTTTTCTCTGATGAAAACGGCATATTTGGCGATTTAAAAAACAGCGTCAATCGCTTTCCCGTTACTAACGAGACCAAAAACATGCTGCAAATCATCTTTTTCCCGCCATCCATAAAAAAAAGCAGCGCTGTTAAACTCTTATCATCATTAACGAAAATGTTTGAACAAATTCATGGCGGCGCCCATACAGTACATTGGCTTACGTAAAAGAACACAGATAATGTGTTCTTTTTTACATAAAAAAACGCAATACTTCGTTTATCTAAGAAACGAAACACTGCGTTAATAACGTATGTATGGAGCGGGTGATGAGAATCGAACTCACGACATCAGCTTGGAAGGCTGAGGTTTTACCACTAAACTACACCCGCATTTATGATAGTCAGTAACAGTATTGCTTTGACTTTTTTTATATTACACGTTTATTGATTTTTCGTCAAGGGAGTATAAAAATTTTGTCGAAAAAATGTTTTCTTTTTGTAAAGTTGTTAAGTCGCATTTACATAATGTTAAGTATACTATACAATATAATCAAAAGAGATTGTGAAGGGGACAGACGTCATGATGAAAAATAAAGTGAAAGAGCTGAGGGCGCGTTTGGGCTATTCCCAGGAAAAACTCGGAGAAACAGTCGGCGTCACAAGACAAACGGTGGCAGCTATCGAAAAAGGCGACTATGTTCCCTCACTGTTGTTAGCACTAAAAATCTGCAAAGCTTTCTCCATGAAAATGGAGGATGTCTTTTGGTTAGAGGAGGAATACTAAGATGAGCATGAAAACAAAAGCAGCTTTTCAACTAGTTTTGTTTGGCCTAGCATGCTGGACGCTGATTTCATACTTTAAAGCCTCTGAAGGCATAGCGGCCTTTTCCCGTACAAAGAGCGGCGAGATGGTGTTTGAATTAAACCTCACTCCCTTTATTCTGTTTATTGCGGCGGCTGCGGTTTATATGTACTTGCATAAGAAAAGCCGCCCTGCCAGAAAGCAGCTTCTCCTGCCTGATGAATTTGAAGAGCAGGATGAAAGAGAGCAGATGATGACGGCAAAAGCATGCCGCGCGTCTTATATCGCCGTCTATTTCTCGCTTCCTGCCGCAGCGGTTCTTCTCATTTTTTATCCGCTTTTTCAATCGCATATTCCGTTTTTCCCTATTATTATTGTGTTTATCATCATGATCATCCAGCACCTATCCTACGTCATCGCTTTCAAGAAAAACGAAAAAAACTCCGGCGCGCTGTAATCGGCCGGAGTTTTTCTTACCAGCTCGCTTTTTTCACACCGGGAATCTGTCCTTTATGAGCCAGCTCCCTGAAAGCGATTCTGGACATTTTAAACTTCCTCATATATCCTCTCGGGCGCCCTGTTACCATGCAGCGATTGTGGAGCCTTCCCGGTGCTGAATCTCTCGGCAGCTTGCTGAGTGCCTCGTAATCTCCTTTTTCTTTCAGCTCGCGTCTAATATCAGCGTATTGTTCAACAAGCTGCTGGCGTTTTAACTCTTTTGCCACTTTTGATTTTTTAGCCAAGTCACATAGCCTCCTTTTTAAATCGAAATTGTTACGATTTAAAATGTATCACGCACGATTCAAAAAAGCAAGTATACCGCTTTGTAAAACAGACGGCCTGAAGCCGCCCGTTTCTAATGATGCAATTCCACATAATACAGTAGCGCATCTTGATGCTTAATGAGCTCTTTTTTGTGTTCAGAGGTGTGCATTGGTTCGTCAGTCCCTTTAATACTGCTGCCGATCAATACAGGTTTTTCGAAAGAAATCGGTTTAGCCGACGAAATCTTCTGAGTCACTTCCTGTGCCGCGCTATCATCACGCCGAAACGACGAATCAGCCACAATATTTCCTTGTTTATCCACAATTCCAAAATGAACGGTGCTCAGTTTATTCTTACCTTCTCCCTCCTCATTCTCAAAGTAAACAAATTGTAATGAATCGGGTTTTTCCTCCGAGTAATCTGCACTTACCGGTCCAATGGTTTCAACAAGCTTTCCGTTTTGATAATGCTCTATATACATTTCAGCTCCAGAAATGCTATCACTGATATTTGCGACCTCGGCAGTGAAGGTTTGGGAGGCTGCAACATCCATTCTATTTTTTTCGAGATCTGACATATCGGCCTCTTTGATTTCCATTTGTTTTGTATCTTCGCATGCTGACAGCATAGCAATCAGGCAAATAATTGTTGTGCTTATCAATGTTTTCAGAAAATCAGCTCCCTTCTTTACATATCATACCATGTGTTCAAGGGCTGTGTTTTACTTAAACCTGCGCCTTATTGGCAGAAGCAAAAGCCAAGTCTGCAAAATAAACACTTTTCTAAGTGAGGATACCGGTCATAAACCAACTCTATTTATGCGAGATTTTGTCTGCCTGTTTATCACTTACTCTGCTTGTTTCGCAAATAGAAAAGAAAAAATCATGATCACACAAATTTTCATTGTTTTAAAACCTGTTATGACAGAGGTTTATCATCATTTTCAATACTAGATATCGCTTAATATAAATAACTATTTTATAATAATTATAATATGATATTGACTTTTTACTTAGAGATGATATTATGTTCTTATAAATTCCAAGAGGTGATCACATGAGTTCAAATAAACTGACAACTAGCTGGGGCGCCCCGGTTGGAGATAACCAAAATTCAATGACTGCAGGTTCTCGCGGACCAACTTTAATCCAAGATGTACATTTACTCGAAAAATTGGCCCATTTCAACAGAGAACGTGTTCCTGAGCGTGTTGTTCACGCTAAAGGAGCAGGCGCTCACGGATATTTTGAAGTAACAAACGATGTAACAAAATACACGAAAGCCGCTTTCCTTTCTGAAGTCGGCAAACGCACACCGTTGTTCATCCGTTTCTCAACAGTTGCCGGTGAACTTGGCTCGGCTGACACAGTTCGCGACCCGCGCGGATTTGCCGTTAAATTTTATACTGAAGAAGGAAACTATGACATCGTCGGAAACAATACACCGGTATTCTTTATCCGCGATGCGATTAAGTTCCCTGATTTCATCCATACACAAAAAAGAGATCCAAAAACACACTTAAAAAACCCTACAGCTGTATGGGATTTCTGGTCACTTTCACCAGAATCGCTTCACCAAGTGTCGATTCTGATGTCTGACCGCGGGATTCCTGCGACACTTCGCCACATGCACGGCTTTGGAAGCCATACATTCAAATGGACCAATGCCGAAGGCGAAGGCGTATGGATTAAATATCACTTTAAAACAGAACAAGGCGTGAAAAACCTTGATGTTAGTACCGCTGCAAAAATTGCCGGTGAAAACCCAGATTATCATACAGAAGATCTTTTCAACGCGATCGAAAACGGTGATTTCCCCGCATGGAAACTATATGTGCAAATCATGCCTTTAGAAGATGCAAATACGTATCGCTTCGATCCGTTTGATGTCACAAAAGTTTGGTCTCAAAAAGACTATCCGTTAATCGAAGTCGGACGCATGGTTCTCGACAGAAATCCGGAAAACTACTTTGCAGAAGTAGAACAAGCGACATTCTCACCTGGAACACTTGTGCCTGGCATTGATGTTTCTCCGGATAAAATGCTTCAAGGCCGGCTGTTTGCTTATCATGATGCACACCGCTACCGTGTTGGCGCAAACCATCAAGCGCTGCCAATCAACCGCGCACGCAACGAAGTCAACAATTATCAGCGTGACGGACAAATGCGTTTTGATAACAACGGCGGCGGATCTGTATATTACGAGCCTAACAGCTTCGGCGGTCCGAAAGAGTCACCTGAGGATAAACAAGCAGCATATCCGGTAGAAGGAATCGCTGACAGCGTAAGCTATGATCACAACGATCACTACACACAAGCCGGTGACCTCTACCGTTTGATGAGCGAGGATGAGCGTGCCCGCCTCGTTGAAAATATCGTAAACGCCATGAAGCCGGTAGAAAAAGAAGAAATCAAACTTCGCCAAATCGAGCATTTCTGCAAAGCCGATCCTGAATACGGAAAACGCGTGGCAGAAGGCCTTGGATTGCCGATTAAAAAAGATGCTTAATAGAGATGCAAAAACCCGCTGTGCAATTAGCGGGTTTTTTATTTAGTTACGCACTTCGTATGCTTCATATCAATTTCCTCCATGGGCATCGTTACTTCATAACCTCTCGTTTGTTTTCAAAATCAGAGCTTAAACGGCAAAATCTTATTCCCATTAATACAAAAAAAGGCCCTTATCTAAAAGATAAGAGCCTTCGGTGCCCCGATCAGAAATGCTGAAATTAATTCGCTGGCAATCTTTTATTTATAAAGCTGGCTGCCTTGATTTACAAATTCTTCGGCTTTTTCTTTCATCCCCTCTTCGATGGCATCCCATTCACTAAGCTCTTTGTCCTTCGCATAGTCCCGAATATCCTGAGAAATTCTCATGCTGCAAAACTTCGGACCGCACATTGAACAGAAATGAGCGGTTTTCGCTCCTTCTGCCGGCAAGGTTTCATCATGGTATTCAAGCGCTCTTTCCGGATCAAGAGATAGATGAAACTGGTCACGCCAACGGAATTCAAAGCGGGCTTTCGATAAAGCGTCATCCCGTTTTTGCGCTCCGGGATGCCCTTTGGCAAGATCAGCGGCATGCGCAGCAATTTTATATGTAATGACTCCTTCACGTACATCATCACGATTAGGCAGCCCCAAATGCTCCTTCGGCGTTACATAACAAAGCATGGCTGTTCCATACCAGCCGATCATCGCCGCTCCGATCGCTGAAGTAATATGGTCATAGCCCGGCGCAATATCTGTCGTCAGCGGTCCTAAGGTGTAAAAAGGCGCTTCTTTACAAATGTCCATTTGTTTATCGACGTTCTCTTTAATTTTATGCATCGGCACATGCCCTGGTCCCTCAATCATCACCTGAACATCATGCTTCCAGGCAATTTGCGTCAATTCTCCGAGAGTCTCCAATTCAGCAAACTGCGCTTCGTCATTGGCATCAGCGATTGATCCAGGGCGAAGCCCATCCCCAAGAGAGAAAGCAATATCATACGCTTTCATGATTTCACAGATTTCTTCAAAATGAGTATACAAAAAGCTTTCCTGATGATGAGCCAGACACCACTGTGCCATAATCGCTCCCCCGCGTGACACGATTCCCGTTGTCCGTTTGGCGGTTAACGGCACATACCGCAGCAAAACACCCGCGTGAATCGTAAAATAATCCACTCCCTGCTCTGCCTGCTCGATCAGCGTATCACGGTAAATCTCCCACGTTAAATCCTCCGCTACGCCGTTTACCTTTTCAAGGGCCTGATAAATCGGAACAGTTCCCACAGGCACGGGGCAATTGCGGATAATCCATTCACGCGTCGTATGAATGTCTTTTCCGGTAGAAAGATCCATCATCGTATCCGCTCCCCAGCGAATGGCCCACGTCATTTTTTCCACTTCTTCTTCTATAGATGACGTAACCGCTGAATTCCCGATATTCGCATTAATCTTCACATGAAAATTCCGGCCGATAATCATCGGTTCGCTTTCAGGATGATTAATATTTGAAGGAATGATCGCCCGGCCGCTTGCTACCTCATCTCTGACAAATTCGGGAGACACATGCTCGCGGATTGCGATAAACTCCATCTCAGGTGTAATGATCCCCTTTTTGGCATAATGCATTTGTGTGACATTTTGGCCTGCTTTCGCCCGCAGCGGTTTCCGCTTTAGTCCTGGGTAGCTTACGTTTAGGTTTGCTTTTTTATAACCGTTATCTTCTGGTTTGATCGCCCGTCCCTCATATTCTTCGACATCGCCGCGCTCACTGATCCATTTTTGGCGGAGAGGCTTTAATCCTTCTTGAATATGAATGGTCACATCAGGATCCGTATAAGGTCCGCTTGTATCATAGACACGCACAGGCGCGTTTTCCTCTTCGCCGAACGACCCTGTCGTCGGGCTCAATGCGATTTCCCTCATCGGCACTTGGATGTCCGCAGAAGAACCCTCCACATATACTTTCTTGCTACCCGAAAAACTCGACATAATAGAAATGTTGGCTTGCTGCACTGAATTGTTTTGCATCACTGATCTTCCCCTCTCTTCGTTTGAAAGGACAAAATCAAGCCCATAACCAGCACAAAAAACCGGATTCAAATGAATGAACCCGGTTACAGTCAGAAAGAAACTTATTATTGCCCAGCACGACAATAATAAAAACAATTTCTCTACTTCCCCACGCTGGTACGAACCAGATCAGGTCCAAAGGGTTAAGAAGCTTACCTTCTCTCTCAGCCCGAAAACGGGCACCCCCAGTAACTATTGATTTCGGACTTATCTTAACATAAAACCAACCTAAAAAAAAGAGGAATATATAAAATATTCAGCTAATTCACCCCAAATATTTGACCGGCAGCGGAGTTTCAAATATTTCATGTTCACCCCTCGTCACCCGATATACCTTTGCACCCGGTCTTGAACTCACTGTCTGAAACAGCTGATTATTTATGAAATGGAGAGCCGCTCCATCTTCCGCCGCATAGCCCTCGCACAAGAATTCGTTACATATCAGCTGATGGTATATCGGTCTCCGATCCTTCTCACCGTCATAATGAGGACAAAAGCTTCCTTGCAAAAAGCCTAAACTTTTCATACTTGTCAGCGGTCCGGCTGAATCCGTCACCCCTTCTGCAAACCAGCAGATCGCACCGGCACTTAATCCAGCTAGAACCACACCGCTCTTCCACGCCTCTCTGAGAATAAGATCCAGCCCCCACTCCTTCCATAGCACAAGCATATTCCGTGTATTCCCCCCGCCAACATAAATCACGTCCTTTTCCATAACAAAAGAAGTTAAATCTGTTGACGGCGGCTTAAATAAGGATAAATGAGATGGCACACAATCCAATGTTTGAAATGTATGATAAAACCGCTGAACATAGTTTTGGGAATCACCGCTTGCCGTCGGCAAAAAACAAATACGAGGCGTCTTCCGTGCCGATTGATTCATGATATATCGATCGAGGGACAAATTTTCTGGCTCCATCGAAAAACCTCCCCCTCCCATCGCAATAATCTGTTTCATCATCCCACTCCCCGACAAAATTTGTTATTCATTATAGCATGACACAAGCCTAAATATTTTTTTATCAGAAAGAGCTAGAACATTAAATTCCTAACGATGATTTATAGCCCGAATCAAACCTAACAGCAACTAAAACCAGCATAAAATAAAAATTGCGCAGAACAGAACTCGCAAACCCAGACCTCAGAAAGCGTTGCATGAACAATTAGTTACAGTTGTTCATTTCATAGAGAACTGTAACAAAGTCATAAAAAAAGACGGTGTCTCATTTATGGGACACCGTCTCTTCCTTTTATTGCTCCACTCTTTGTAAAGCCTCGTTTACCGTTTCTTTTATAAACGCGTCTTCACCGCTTAATGAGTCTAAACTGAGATCACCATTTCTCAGCCTTTCGGAAATATTGTTTATATCCTCTTCTACCGTGATTTGCAGTTCACCAGCCAAAAACATTCTATGTAATTCATCAGCAACCAGACTTTCTTTATTCATTTCAACTCCGCTCCTTTGCTTTAAATTATTCTTAGTCTGTCCCAAGACTTTACGAATATAGGAAAAAAGTATGAATCAAACGAATCTTTTTTCCTCTTTCTTACGTATATCTGTTGAGAAAAAGAAAAAGGGGAAGATCTAATATGTCATTTTTCAAGAAGTTTGCGGCAAGTGCCGGAATCGGTGCTGCAAAAGTAGATACAATTTTAGAGAAAGACGCCTATTATCCAGGAGAAGAAGTACGGGGAACTGTCCATGTCAAAGGCGGAAAAATCGCTCAGGACATCCGCTACATTGACTTACAGCTTAATACACGGTACGTCATTGTAAAAGACGATGAAGAGCACCGTAAATACGCTACAATCCATTCTTTTCGGGTCACTGGTTCATTCACCATTCAGCCTGGTGAAGAGCATCAATTTCCATTCTCATTCACTCTCCCTCTTGATACGCCGATCACTGTAGGGAAGGTAGAAGTCGCCGTAGTGACAGACCTTGATATTCAAGGCGGTATCGATAAATCCGACCATGACCGCATTTACGTTGAAGCGCATCCCTGGATTGAAAGTGTGCTGGAAGCAATCGAAAACCTGGGCTTCCGCCTGAACGAAGCAGACTGCGAACAAGCGCCCTACTTCCGGCGCCGACTTCCATTTGTTCAAGAATTTGAGTTCGTCCCAACATCAGGCTACTATCGTCAGATGCTTGATGAATTAGAAATTATTTTCCTTTTAGACGAAGACGGTTTAGACATGATTATCGAAGTCGACCGCAGAGCAAGGGGCCTGCGAGGATGGCTTGAAGAGATGTATAATGACGGAGAACAGCTCGTACGCGTCCGCTTCAGCCAATCAGAGCTTGAAGATGCAGAAGAGCTTGAAGAGGTGTTAGAAGAGATCATAGACCAATACGCTGAATAAATTATAAAAAAACAAAAACCCGTTTCTACATAAGAAACGGGTTTTTCAGTATACCGGTGGCCGGGGTCGAACCGGCACTCCAGAAGGAACACGATTTTGAGTCGTGCGCGTCTGCCAATTCCGCCACACCGGCAAGTTTTACGTCGTATCTAACCGACGAATATAAATATATCATGGATCTTATTAAGTGTCAACGAATTTCAAAAAAGTTTTTTTGGAAAGATAATAATTAAAAAGTGTTAAGAGACTTGGCTAAACATAATGGCTAAAGCAGCTTTATGATCATGTATCAGAACTTCTGCTTATGATAAATCAAAGCAATAAAAAAATGATCTACACAAGTAGATCATTAATATGATTAGTTATAATGATAAAACAAAAACACCAATTCGACTTATCATGTAAGTAAAATTGGTGCCGAGGGCCGGACTTGAACCGGCACGGTAGTCACCTACCGCAGGATTTTAAGTCCTGTGTGTCTGCCAATTCCACCACCCCGGCAAAAGAAAGGCGACACCCGGATTTGAACCGGGGATAAAGGTTTTGCAGACCTCTGCCTTACCACTTGGCTATGCCGCCGTAATTGGAGCGGAAGACGGGATTCGAACCCGCGACCCCCACCTTGGCAAGGTGGTGTTCTACCACTGAACTACTTCCGCATCTTAAGGGACTTAATACATGATATGCAATTGATATAAAAAAGTGAGACTGGGCTAGCTGGATTCGAACCAACGCATGACGGAGTCAAAGTCCGTTGCCTTACCGCTTGGCTATAGCCCAATGATAATATGGGGCGATTGATGGGAATCGAACCCACGAGTGCCAGAGCCACAATCTGGTGCGTTAACCACTTCGCCACAACCGCCATAATCTCAAGATGTCATAAATTTGGCAGGGGCAGTAGGAATCGAACCCACACCGGAGGTTTTGGAGACCTCTGTTCTACCGTTAAACTATGCCCCTATAAAAATGGTGGAGGGGGGCAGATTCGAACTGCCGAACCCTGAGGGAGCGGATTTACAGTCCGCCGCGTTTAGCCACTTCG